>DATJZH010000088.1:0-27015 GCA_035499215.1 Streptosporangiaceae bacterium | reverse complement strand
ACCAGGACCCGCTTGCGGGACACGTCCCCCTCGTACATGGCGCCGATCTGCGGCACGGTGACGTGCGACTCGTCGATGACCAGCAGGAAGTCTTCGGGGAAGTAGTCGAGCAGGGTGTTCGGCGGGGTGCCGGCCTCGCGGCCGTCGATGTGCCGCGAGTAGTTCTCGATGCCCGAGCAGCCGCCGACCTGCCGCAGCATCTCCACGTCGTAGGTGGTTCGCATGCGCAGCCGCTGGGCCTCGAGCAGCTTGCCGCCGCGCTCGAGCTCGCCGAGCCGCCCGGCCAGCTCGGCCTCGATGCCGTTGATGGCCCGCTCCATGCGCTCGGGCCCGGCCACGTAGTGCGAGGCCGGGAAGATGTACAGCTCGGCGTCCTCGCTCATCACCTCGCCGGTCAGCGGGTGCAGCGTCATCAGCCGCTCGATCTCGTCGCCGAACATCTCGATCCGGACGGCGAGTTCCTCGTAGACGGGGATGACCTCGATGGTGTCGCCGCGGACGCGGAACGTGCCGCGGGTAAAGGCAAGATCGTTGCGGGCGTACTGCATGCCCACCAGCTTGCGCAGCAGCGCATCCCGCTCGATCGTCCCGCCCGCCCGCAGCCTGACCATCCGGTCGACGTACTCCTGCGGCGTGCCCAGGCCGTAGATGCACGACACCGATGCCACGACGATCGTGTCCCGGCGGGTGAGCAGCGAGTTCGTTGCCGAGTGCCGCAGCCGGTCTACCTCGTCATTGATCGAGGAATCCTTCTCGATGAAGGTGTCGGTCTGCGGGACGTACGCCTCCGGCTGGTAGTAGTCGTAGTAGGAGACGAAGTACTCCACGGCGTTGCGCGGGAGCATCTCGCGCAGCTCGTTGGCGAACTGCGCGGCCAGGGTCTTGTTCGGCAGCATGACCAGGGTAGGCCGCTGCAGCCGCTCGGCCAGCCAGGCCACGGTCGCGGTCTTGCCGGTCCCGGTCGCGCCGAGCAGCACCGTGTCGCCGTCCCCCGCCCTGATCCGCTTCTCCATCTCCGCGATGGCGTCCGGCTGGTCCCCGGCGGGCACCATGTCCGTGACAACCTCGAACGGCGCCAGCCGACGCTGCAGGTCGCTCACGGGCCGCATGACGCCTCCCTCAAGCCCGCCAGTACGCGGGCATCCCGATGCAGGGTCACTGTGTCCACTGTAGGACCACAGTCCGACAAGCCGGCCCGCTCTGCGGGACCGCCGGCCCGGCTCCTTTCTGCGCGCAGCGCCTGATTGCGGCACTCAGATCTGCCCGGCGGCTTCCGGTCGCGGGCGGGTCAGCGCGCTCCCGCGTGCGCCCGCCTGCGCAGTTCCGCCCACAGCTCGCCGACCTGCCGGTCGAGCTCGGCCAGGGAGCCGGAATTGTCGACCACCATGTCGGCGATCGCCAGCCGCTGCTCCCGGCTGGCCTGGGCAGCCATCCGCGCCCTGGCCTGCCCGCGAGTCATGCCGCGGTGCCTGACCAGGCGATCCAGCTGGACCCTCGGCGGCACGTCGACGACCACGACGAGATCGTAGGAACCGGCCAGATTGTTCTCGGCGATCAGCGGAACGTCGTGCACGACGATCGCGGCATCGCCGGCCGCGGCTTCCAGCTCTCGCATCCGGGCCGCAATGGGCGGGTGGATGATCGCGTTCAGCCGGGTGCGCAGGTCAGGGTCGGCGAAGACGATCTCGCCGAGCCCGGCGCGGTCCAGGCGGCCGTCCGGGAACAGCACGCCCGGGCCGAAAGCGGCTGCCACCTGCATCAGGCCCGTGCTGCCTGGCGCGACTACTTCCCTGGCAATGGCATCGGCATCGATGACCACCGCGCCATGTGCGGAAAGGCGCCTGGACACCTCGCTCTTCCCGGCCCCGATGCCGCCGGTCAGCCCGGCCCGGAGCATCTCAGCTCCCGGACACAACGTGGCCGGCCGTGCCGCATCCGCGCGTGCGGCCCAGGCCGGCGGGATGGTGGTGACGAGCCAGCCGCGCTGGCGGCGGAGCGGTCGCCACGACCATGACCGGGCGAAACGCCGCTGTCAGCTCTGGCCGCCCGAAAGCTTCTCGCGCAGCGCGGCCAGCGCCTCGTCCGAGGCCAGCGGGCCGGCCGCCTCGGGCTCTGGCTGCCGGGCCGAGACGGCCGTCTCACCATCGACGCCCCCGCCGTCTGCGCCGGAAGACCTGTTGCGGGCCTCGGTCACCTGCTGCCGGTGCGCCTCGTATCGAGAGCGGGCCTCGGCGTACTGCCGCTCCCACTCCTCGCGCTGGGTGTCGTAGCCCTCGAGCCACTCGCCCGACTCTGGGTCGAAGCCGTCGGGGTAGATGTAGTTGCCCTGCTCGTCGTAGGTCGCCGGCATGCCGTACAGGGTCGGGTCGAAGTCCTCGCCGATGGCCTCGCCGATGGTGCCCTCGTTAGCCTGCTTGAGCGACAGGCTGATCCGGCGGCGGTCCAGGTCGATATCGATGATCTTGACGAAGATCTCGTCGCCGACCTGCACGACCTGCTCGGGAATCTCGACGTGCCGGTCAGCCAGCTCGGAGATGTGCACCAGGCCCTCGATGCCCTCTTCCACCCGGACGAATGCGCCAAACGGGACCAGCTTGGTGACCCGGCCGGGCACGACCTGGCCGATCTGGTGCATCCTGGCGAACTGCTGCCAGGGATCTTCCTGCGTGGACTTCAGCGACAGCGATACGCGCTCACGGTCCATGTCGACGTCGAGCACCTCGACGGTGACGTCCTGGCCGACCTCGACAACCTCGCCGGGATGGTCGATGTGCTTCCAGGACAGCTCCGACACGTGCACCAGGCCGTCCACCCCGCCCAGGTCGACGAACGCGCCGAAGTTGACGATCGAGGACACGACGCCCTTGCGGATCTGGCCCTTCTGCAGCGTGTTGAGGAAGTTCTGCCGGACCTCCGACTGAGTCTGCTCAAGCCAGGCACGGCGGGAAAGCACCACGTTATTGCGGTTCTTGTCCAGCTCAATGATCTTGGCCTCGATCTCCTTGCCGACGTATGGCTGGAGGTCACGGACCCGGCGCATCTCGACCAGCGACGCCGGGAGGAATCCGCGCAGGCCGATGTCGAGGATGAGGCCGCCCTTGACGACCTCGATGACGGTGCCGGTGACGACGCCGTCCTCCTCCTTGATCTTCTCAATCGTGCCCCAGGCGCGCTCGTACTGGGCGCGCTTCTTGGACAGGATCAGCCGACCTTCCTTGTCCTCCTTCTGCAGGACCAGAGCCTCGATGTGCTCGCCGCTCTTCACGACATCGTGCGGGTCGACGTCATGCTTGATCGACAGCTCGCGGGACGGGATGACGCCTTCGGTCTTGTAGCCGATGTCGAGCAGGACCTCGTCCCTGTCGACCTTGACAACAGTTCCCTCGACGATGTCTCCGTCGTTGAAGTACTTGATGGTCTCGTCGATCGCGGCGAGGAAGGCCTCCTCGGAACCGATGTCGTTGACCGCTATCTTGGGGGTCGAGGTGGCCTCGGTGCTGCTCGTCATGTGTTGGTGGGCTCCGGATACGGACAGGGATGTGTGGACGCGCGCGGTGCACAGCGGACTCCGCCATGGACCGGCCAGGAGCGAACTGGACTTGCCTGGCCAGCATGACCAGCCGCGGCCAGCCGTTAGACGGCCCGCGGACTGCCTGACCATGGCGGACTGCACATGCAACACAGCGCAGCGATCAGAATATGAGAGCCCGGCCGACCGGTCAATCCGCAGCCGTCTTCCCGATGCCCGGTGCTGCTGCCCGAAGCCGCCCGGTGAACACCGATTCGGCGCCCGCGGGCGGCCAGCCGGGGCGGCCGGATCGCCTCGGTCCCGGTGCCCGTTCCCGGCTGCGCCTCGTGTTCTTGGCGCGCCTCGTCTTCGCATGCTGGGTCCGCGTCTTAGTGGGCTGCGTCCGCCCAGCTCCGGCCGGTGCCCGTGGACACCTCGAGCGGGACGCTGAGCTCGAAGGCCCGGCACATCTGCCCGCGGACCAGCTCGCCCAGCGCATCGAGCTCGCCCGGAGCCACTTCGAACAGCAGCTCGTCATGGACCTGGAGCAGCATCCGCGAGCGCAGGCCGCGCTGGCCGATCTCGCGGTGCACCGCGAGCATGGCCACCTTGATGACGTCGGCCGCCGAGCCCTGAATCGGCGCGTTCAGGGCCATTCTCTCGGCCATTTCCCTGCGCTGGCGGTTATCAGAGGTGAGGTCCGGCAGGTAGCGGCGGCGGCCCATGATCGTCTGGGTATAGCCGTCCTTGCGCGCCTGCGCGACCACGTCATGCAGATAGTCCCTGACCCCGCCGAACTGCTGGAAGTACTCGTCCATGAAGGCGCGGGCCTCATCGGGCGTCACGCGCAGCTGCTGGGACAGCCCATAGACCGAAAGTCCGTAGGCCAGGCCGTAATTCATCGCCTTTATCTTGCTGCGCAGCTCGCCCGTTACGTCCCCCGGCTGCACGCCGAACACGCTGGCAGCGGTCGCCGCGTGGAAATCATGCCCGGAGCCGAACGCCGCCGCCAGCGCCGCGTCACCGGACAGGTGCGCCATGATGCGCAGCTCGATCTGGCTGTAGTCCGCCGTTAGCAGGCACCCGTAGCCGGCCCCGACGACGAAGCCCTGCCGGATCCGCCGGCCTTCCTCGGTCCTGATCGGGATGTTCTGCAGGTTCGGGTCGGTCGAGGAGAGCCGCCCGGTCGCGGCGATCATCTGGTTGTAGGTGGTGTGTATGCGGCCGTCCTGACCGGCCATGGGGATCAGCGAATCGACGATGCTCTTCAGCTTGGCGACGTCGCGGTACCGGAGCAGGTGCTCGAGGACCGGGTGGCCGGTCGCTGCGAGCAGGCCAGTCAGGGCCTCGGAGTCAGTGGTGTAACCCGTTTTGATCCGCTTTGTCTTCGGCAGGCTGAGCTCGGTGAACAGTACTTCCTGCAGCTGCTTGGGGGAGCCGAGGTTGAACTCATGCCCGGTGGCCGCGTACGCGCCCTGCTCTGCTGCCTTGACATCGCCGCCCAGGCTGGCCGACATGCCGACGAAGTGATCGACATCGGCCGCGATGCCGGCCCGCTCCATCTCGGCGAGCACGCCGACCAGCGGGAGCTCCACGTCGGCCAGCAGCGAGGCGGCGCCCCGGCTGGTGAGGTCGGCGTCCAGCGCATCAGCAAGCTGCGCTGTGGCTACCGCGCGCTGCGCGAGCACGACGGCTGCCTCGTCATCATCGGACAGCCCGAGCGCGAGCTGGCCGGCCGCGGCGGCGCCGTTTTCGCGAAGCCCGCGGTCAAGGTAGCGCAGGGACAGGTCGGCCAGGTCGAAGGACCGCTGCCCGGGCAGCGCGAGGTAGGCGGCCAGCGCCGTGTCGCTGGTCAGGCCGCGCAGCTCGAAGCCGCGGGCCGCCAGCGCGTGCGTCGGTCCCTTGGCGTCGTGCACCGCCTTGGTGACAGCCGGGTCAGCCAGCCAGGCGCCGAGCACCTGGTCGTCGTGCTCGGTCAGCGCCGTCGGGTCGATGAATGCGACACCGCCGTCCGGCGCTGCCAGCGCGAGCCCGTCGAGCGCGCCGGTTCCGCGGCCCCAGCTGCCGCTCGCTGCCAGGCCCGCTCGCCCGGATCCCGAATGCTCGGACAGCCAGGCCGCTACCTCGCCGGGACCCAGCCTGGTCAGGTCGACGTCGAAGCCCTGGCCCGGCGGCCGCGCCGCATCGGGCAGGGTGGTCGGCCCGGTGATCCCGGTGGGAAATGTGGTGTACAGGCGATCACGAAGGACCCGGAACTGCAGAGTGTCGAACAGCTGGTGGATCTGCTCCCGGTCCCAGGGCACGGGCCGCAGGTCCCGGGGCGCCGCCGGGGCCGGCACGTCCCGCGCCAGCTCAGTCAGCTGGCGGTTGCGCAGCACGTCGGCCAGGTGCTCGCGCAGGCTGTCACCGGTCTTGCCCTTGACCTCCTGCACGCGGTCGACCAGCCGGGCCAGGGAGCCGAACTCGGCCACCCAGCGGGCCGCCGTCTTCTCGCCGACCCCCGGGATGCTGGGCAGGTTGTCGCTCGGGTCACCGCGCAACGCGGCGAAATCGGGGTACTGAGCAGGCGTCAGGCCGTACTTCTCGCTCACCGCGGCCGGCGTGAAACGGGTCATGTCGCTGATGCCTCGCCTGGTCATCAGCACGGTGACGTTGTCGTCCACGAGCTGCAGGGCATCGCGGTCCCCGGTCACGATCAGGATGCTCATGCCGTCGGCCTCCGCCTGTGCCGCCAGGGTCGCGATGATGTCATCGGCCTCGTAGCCGGCAACCGACAGCCGGGCTATGCCGAGCGCGTCAAGCACCTCGAAGATCAGGCTCAGCTGGCCGCGGAAGTCCGCGGGCGTCTCCCGGCGGTTCGCCTTGTACTCGACAAACTGGTCGTGCCGGAATGTCGGCTCGCCCCGGTCGAATGCCACCGCGACGTGCGTCGGCTGCTCGTCCCGCAGCACGTTGATCAGCATGGCGGTGAAGCCGTAGACGGCGTTGGTGGGCTGACCGGTGGTGGTGGAGAAGTTCTCGGCGGGCAGCGCGAAAAACGCCCGGTAGGCCAGCGAGTGCCCGTCGAGCAGCAGCAGTCTGTCGCCACGGCCGGGGCCGGGCACGGGTGTCGGCTTCGTCGCCACGCACAGAGTCTAGTGGGCTGCTGTGACATCAGCGGGAAGCCAGGCAGCCGGCCCGGTGCGCGACCAGGGGGCCGGGATCGTCAGCCGGGGCGCGCCGGCCAGCGCAGCGGCCCGGGCGCCCGCCGGGCGGCGCGCGGGTGTCTAGGCTGCATGGATCACGGATGCGCCGTCAGAGACTCGGAGGTGGCCCGGTGACCTATGACCGGGAACGGCTTATCAGGGACAGCTTCAAGGTGCCGTACGCCGAAACGCTGGCCGCCCGGATGGGCATCAAGATCGTCGAGGCCTCGGCGGCGCGGGTAGTGGGCACGATGCCGGTCAGCGGCAACACCCAGCCCTACGGGCTGCTGCACGGCGGCGCGTCGTGCGTGCTCGCCGAGACCCTGGGCTCGCTCGGGTCGGCCCTGCACGCCGGCCATGACCGCATCACGGTCGGGATTGAGATCAGCGCCACCCATCATCGCAGTGCCGCGCGAGGCGAGGTCACCGGCGTCGCGACGCGCCTGCACGGCGGCGCCACGATGACCACCTACGAGGTTGTCATAGCCGATGACCTGGGCCGCCGGATATGTACATCGCGGCTGACCTGCCTGCTGCGGGATGCGTTACCCCCCGCAGACGGCATTGACTCAGCAGGCGGGGCGCAACCGCCTAGCGGCTACGGACCGTAGTGATCACACTGACGGCCACCGCCGCCAGAAAAAGGCATCTCGCTGAGCGCGACCGCAGGTCGCGGCCGGTATTTCCGCCCTTCAGGGGCGGCCTGCCGACATTTCCGCCCTTCAGGGGCGACGGAGGGTGTCAGGGGACGTTTGAACCTATACCCGGCCAGTGGCTGTACTTGCCTTTGCGCGACGTGCCGGAGCGTCGCTACCGTGGTGGGCAGAGTGCGGGGATGCCGAGTAGACAACGTGCCGGCCCGGGGAAGGCTGACATGGCACCAAAGGCTCTCTGAGCTCTTGACCGCCATCCGCTGCACGCGGATCGGCGGCTGCAAGCGGGCGGGCGCCGGGCCCGCACCGGGGGGTTCTCAGGCCCGGGCCCGCCTGCTTGCGCTGGCCGGTCCTGAGCTGACCGTGCTGGCCGGCGTCAGGATCCCGTGGCCTCGGTGTCCACCGCCCCGTCAGGCTGGGCCGCACCAGGCGGCTGAATCTCACCGGGCGCACCAGGCGGCTGAACCTCACCGGGCTTGGCCCCGCCGGCCAGGATTTCCTCGGCCACCGCCCGCATGGTCATCCGCCGATCCATGGAGGACTTCTGAATCCAGCGGAAGGCCTCCGCCTCGGTGATCTGACGGTCCGCCTGCAGCAGCCCTTTCGCCCGGTCAAGCAGCTTGCGCACCTCCAGCCGCTCCCGGAGGCTGCCGACCTCGCGCTCGAGGGCCGCTATCTCCTGGTACCGGCCGACCGCAATTTCGATGGCGGGCACCAGGTCGGCCTTGGTGAAGGGCTTGACCAGGAATGCCATCGCGCCGGCTACGGTCGCCCGCTTGACAAGATCGCGCTGCGAAAACGCGGTGAGGATGACGACCGGCGCGAGGTGCTGCGCGTCAATGCGCTCGGCAGCCGTAATCCCATCCAGAACCGGCATCTTGACATCCATGATCACCAGATCCGGGCCCAGCTGCTCTGCTAGCTGGACGGCAGTCTCGCCGTCACCGGCCTCGCCGACCACGACATAGCCCTCCTCCTCCAGCATCTCCTTGAGATCCAGGCGGATGAGCGCCTCGTCTTCTGCGATGATTACTCGCACGGCATTCTGGCTCACGCGCTGAGCGTACCGTGTGCCGGTTTATGGCCTGTGACCCGCAGTGTGCCCCGGGTGGGATTCGAACCCACACTGTATGGCGTTTGAGGCCATCGCCTGCTGCCGGTTGGGCTACCGGGGCTTGGTTGCCACCCCAGCCGAGGGCGCCGGAGTTGCTGAAGGTCAATCTACCGGGTCCCGCGTACCTCGGCGCCCGCACCCGAGACCAGCGCGTCCCGCCGGCCGGGGGCGGCGGCAGAACCGGGCCCGGCGGCGGATGCCCCGCCGCTGCGCTGGTCCCGCGCGGCCGCCAGGAAATCGACGCCGGTGCCGCCGACCGCGACCTCGCCGGACGGCTGCGTCGCCGTGCCCCCGGGCTCGGGGCCGCCAGCGCCCTTAGCCCGGGCCACGATGTCCGGGCCGATGCGGGCCCTGGCCGCATACAGGTAAGCCGCTGCTCCCGCCAGGATGAGGATCATCATCAGCTGGTTGACCCGCAATCCGAACAGGTGCGCCGAGCGGCCGATCCGCAGGGACTCGGCGATGAACCGCCCGATCGCGTACAGCGCGACGTAGAGCGCGAATACCCGGTCGCCGGGCAGCAGCAGCCGCCGGCGCGCGTAGATCAGCAGCAGGCCCGTGCCGAGTGCCCAGAGGCACTCGTAGAGGAATACCGGCTGGAAGGTCGCGTAGTTCTCGTAGCCGCCGACGCGGTGCGCCGGCGAGATCTCCACTGCCCACGGCAGGGCCGATGGCCGGCCGTACAGGTTCTGGGCGAACCAGCCGCCCCAGCACCCGATCGCCTGGGCAAAGGCCAGCGCGGGCGCCGCCGCGCCCGCCAGCGGGCCGAGCGCGACACCAGTCCGGCGGCAATATAGCCACGCCGCCAGCGCCCCGCCCGCCACCGCGCCGGGCACGCCGAGACCGCCATCCCAGATGCGCACGATCGTGACCCAGTCCCGGCCGTGCCCGAGATACAGCGGGTAGTCCGTCAGCGCGCTGTAGAGGCGGGCACCGACCAGGCCGGCCGGGACGGCCACGGTGGCGATGTCGAGCACCATGCCGCTCCGGCCGCCGGCTGCCTGGTAGCGCCGGCTGGCGATCCACAGGCCAGCCACGACGCCGATCACCACGCAGAGCGCGTAAGCCCGGACGGGGATCGGGCCGACATGCCAGACGCCGCGTGCCGGGCTGGGGAGGAAAGCCACCGCCATGTTGTGGACGTTACCGGTATCGCGCTAACTTTCACGTCACTTTGGCGCTGCTGGCCGACAGCTGGCGCCCCGGCGGAGCCGATGCGGGCAGGCCGGATTCGTCCGTCAGCTGCTACCGCAACGGCAGCGCGGTCGCCGGTATGGGCGCAGGGAGCAGCGTGCCGCCTGCCAGGTAGGCGTCGACAGCCGCGGCCGCGGACCTGCCCTCCGCGATCGCCCAGACGATCAGTGACTGGCCGCGGCCCATGTCGCCGGCCACGAACACGCCGGCCGCCGAGGTGGCGTAGCCGCGGTCCCGCGCCACGTTGCCCCGGCCATCCAGTTCGATCCCGAAGCCATCGACGAGCGCGCCGGGCTCGGCGCCGGTGAAGCCCATGGCCAGCAGCACGAGATCGCACCGCAGTTCCCGCTCGGTGCCCGCGCGGGCAGCGAAACCACTGCCGGACAGCTCGCCTTCGACCAGCCGCAGCGCCCGTACCCGGCCCGTCTGGTCGCCGAGGAACTCCTGGGTGGAGACCGAGAAGACCCGCTCGCCGCCCTCCTCATGCGCGCTCGTTACCCGGTAGATCATCGGGTAGGTGGGCCACGGCTGGCCAGCCGGCCGGAGCTCGGGCGGCCGCGGCATGATCTCGAGCTGGGTGGCCGACGCCGCACCCTGGCGCAGCACAGTGCCCAGGCAGTCGGCCCCGGTGTCGCCCCCGCCGATGATCATCACGTGCCGTCCGCGGGCTGATATCGCCGGCTCAGCCGCCGCCATCGGCCCGTATTCCGGGCGCGCTGCCGCGACCGCGCGGTTGGCCAGCGGCAGGTAGTCCATCGCCTGGTGGATGCCAGCCAGCCCGGAGCCGGGCACCGGGAGCCCCCTGGGCACCCTGGCACCGCACGCGAGCACGATCGCGTCATGCTCCTCGCGCAGCTGGCCAGCCGGAATGTCGACTCCGGCATCAATCCCGCAGCGGAATAGCGTTCCTTCGGCTGCCATCTGCTCCAGCCGCCGGTCCAGGTGCCGTTTCTCCATCTTGAACTCGGGGATCCCGTACCGCAGCAGCCCGCCGGGCCGGTCGTCTCGCTCAAAGACCGTGACCGTGTGCCCGGCCCTGGTGAGCTGCTGCGCCGCAGCCAGGCCTGCCGGGCCGGAGCCGACCACCGCCACCCGCCACCCGGCGGCCGCGGCGGCCGGGCCGGGCGGCAGCGGCGGCACCCAGCCCTGCGCCCAGGCCCGGTCGATGATCTCCACCTCGACCTGCTTGATCGTCACCGGATCGGCGTTGATGCCCAGGACGCAGGCTGCCTCGCAGGGGGCCGGGCACAGCCGGCCAGTGAACTCGGGGAAGTTGTTGGTCGCGTGCAGCCGCTCCGCGGCCTCCTGCCAGTCGTGCCGCCAGACCAGGTCGTTCCACTCGGGAATCAGGTTTCCGAGCGGACAGCCGTTGTGGCAGAACGGGATGCCGCAGTCCATGCAGCGGCCCGCCTGGCGCTCCAGCTGGGCATCGTCGAAATCGAGGTAAACCTCATGCCAGTCCTGGATCCGGATGTCGACCGGCCGCCGGGCCGGCGTCTGCCGCGGCGCGGCGAGGAAGCCCTTCGGGTCCGCCATCGTGAGTTCCCCTCAGCCCTGTGCCGCGGCCATGACGGCCTCGTTCACGTCCAGGCCCGCTAGCTCGGCATGCCGGGCCGCGGCCAGCACCCGCTTGTAGTCCCGCGGCATGACCTTGCCGAATCTGGGCAGGGCCAGTTCCCAGTCCGCCAGCAGCCGGGCCGCCACGACCGAGTCCGTTTCCTCGTAATGCCGCTGGATGATGTTCCGCACGAAGCTGACGTCGGTGTCGTCGAGCGGCTCGAGCTCGGCCATCTCGGTGTTGATCCGGCGCGGGTCCGGGTCGAGCAGGTAGGCAATGCCGCCGGACATGCCCGCCGCGAAGTTCCTGCCCACCGGGCCGAGCACGACGACCCGGCCGCCGGTCATGTACTCGCAGCCGTGATCCCCGGTTCCCTCGGCAACCGCAGTGGCTCCGGAGTTGCGCACGCAGAATCGCTCGCCGACCACGCCGCACAGGAACATCTCGCCGCCGGTGGCGCCGTAGCCGATCACGTTGCCTGCGATGATCTGATACTCGGCGGCGAATACCGCGGACCGGTCGGGCGCAGCGATGATCCGCCCGCCCGACAGCCCCTTGCCGAGGTAGTCGTTGGCGTCGCCGGCCAGCCGCAGGGTGATGCCGCGCGGCAGGAAGGCACCGAATGACTGGCCGGCCGAGCCGCGGAAAGAGATGGCGATCGTATCGTCCGGCAGCCCCTTCCCGCCCCAGCGCCTCGTCACCTCATAGCCGAGCATGGTGCCCACGGTCCGGTTCACGTTGCGGATCGGCAGCTCGAGGGTCACTGGCCGGCCATCCTGCAGAGCCCCTTCGGCGAGCTGGATGAGCGTGTTGTCCAGCGCGCGGTCCAGGCCGTGATCCTGTCTGGTGACGCAGCGCCGAGGCGCCTCCGGCGGCAGGGCCGGCACATGCAGGACGGGCGACAGGTCGAGCCCGGACGCCTTCCAGTGCGCCACCGCAGCGGTGGTGTCGAGCAGCTCGGCGCGGCCGACCGCCTCGGCCAGGGTCGCGAGGCCGAGCCTGGCCAGGTACTCCCGCACCTCCTGCGCGAGGAACTCGAAGAAGGTCACCACGAACTCCGGCTTCCCGGTGAACCGGCGGCGGAGCTCGGGGTTCTGGGTAGCGACGCCGACCGGGCAGGTGTCCAGGTGGCACACGCGCATCAGCACGCATCCGGCGACGACCAGCGGGGCCGTGGCGAAGCCGAATTCCTCCGCGCCCAGAAGCGCTGCGATGATCACGTCCCGGCCGGTCTTCAGCTGCCCGTCCACCTGCACCACGATCCGGTCCCGCAGGCCGCCGCGCAGCAGGGTCTGCTGGGTTTCCGCCAGCCCCACCTCCCAGGGCGCGCCGGCGTGCTTGATGCTGTTCAGCGGCGCGGCGCCGGTGCCGCCGTCGTGGCCGGAGATCAGCACCACGTCCGCGTGCGCCTTCGACACGCCCGCCGCCACGGTGCCGACGCCAACCTCAGCCACCAGCTTGACGTGCACCCGTGCTGCCGGGTTCGCGTTCTTCAGGTCATGGATCAGCTGCTTGAGATCCTCGATCGAGTAGATGTCGTGATGCGGGGGCGGTGAGATCAGTCCCACGCCGGGTGTGGAATACCGGGTCCGGGCGATCCACGGGTAGACCTTGTTGCCGGGCAGCTGGCCGCCCTCCCCCGGCTTGGCGCCCTGGGCTATCTTGATCTGCAGGTCGTCGGCATTGACCAGGTACTCGCTGGTGACGCCGAACCGGCCGCTCGCCACCTGCTTCACCGCCGACCGGCGCAGGTCACCGTTGGCATCGGGCGCGAACCGGTCCGGATCCTCGCCTCCCTCGCCGGTGTTCGACCGGCCGCCGAGCCGGTTCATGGCGATGGCGAGAGTCTGGTGCGCCTCGGCGGATATCGAGCCGTAGGACATGGCGCCGGTGGAGAAGCGCGCCACGATGCTGGCGACCGGCTCGACCTCGTCGATGGGAATCGGCCGCCGGACGGCACCGCCGCCCTCGGCCGGGTCGCCGTCGATGCCGCGGATCCGCAGCAGCCCGCGCAGCGTCATCAGCCGGGCTGCCTGGTCGTCCACCAGGCGCGTGTATTCGGCGAAGATCTCCCGCCGCCGGCTCCGGGTGGAATGCTGGAGCTTGAAAACGGTCTCGGGATTGAACAGGTGCGGCTCGCCGTCGCGCCGCCACTGGTAGTCGCCGCCGGTCTCCAGCCGCCGGTGCGCGGGCTTGGCGCCGGCGGCGGGGAAGGCGCGGGCATGACGGCTGGCGAGCTCGGCGGCCAGCTCGTCGAAAGACACCCCGCCCAGCCGGGAGGACGTGCCGACAAAGCATTCGGCGATCACCTCGTCGCCGAGCCCGATCGCCTCGAAGATCTGCGCGCCGGTGTAGGAGGCGACCGTGGACACGCCCATCTTCGACATGATCTTCAGCACGCCCTTGCCGAGGGCCTTGACCAGGTTGGCGGCTGCCTTCTGCGGCGTGATCGTGTCCAGCAGCCCGCGATGCACCAGATCCTGCACCGACTCGATGGCCAGGTAGGGACAGACGCAGGATGCGCCGTATCCGATCAGCAGGGCGATGTGGTCGCATTCGCGCGCATCGCCGGACTCGACGATCAGGCCGACTCTGGTCCGGCTCTGCTCGGCGATCAGGTGATGGTGCACGGCACCGGTCAGCAGCAGCGACGGAATCGGCGCGAGCGCCGTGGCCGCCCGGCCAGTTCCGCCCGCGACCGCGCCGCCGGCGGCTTGCCCGCGCCCGCCCGGGCCCGGGCCTCGATCGGACAGCACGATGATCCGCGCGCCGCCGGCGATCGCCGCCGTGACCTCGGCCCTGATCTCGGCGAGGCGGCTGCGCAGGGCCTGGCCGCCCCCGGCGGCCAGGTAGCGGCCGTCCACCACGTGCGCGGCCAGCCCGGGCCTGTCGCGGTCGTCGTTGATATGAATGATCTTCGCCAGGTCACTGTCGCTGATCACCGGGTAGGGCAGCACGATCTGACGGCAGGACGCCGGGCAGGGATCGAACAAGTTGTGCTCCGGGCCCGCCGTCCCGGCCAGCGAGGTGACGAGCTCCTCCCGGATAGCGTCCAGCGGCGGGTTGGTGACCTGCGCGAACAGCTGGGTGAAGTAGTCGAAGAGCAGCCGCGGGCGGTCAGAGAGCACGGCCAGCGGCGTGTCGTTGCCCATCGAGCCGATGGGCTCGGCGCCGGTGCGCGCCATCGGCTCCAGCAGGATCCTGAGCTCCTCCTCGGTGTAGCCGAACAGCTGCTGCCGGGTGGCCAGATCCAAGGTGCCCGCCAGGTCACGCTGCCGGCCGGGCAGGTCATCCAGGTGCAGCAGCCCGGCGTGCAGCCACTCGTCGTACGGATGCTCGGCCGCCAGGCCGGTCTTGACCTCCTCGTCCTCGATGATCCGGCCGCTGGCGGTGTCGGCGAGGAAGATCCGGCCGGGCTGCAGCCTGCCCTTCCGGATGACCGCGGCCGGATCGATGTCAAGGACGCCGACCTCGCTGGCGAGAATCACCAGGCCGTCGCTGGTCACCCAGTACCTGCCAGGCCGCAGGCCGTTGCGGTCCAGCACCGCGCCGATGACCGAGCCGTCGGTGAACGCGATCAGCGCCGGGCCGTCCCAGGGCTCCATCAGGGTCGCGTGGAAGCGGTAGAAGGCACGCAGCGCCGGGTCCATCTCCGCGTGGTTCTCCCACGGCTCGGGAATCATCATCAGCAGCGCGTGCGGCAGTGACCGCCCGCCCATGTGCAGCAGTTCCAGGCATGCGTCGAAGCTCGCCGAGTCGCTGGCGCTGTCGTCGAGGATCGGCAGCAGCCGCTCGATTCCGCGCCCGGCGGCGTCACGCGGGATCAGGTCAGTGGCCAGCAGGGCCTCGCGGGCCTGCATCCAGTTGCGGTTGCCGCGCACGGTATTGATCTCGCCGTTGTGCGCCACGAACCGGTACGGGTGCGCCAGCGGCCAGGACGGGAAGGTGTTCGTGGAGAACCTGGAGTGCACCAGCGCCAGAGCTGAGCAGTACCTGGGGTCCGACAAGTCCGGGTAGAACGGCTCAAGCTGCGGCGCGGTGAGCATTCCCTTGTAGACGATCGTGGCCGGCGACAGGCTCGCCAGGTAGACGCCGGCCTCGCGCTCGGCACGCTGGCGCAGGCAGAAGGCCTGGCGGAGCAGTGCCATCCCGGCGGGATCCATCCCGGCATCCGGCGGCTGCGGCTGATCACCGGGCGTCCCGGCTGCCGGGGCGACGAACAGCTGCGCCAGGTGCGGCATGACGTCGCGGGCGGCAGCGCCGCAGAAGGCGGGATCGTGCGGGACGTCCCGCCAGCCCAGCACCGTCAGGCCTTCCTGTCCGGCGAGCCGCTCGATGACGCCGACAGCCGCAGCCCGCTCGCCGGCGGCGGCCGGCAGGAATACCATCCCGGCGGCGTACCGGCCGGGCTCGGGCAGCGCGAACCCGCACACCGCGCGGAAGAAGGCGTCGGGAATCTGGGTGAGGATCCCGGCGCCGTCCCCGGTGTCAGGGTCGCTGCCCTGCGCGCCGCGGTGCTCGAGGTTGCACAGCACCGTGAGCGCATGACTCACCGCAGCGTGGTCTTTGCGGCCGGCCAGGTCCGCGACGAAGCCGACGCCGCAGGCGTCATGCTCATAACTGCCGTCATACAGCCCCTGTGTCCCGGGGCCGGAAGCAGGTCCCATCCCGCACTCCAGTCGTCTCGTTCGCAGCGCGTGTTCGAATGAGGTCGGGACGACGTCGGCCCTGCCATGAGCGCGGTATTCCGCACGCTGCCAGCGTTCCGCAAGCTAGCTGGGCGCCACGGCCATCAGTATATCGGCAACTGCCGCAGGCTCTAAGCTCAGCCGGGTTCGCGGCTGGTCAGCGGGGATGCCCGGCGCTGCCGGTCAGACGCTGATCGCCGGCCTGCCGCGCACGCCGGCGGCAAGGTCGGCGGCCAGCTCGCGCACGCCGGCCAGGCCCGATGCCGGATCCGGTGCCGACAGCAGCCGCTGCACGAAAGCCGAGCCGACGATCACGCCGTCGGCGAACCGCGCGACCTGCGCTGCCTGCGCGCCGTCCCGCACCCCCAGGCCGACGGCAACTGGCAGGCTGGTGCACTCCCGTACCCGCCGGACGAGCCCGGCCGCCTCGCCGCGGACGGTCGCCCTGGTACCCGTGGTGCCCATCAGCGATGCCGCATAGACAAAACCCCCGCAGACCGAGGTAATCAGCTCGATCCGCTCGCGGGACGAGCTGGGCGCCACCAGGAAGACCGGGTCAAGCCCACGGTGCGCCGCGGCATCGAGCCATGGCGCTGCCTCTTCTGGCGTGAGATCCGGGGTGATCAGCCCGCTGCCCCCCGCCGCGGCCAGGTCACGGGCGAACGCGGCCACGCCGTAGCGGTCGACCGGGTTCCAGTAGGTCATCACCAGCACCGGCACGCCTGCCCGCGCCACCGCTTCCACGGTGTGCAGCACATCCGCTACCCGGACACCGCCGGTCAGCGCCCGGTACACGGCCTCCTGAATCACCGGGCCGTCCATCAGCGGGTCGGAGTACGGCAGCCCGATCTCCATGACGTCGGCGCCCGCCTCGGCGATGGCCAGGGCGGCCGTGACCGCCCCGTCGACGGAGGGAAACCCGGCTGGAAGATAGCCGACGAGCGCAGCACGATTCTGCGCCGCCGCCCGGCGCAGTGCCGTCCCGACCGCGCTCACTGGCCCGCCGCGGCGGCGGCAGCGCCGTCAAGACCGGGCTGGGCCTGGCCGAGGTGGCCGAACCAGCGGGCCGCGATGTCCACGTCCTTGTCGCCGCGGCCGGACAGGTTCACCAGCAGCACCGCGTCCGGCCCGAGGCCGGGGCCCAGCTGCAGGGCGCCGGCCAGCGCATGGGCGGACTCGATGGCCGGCATGATGCCCTCGGTGCGGCACAGCGCGGAGAACGCGCTCATCGCCTCGGCATCGGTGACCGCGCGGTACTGCGCCCGGCCGGTGTCGTGCAGCCACGCGTGCTCCGGCCCGACGCCCGGATAGTCCAGCCCGGCCGACACCGAATGCGTCGGCAGCGTCTGGCCCTCGCGGTCCTGCAGCAGGTACGTGCGCATGCCGTGGATCACGCCAGGCGAGCCGGCCGCCACGGTGGCGGCATGCCGCCCGCTCGCCAGGCCATCGCCCCCTGCCTCGCAGCCGACCAGGCGGACGCCGGAATCGGGGATGAACTGGGAGAAGATCCCGATGGCGTTGGACCCGCCGCCGACGCAGGCGATGACCGCGTCGGGCAGCCGCCCGGCCGCGCGGATGACCTGCTCCCTGGCCTCGACTCCGATGACCCGCTGAAAATCGCGCACCATAACCGGGAACGGGTGCGGGCCCATCACCGATCCGATGCAGTAGTGCGTGGTCTCGACGGTCGCCACCCAGTCGCGGAACGTCTCGTTGATGGCATCCTTGAGCGTCCTGCTGCCGGTCGTGACGGCGACCACCTCGGCGCCGAGCAGCCGCATCCGCGCCACGTTCAGCGCCTGCCGCCGGGTGTCCTCCTCGCCCATGTAGACCACGCAGTCCAGGCCGAGCAGGGCGCAGGCGGTAGCCGTCGCCACGCCATGCTGGCCTGCCCCCGTCTCGGCGATCACCCGGGTCTTGCCCATTCGCTTCGTGAGCAGCGCCTGGCCGAGCACATTGTTAATCTTGTGCGAGCCCGTGTAGGCCATGTCCTCGCGCTTGAGGAACACCCGGCAGCCGCCGGCCAGGGCGGCGAACCGCGGCACCTCGGTAAGCAGTGTCGGCCGCCCCGCGTAGTCGCGCAGCAGCGCTGAGAGCTCTGCCTGGAAGCCCGGATCGGACTTCGCCGCCAGATAGGCCGCCGTCAGCTCGTCGAGTGCCGACATCAGCGCCTCGGGCGCTAGCCGGCCGCCGAAGCTGCCGAAGTGCCCGGCGGCGTCCGGCACGGCGGCGCCGGGAACTGGCTGCGCGGTCATTGCGCTCATGTCTTGCCGCCATGTCCGTCCGGAGGCTCTCGGCCTTCCTTGCTGCTCTGGCTTCCGCGGCTGCCCCGGCCTGTCCGCTTGCCGCCGCGGCCCGGCTGCGCGCTGCCCCGGTCCCCGCGCAGCGCCGGATGAGATCCGGCTGTCACCAGATCGGCGACTGCCGACCTGGGATCCTTGCCGGTGACCAGGCTCTCGCCGACGAGCACCGCGTCGGCGCCGGCCGCGGCGTAGGCGAGCAGGTCGTGCGGTCCGCGCACGCCAGACTCGGCGATCGTGACTATCTGCTCGGGAATGCGCGGCGCCAGCCGGCCGAATACCGCCCGGTCGACCTCCAATGTGGCCAGATTCCGCGCATTGACCCCGATCACCTGCGCCCCGGCCTCGAGCGCCCGGTCAAGCTCGGCCTCGGTGTGCACCTCCACCAGCGGCACGAGCCCGATCGAGACGGCCCGCTCCACCAGCGAGACGAGCGCGTTCTGCGGCAGCGCAGCCACGATCAGCAACACCAGGTCGGCTCCGTGCACCCTGGCCTCCCAGAGCTGATAGGAACTGACCACGAAATCCTTGCGCAGCACCGGCACGCGCACGGCGTCCCGGACAGCCGAAAGATCGGCCAGGCTGCCGCCGAAACGACGCTGCTCGGTGAGGACGCTGATCACCCGGGCACCGCCCGCCTCGTAGTCCACGGCGAGCCAGGCAGGATCGGCAATCGCGGCCAGCGCGCCCTTGGACGGGCTCGCGCGCTTGACCTCCGCGATGACGGCAACGTCGTCGCCCTTGAGCGCGCCCATAGCGTCCTTGGGCGAGGGCGCCCGGCATGCCGCTTCCTTCAGGCGCTCGAGCGGCGTGTGCTGCTGGCGCTCCGACAGGTCGGCGCGCACGCCCTCGAGGATCTGGTCGAGCACGCTCACGCGGTTCTGCTGCCCCCTCGGGGTGGGTTGCCTTGCCGTCCGATGGTAGCGAGCGGACCCGGGTGCCCTGGCGGGCACCCGTCCCCATCGGGGTCCCGGGCTGCGCCGGGCGGAGCGAGCGCGCAGCGCTCGCGGGCCTTGCCAGCGGTCAGCTGGCCGGGTGGCGCTCCGGCCCTGCGGCTGTCGGGTCCTCGCCGCGGCTCAGCGACTCCCAGATGGCGGCCGAGTCACCGCCCGGCACGCCAGCACCGGGCCCGGCCGCAGCCGCGGCCTCGTCAGGCTGACTCGCCGCGGCCTGCCCTTCCACGGGGCGCGAGTCGTACCGGCCGGCCGGCGAGTCGTACCGGCTGGACATCACGGGCAGCCGATCTGCGCGCCAGATCACCACAACGCCGGCGGCGATGACGAGCAGTGCGCCGGCGAAGGCCACGCCGCGCCACGGCATGGCGGCCAGCGTGGCATGACCGGTGAAACCGGCCACCGGCGCCACCCCCGCGCCCTGCGTTCCGCCTGCGGTCGCCGAGCCGGGAAGGCTGCCCGCGCCGGCACCCGTGCCCGGCCCGGCGCTGCCGGCCGCGGCAGCAAGCATGTCGGCCGCGGAAATGCTGGCACTGACCGCTGCCGCGATCCCGATCCCGAACGCGACGAGCACGATGCCGGCGATGCGCCGCAGTACCCGCCGGGTGGCCAGGACGGCCGCGAGCCCAGCCAGCGCAGCCCCGGCCAGCGGGCTCGCGGCCGGCACCAGATTCGCACCGGTCACGGCCGTGACGCCGGCCGGCAGCGGCTTCGGCACTCCGATCGATACGTGCGCCCAGCCCTGCCGCATAGCCAGCAGGACGGCTGCAGCCCCCGCGGCAGCCACCAGCAGGACAACCAGGAGCTCCCGCCGACCTGGCCGGCTGCTCGTCACGGCGATCTCCTTCCGGCGGCCCGCCACCGCGCACCCGCGCATCCGCGGACAAGCACGCAGGACAGCAAGAATAGACAGAACGCTGTCGTCGCTGCCCGCCGGCGTCCGCCCGCAGCCTTGCTACGGGCACTGCGGCCGCTTTCCCGGCCGCAGCGTGCCCTACCATCATCCGGTGACCTACGCCCGCGAGGAGCGCGCTGCCCTGTGCGCGCTGCTCGACCGGACCGGCCCGGCCGGGCTGACGCTCTGCGAGGGCTGGCGCACCGTCGATCTTGCCGCGCATCTCGTGCTGCGCGAGCGCCGGCCGGACGCTGGCCTCGGCGCGCTCGGCGGTGCGCTGGAACGCCGCACTCGCCGGCTGCAGAGCCAGCTGGCGCGGCGGACGCCATTCCCCCAGCTGGTCGACGCGATCAGGCACGGGCCGCCGCGCCTGTCGGTATTCGGCATCCCCGGCGTGGACGAGCGCGCCAATGCCGTCGAGTACTTCGTGCATCACGAGGACGTCCGCCGGGCCGAGCCGGACTGGGAACCGCGCGACCTGCGCCAGGGCCTGTCCGAATTGCTGTGGAGCCGCCTGAGGCTGGCCAGGCTGATCCTGCGCAAGGCACCGGTGGGCGTGGAGCTCGCCAGGACCGACGGCCCGCGGAACGGGTCAGCGCCGGGTCAGGTCCGGATCACGGCGAAGGCCCGCACGCCCGTGGTGACCGTCGCGGGCACCCCGGCGGAACTTACCATGTGGGCATTCGGCCGTACCGGGGCCGCGCACGTGCGGCTGGAGGGCAGCGAGGCCGATGTGCGGGCCCTGACGCGGGCCAGCTGGCGGCTCTGAGCACCAGCTGCCCTGCCCGGGGACCGGCGTGCGGCTGTCGGGCGATGTGACGGCGCAGGTCGATCAGGCGAGCACCCGGGCGCTCGACCTTGTTCCCGGCACATCAGTGGACGTCAGCCTGCCGGCCGCGCAGGATCCCCGGTGGCCGGCCGCTGGGGCATCGGACCGGCCGGGCCGAGGCCGAGCAGGGACACCAGCCCGGTGATGCCGTCGAGGATGTGCGGGGCGCCTGCCTTCTCGAGTTCCTCCCGGCTGCCCGAGCCAGTCAGCACACCGGCCACCAGGCCCGCCCCGGCCCGCAGCCCCGACTCGACGTCGCTGGCGGTGTCGCCGGCCACGGCGAGCTCGCTGACCGCTCCGCCGCCCAGCCGCAGCAGTGCGGTCAGCGGCAGATCGGGCCAGGGCCGGCCGCGCCCCGCATCGGCCGGCGACAGGGCAAGGTCGATGAGCGGCTGCCAGCCGAGCGAGTCCAGCAGGGCGTCCCTGGTCGCCGGCGAGAACCCGGTAGCCAGGCACACCCTGATCCCGGCCGCGCGCAGCGCCGTGATGGTCTCGATCGCGCCCGGCATCGGCGCCACCATGCCCGCCCGCACGGACGCCGCGTAATGCTCCTCGAACGCGCAGTTGGCTTCCTGAGCCCGGGCCTCGCTGCCGAGTACCCGCCGGAATACCTCGATCTTCGACTGGCCCATCGTCTCATGCACGATCGCCTGCGCCTCGTCGTAACCGCGGGCACCGGGCACCAGCCCGAACAGCCCGGCCGCCGCGGCGAAGGCGGCCAGCACGCTGCCGTCGTCGGCGACCGTCGTGCCCGCCATGTCCAGGCAGGCCGTGCTGATGTGGCTCATCGGTGCTCCTTCCGCGCGGCAGCGGGGCGGGTACTCACGCGAAGGTCTCCGCGGCGATAGCCGGGGCGCAGGTCATGCCCCGCCCGCCGGGCCCGGTGACGAGCACCACGCCGGGCGCGACCGCTGACCGGTGATACAGCTCACTAGTGGTCACCTGGCTGTAGACACCAGCCCAGCGTCGCTGGGTGGGCGGCAGCCGCGAGCCGAGCAGTTCTTCGGCGCGGCCGCGCAGGTGATCGTAGGCATCCTCGTCGACGTCGAAAGCAAACGGCTCGTCGTAGGCATGGGTGTCGCCGATGGTCAGGCTGCCATCGAGCCGCTGGACCAGCAGCAGCTGGGCAGCCGCGGCGGCCGCCGCGGGCTGCTGCGGCGGCAGCCGGTCCCGGCCGGGCAGATCGAAAGCCGGGTAGTAGCGCAGCGAGTCGCCGTCCGCGATCGAGGTGGTCAGCCTGCCCGGAAGCGGCCTGGTCTGCAGCATCTGCAGCCGTACCCGGCGGACCGGCTGCCGCTCGCATCCTGCCAGATGCTGGCCGGCGACCCCGGTATGGGCGGCACCGGTGCACAGCACGACGAGATCCCCGTGATGCCAGGTCCCGGTGTGATCACGAACCGCATGGGGCGCGACTTCCAGCGCTTCCCGGCCTGGCAGCCAGGAGTATCCGGCGCGAGCGGTCCCGCTGGCCGCCGGCGCCTGCCCGGTGCCGCCCGCCAGCAGATGGTCGCGGAACGCCCCCGGCACCTGGCGCGGCTCGACGGCAGCGTCCCGCCGGCACAGCAGCGCGCCGGCAAACGACCCGGCGAGCGCCGGATTGAGATCCCTGGCGGCCTGCGGGTCCAGCAGCTCATAGCCGCGCTGCGCGGCGTCGGGCAGTGCCGCGGCCTCCTTCAGCAGCTGCAGCTCGGCGTCGCCGGTGGCCAGGGTCAGCGACCCGTTTGCGCGGAACCCCGCGGCCGGCACCGCGGTCGCGAGTTCCTCCCATCGGTTCCTGGCTCGCAGGGCCAGCGCAAGCTCCGGTCCCGGCGCCCGACCGCTGACCCAGACCAGGCCGAAGTTGCGGACGCTCGCGCCGCGTGCGCCCGGCTCACGCTCAAGGTGCACGACGCGATGCCCGAGCCGCCTGGCCTCCACCGCGTGCATGATCCCCAGCACCCCGCCGCCGACTATCACGACACGGTCCACCTGGCGCTGTCCTTCCCCGGTGACTGGCCCCGGTAACTGCGCTGCGGTCAATGCGCCGAGTGGGCGCGGGCGTGAGCGGGAGCGAGGTGCGTGAGCAGCCCGCTCGCCTGACGCTACCAACGGGCCCGCGCCCCGGCGAGCGCATTTCGCCCCGGCGCCGGGCGGGCTGGCCGCGGCGGACGTGCCGTCCTACGCTGTGGCTGACGAGTCCGGACAGACGGGCACAATGCGGAGGCCACGAAGATGCAGGTACTGGGCATTGACATCGGCGGCTCGGGGATCAAGGCCGCGCCCGTCGACGTGAAGAAGGGGATCCTGGCCGCCGAGCGGCGCAAGCTCGCCACGCCGCAGCCCTCGGCACCGCCGGCGGTGAACGCGGTGGTCCAGGAACTCCTCAGCGCCTTCGACTGGACCGGCCCGGTCGGCATCGCGTTTCCCGGCGTGGTGATCGATGGCGTCATCCGGACAGCTGCCAACGTCGATCCGGCCTGGGTCGGACAGGACGCGGGGAAGCTGTTCGGCGCCGTGACGGGGCTGCCGGTCAGCGTGCTGAACGATGGCGACGCTGCCGGGCTGGCCGAGATGAAGTTCGGCGCCGGCGCGGGACAGCGCGGGACCGTGCTGATACTGACGCTGGGCACCGGGATCGGCAGCGCACTGTTCACCGACGGCGTGCTCGTGCCGAATACCGAGTTCGGCCATATCGAAATTCGCGGCAAGGACGCAGAGAAGCGGGCCTCGGAGCATGTCAGGGAAGAGCGCGACCTTACCTGGGGACAATGGGCGGGCCGCGTCGATGAGTACCTGGAGCACATGGAAATGCTGCTGTCCCCTAGGCTGATCATCATCGGCGGCGGCATCAGCAGGAAGTCGGAGAAGTTCCTGCCGCTGCTGACCGGCCTGCGAGCCCGCGTCGTGCCCGCCGCGATGCGCAACGACGCGGGCATGGTGGGTGCTGCCATGTCCGTCGGCTAGCCGGAAGTTCACGCAAAGGCGATTACTCTTCGTTACTCGATGTTACGATCCGTACATGGCTGCGGCACGGCGCTCCCCGGCCGGCCGGACAACAGCCTTCCCCGGGCCAGCTCGGCGAGCGGGCGGGCAGCGCAGCCGCCCGCCCGCTCGCGGTGCCGGCCGCTACCCTGAGGCGGCGCGGCCGGACAGCCGGGTGAGCCAGCCAGGCAGCCGGTCATGACCGGCCGTCCGGACACGGCGCGGCCACGTCAGCCGCCGATGCCGGGCCGGTAAGCCACCGCCTCGACCTCCACGAGCATCCGCCGCGGTCACCCGGAGCCGCTGCCGCCGCTGCGCGGCCCCGGGCCCGCCGAGCCGCCGCCGGGGCTTCGGCCGGGCAGCGGCGGGGCCTGTGCCGCAGCGCCGTCGGGGCCGCTGCGGCCTCCCGGCACTTGCTGGCGCTCGTGCATGAGGGCCGCGGCCTCGATGCCGCCTGCCACCACGCCGGCCGCCAGCGGCCAGAACGCCAGCGCGCTGCGCGATCCCAGCATGATGGGCGCGTGCAGCAGGGCGCCGGGCCTGGCAGCCGCGAGCCTGGCATTGAACACCGTCGAGCCCGACCGCTGGCCTACCCACCTGGCGACGTACGCCGCGGCCAGGCCGCCGGCCAGCACGCCGATCATCGGCAGCGGGCCGTAACGGCGTACCGCGAAACGGTATCCGAGCAGGCCGGTGACGATGCCGCCGACAACGGCCACCGCGCAGAACCAGCCGTCCGCGGCGATGAAAGCGCTGGTCTCCGGGTTGACGACATTCGCGGCACCGCGGCTGACCACCACGAACAGGGCGCGAGGCGCCAGGAGCTCCCAGATGAAGCCGCCGAGCAGGCCGAGCAGCAGGCTGCCCAGCACCACAGCGGCGAGCGCCAGCGCGCCGCGGCGAAGCGCGAGCGCCTGCAGCCCGCTGGCAGCGCCGGTAGCCCCTGCACCGGACCCGGGACCGCCGGGCTGGGACGGGACTGGCGGCTGACGTGTTTCGGCCATTCTCTGCAGCAGGGTACGTGATCAGGCTGCGGTTACAGCTGGCGGCCGGCTGCGACGCGCCGCGCCGTGGCGGCGATGGACAGCAGGGCGGCGGCAGGCGCCCGCAGATCTTGCTAGCTTGGGTTCTGCGGGCAGAAAACGACGGCGGCGCCCACCACGCTCTCGATAAGGACGCACGGTGATCGAGGCACGTGATCTGACAAAGCGCTTCGGCAGGCAGACTGCGGTTGACCGGCTGAGCTTCACCGTCGCGCCGGGCACGGTAACCGGGTTCCTCGGACCCAATGGCGCTGGCAAGTCCACCACGATGCGGCTCATCCTGGGCCTGGACCGGCCGCAGGCCGGCACCGCGACTATCAACGGCCGGCTTTACCGGGACCTGGCGAGTCCGCTCCGCACGGTCGGCGCCCTGCTCGAGGCCAAATCAGTGCACAGCGGCCGCAGCGCGCGCAATCACCTGCTGTTCCTCGCCCAGACCCAGGGCATCTCCAGCCACCGGGTCGACGAGGTGCTTGGCCTGGTCGGGCTGCACGACGTGGCCGGCAAGCGGGCCGGCGGCTTCTCGCTCGGCATGAGCCAGCGCCTGGGTATCGCGGCGGCCATGCTCGGCGATCCCCAGTACCTGCTGCTGGACGAGCCGGTGAACGGGCTCGACCCCGAGGGCGTGCTGTGGATCAGGAACCTGATGAAACAGCTGGCCGCCGAGGGCCGCACGATCCTGGTATCCAGTCATCTGATGAACGAGATGGCCGTGACGGCCGAGCACCTGATTGTCATCGGCCGGGGCAGGCTCATAGCCGACGGCAGCACCGAGGACGTCATCGCGCGCAGCACGCAGAAGTCGGTCCGGGTGCGCAGCCCCGAGGCGGCCCGGCTGGCCGGGCTGATCACCGCAGCGGGCGGCAAGGCAGCACCGCCTGGCGGCCTGGGCGCCGCAAACGGCACCGACGTGCTCACGGTCACCGGGCTGGAGGCGGCCCGGATCGGCGAGCTCGCGGCATCCGCGTCGATCGTCCTGCACGAGCTCACGCCGCAGCTGGCCTCGCTGGAGGAGGCGTTCATGGAGCTGACGTCCGGCAGCCTGGAGTTCGGCTCGCACGACGCCAGGTTCGAGGCCCAGCCGGCCAGCGCGGCGGACGAGAGGCTGCGATGACACCCGCGTCGCCGGTCACCCCGGCCCGCATGCCCGCGCTTCCAGCTCGCGGCCACCGCGCCGGGTTCGGCCACCTGCTGCTCGCCGAGTGGACGAAGATCCGCTCGGTCCGCTCCACGCTCTGGACCCTGATCCTGTTCGCCGTCGTGACGCTGGGATTCACTGCCCTGTTCACGGCGCTGACAGTGCACGCGGTGAACCAGGGCCGTGCCGCTGGCCGCGCCGCCGCGGTCGTCGCTGACCCGACCAGCTTCATTCTCGGCACCGGGCTCGCGCTAGGCCAGCTGGCCATCTGCGTCCTCGGCGTGCTGGTGATCACCAGCGAGTACTCAACGGGCGTTATCCGCGCGTCACTGCTGGCGGAGCCCAGGCGGATCATCATGCTGGCCGCCAAGGCATCAGTGTTCGCGGCGCTGGTGCTCGTCATCGCCGAGATCGTCTCGTTCTGCTCGTTCTTCCTCGGCGCCGCGATTGCCCGCAGCCTCGTCCACGTATCGCTCGGCGACCCCGGCGTGACCAGGGCGGTCATCGGCGCCGGGCTGTACCTGACGGTCCTCGGGCTGTTCGCGCTGGCCATCGGGACGCTCATCCGGCACACCGCGGGCGCGATCACCACCGTGATCGGCCTGGTCCTGGTGGTCAGCCCGCTGGCGAACCTGCTGCCCTACAGCTGGGGCGCGCACATCCACGAGTACCTGCCGACGGTAGCGGGCGCGCTGATCACTGCGGACCACCAGCAGGCCGGCCAGCTGCTCTCGCCGTGGCAGGGGTTCGGCGTGTTCTGCCTGTGGACGGCACTGCTGCTCGCCGCCGCGACCTACCTGCTCCAGCGCCGCGACGCCTGAGCCGCCGGCGTCCCGGTGCTTGCGGCGCCGCCGACGCGGGGGCTTCCGCGATCGCCGGGCCGCGCTGTCTGCGGTCCGGCGAGCCCGGCGTGGACTGCGAGCACAGCCTGGTAGGCGCGCCGGATGTCAGCCCGGTCGGCCTCCTCGTCCACCGACGACGCGCCGAGCCGGTCGA
>DATJZH010000087.1:0-14999 GCA_035499215.1 Streptosporangiaceae bacterium | reverse complement strand
GTCGTGCTCGCCTTCACCGATATGCAGGGCCGGCTGCAAGGCAAGCGGCTGTCGGCGGAGTTCTTCATCGACGAGGTGGCCGAACACTTCGCTGAGGGCTGCAATTATCTGCTGGCAGTCGATGTGGAGATGAACACCGTCGGCGGCTACGCCATGTCGTCCTGGGACCGGGGCTATGGCGATTTTGTCCTTCGCCCCGACATGAGCACGTTGCGTAAAGTGCCGTGGCAGGACGCAACGGCACTGGTTATCGCCGACCTGACCTGGCTTGACGGCGCTCCCGTCGCGGCCTCGCCGCGGCAGATACTCCAGGCGCAGGCTGACAGGCTCGCCGAGCGCGGCTGGCTCGCGATGGCCGGAACGGAGCTGGAGTTCGTCGTATTCAACGACTCTTACGAGGACGCCGCCGCGCGGGGGTACCGGGATCTGGCGCCGGCGAATCAGTACAACGTCGATTACTCCATCCTGGGCACCTCCCGCATCGAGCCGCTGCTGCATCGGATCAGGCGCGGCATGACCGGCGCGGGCCTGTACGTCGAGTCCGTCAAGGGCGAATGCAACCTGGGCCAGCACGAGATCGCGTTCCGTTACGCCGACGCGGTCACCACCTGCGACAACCATTCCATCTACAAGACCGGCGCGAAGGAGATGGCTGCCCAGGACGGGGTGAGCATCACGTTCATGGCCAAGCCGAACACCCGCGAGGGCAACTCCTGCCACATTCACCTGTCGCTGCGCGCGCACGACGGCTCGCCGGTGCTCGCCGGGGACGGCCCGAGCGGGCTGTCCAGGCTGGGCGAGCAGTTCGTGGCGGGCCAGCTCGCTGCGATGCGCGAACTGACCCTGTGCTACGCCCCCAACGTCAACTCCTACAAGCGGTACGTCCCCGGCAGCTTCGCGCCGACCTCTGTCCGGTGGGGGGCCGACAACCGGACTTGCGCGCTGCGGCTCGTCGGACACGGCCCGTCGCTGCGGGTGGAGAACCGCACGCCCGGCGGCGACGTCAACCCCTACCTGGCGGTTGCCGCGATGATCGCGGCTGGCCTGCACGGCATAGACAACGAGCTGGCGCTGGAACCGGCGTTCGAGGGCAATGCTTATGCCGGTGACAGCGAGCGGGTACCGCACACCCTGCGGGACGCGCTCGAGCTCTGGGAGAAGAGCGCGCTGGCGAAGATGTCGTTTGGCGATGAAGTGACCGAGCACTACGCCAACTACGCGCGAGTGGAGCTCGCCGCTTTCGACGCCGCCGTTACCGACTGGGAAATGCGGCGCTGCTTCGAGCGGCTCTAGCGGCGGATTACCGGCCGGGCACCCCGGCAGGGCAGCTCGGATCCCGGCCCGGGACCTGAGAACAGTCTTGGAATGAGGGATCCAGATGGAGCGGTTGCAGGATCGGGTCGCCGTTGTCACCGGGGCCGGGAGCGGCATCGGCCTCGCCAGCGTCCGCCGCCTGGCAGCCGAGGGAGCGAAGATCGTCGCGGTCGATATCGACGAGCCGGCGGGACAGGCCGCCGCCGCGCAGACCGACGGGATCTTCCTAGCGGCTGACGTCGCGCGCGAGGACCAGGTCCGGCACCTGTACGAGGAGGTCGCTGCCCGGTTCGGCCGGGTCGACATCGCCTTCAACAACGCTGGCATCTCGCCGCCGGAGGACGACTCGATCCTCACGACCGGCCTGGAGGCGTGGCGCCGGGTTCAGGAGATCAATCTCACCTCGGTCTACCTGTGCTGCAAGTACGCGCTCCCGCACATGCAGCGGCAGGGCAAGGGCTCGATCATCAATACCGCCTCGTTCGTGGCCGTCCTCGGCGCGGCCACCTCGCAGATCTCCTACACCGCATCCAAGGGCGGCGTGCTGGCAATGAGCCGCGAACTCGGCGTGCAGTTCGCTCGCGAGGGCGTCCGGGTGAATGCCCTCTGCCCGGGCCCGGTGAACACGCCGCTGCTGCGGGAGCTTTTCGCCGCGGACCCGGAGCGGGCCGCGCGGCGGCTGGTGCACGTGCCGCTGGGCAGGTTCGCCGAGCCAGCGGAGATCGCGGCCGCCGTCGCGTTCCTGGCCAGCGACGATGCCTCGTTCATCACGGCATCGTCGTTCCTCGTCGATGGCGGCATTGCCGGCGCGTATGTGACACCCTTGTTACGGCAGGGGCAACCGGGCGGAGGGTGCGGTGAGTTACTTGGTGTCCGGCAACGGCAAGCGCGCGGTCTCGTCAGCCGCGAATGCCTTCCGCCCGGTGATCGGCATCAGCTGCTACAGCGAGCAGGCCCGCTGGGGACACTGGGACATTCCCGCGATGGTGCTGCCGCGCCATTACGCCGACCGGGTGGCCGAGGCCGGCGGAATTCCCATCCTGCTGCCGCCGGTCTCCGGCGTCCATGAGGGGCTCGGCAGGCTGGACGGGCTGATGCTGTCCGGGGGCGGCGACATCGACCCCTCGCGGTACGAGGCTGAGCGGGCGGCCGCCACCGAAGTCAGCTCGCGAGAACGGGACGAGGCCGAGGTAGCACTGTTCAGCGAGGCAATGTCGCTCGGGCTGCCGGTCCTCGGTATCTGCCGGGGACTGCAGCTCATCAACGTCGCGAGGGGCGGGACCCTGCACCAGCACCTGCCCGACGTCGTCGGCCACGACGAGCATTCCGCCGCGCCTGGCAGCTACGGCGCGCATGAGGTCAGGGTTGCTCCCGGCAGCAGGCTCGCCGGGATCCTCGGCCGGACCGAGCTGGCCGACCACCTGCCGGTCGTGGTGCCGACGCATCATCACCAGGGCGTCGGACAGCTGGGCAAGGGCCTGTCGCCGGTGGCGTGGGCCGCCGACGGGATGGTGGAGGCGATCGAGCTGGACCAAAGCGAGCATGCCTTCGTCGTGGCCGTGCAATGGCATCCAGAGGCCGGCGAGGACCAGAGCCTGTTCCGCGCCCTGGTGGCTGCCGCCGCCGGCCGCCCGGCTGGCACCGCGCTGGCGCCCTGAACCGCCGCGGCGCGGGCAGCTGATCTGCCGCGCAGCCGCGGGCGACAAGGGCGCGCCCGGACCGGCCGCCGGCAGCCCCTAGACTCACCTGCGTGAGCACTGCTCCTGCCGTCGAGATAAGCGGCCTGGTCAAGCGTTACGGGCAGATAGCCGCAGTAGCCGGCCTGTCGCTGCGGGCCGAGCGCGCCAGGGTAACGGCGATCGTCGGCCCCAACGGCGCGGGCAAGACCACCACCATCGAGATCTGCGAGGGCTACCGGCGGCCCGATTCGGGCACGATCCGCGTGCTGGGCCTGGATCCGGTGCGCGACGCGAAAGCGCTGCGGCCCCGCGTCGGCGTGATGCTCCAGTCCGGCGGGGTCCCGACCTCCGCCAGGACCGGGGAGTATCTGAACGTGATGGCGAGCTTCCATGCCCGGCCGATCGATCCGCAGCTGCTGCTCGACCGGCTCGGGCTGTCAGGCTGCGCCCGCATCCCGTTCAAGCGTCTGTCCGGCGGCCAGCAGCAGCGGCTGTCCCTGGCCGCGGCGGTGATCGGCCGGCCGGACCTGGCGTTCCTTGACGAGCCTACTGCCGGGCTCGATCCGCAGGCCCGGCACGTGACCTGGGATCTGATCGCTGCCCTGCGCGCTGCCGGCACCACCGTCATCCTCACCACGCATTACCTGGAGGAGGCGGAACGTCTCGCGGACATGGTGGCGATTGTGGATAACGGCACGCTGGTGGCCAGCGGCAGCCCGGCCGAGCTGACCGGCTCCGACGGGCAGGTGCGTTTCCGCGCGGAGCCGGGCCTGGACCTTGACGGGCTGCTCGCCGCGCTCCCGGCCGGCAGCGCGGCGAAAGAGTCGCCCGCCGGCCATTACGTGCTCGAGGTCCACGGCCCCGTGGACCCGCGGCTCATCGCGTCGGTGACCGCATGGTGCGCCGAGCATGGCGTGCTCGCTCAGAACCTGCGCATCGAAACCCGCACCCTCGAGGACGTCTTTCTGGAACTGACCGGCCGGGAGATGCGATCGTGACGGAGTCCCGGGCGTTCACGGACTGGCCCGCGCCGGCGCCAGGGGCCGCGCCGCTGCCCCGCATGATCGCCGCGCAGGCGGCCCTGGAGCTTCGCACGCTGCTCCGCAACGGGGAGCAGCTGCTGCTGACGCTGATCATTCCGGTCCTGCTGCTGCTCGCCTTCGGGCTAGAGCCGCTCAGCAGCGCGGGGCTTACCCGGGCCGCCCGGATCGACTTCATCGTGCCGGGGATCCTCGCGCTGGCGGTAATGTCAAGCGCGTTCACCAGCCTGGCGATCGCCACCGGCTTCGAGCGCCGCTACGGCGTGCTCAAGCGGCTCGGCGCGACCCCGCTGTCGCGACAGGGCCTGATCATCGCCAAGGCGCTGGCGGTGCTCGCCGTCGAGCTGCTCCAGGCCATCGTGATCGTCATCGTGGGCCTCGCGCTCGGCTGGCGGCCACATGGCGGTGCTGCCGCCGGCCTGTGGTCGCTGGCGCTTGTCATCGCGGGGACCGCCGCATTCGCCGGCCTGGCCCTGCTGCTGGCCGGCACGCTGCGTGCCGAGGCCACGCTGGCGGCCGCCAATCTGCTGTACCTGGTCATGCTCGGACTCGGCGGCGTCGTGTTCCCGCTGACGAAGTTTCCGCCGGCGATTCAGCCCGTGCTGAAGCTGCTGCCCGCCGGCGCGCTCTCCGACGGCCTGCGGTCGGTGCTGCAGCACGGCAGCGGCCTGCCGGTCCGCGACCTGCTGGTGCTTGTGGCCTGGGCCATCGCCGGGATCGCGCTGGCGGCTCGCTTCTTTCGCTGGGAGTAGGCCGTTACCGTGGCGCGGGAGCGCACTGCGGCCGACCTGCTGGGTGCGGTGCCACCGTCGGCGCTCGTGCTCACCGGCATCGTTTCCGTCCAGATCGGCGCAGGCCTGGCGGGGCGGATGTTCGGCCAGGTCGCCGCGGCCGCAGTGACTGGGCTGCGGCTCTGGTCAGCGGCGATCCTGCTGGCCGCCCTGGCCGGCAGAGGCCTTTCGCGCGTTGTGCGCGCGATGGTCACTGACCGCGCCTGGCGGGACGGGGCCGTGGTCGTCGCATTCGGAGTCACCCTGGGCGTGATGAACTTCGCTTTCTACCAGGCCCTCGCCCGGATCCCGCTGGGGATCGCGGTGACAATCGAGTTCCTGGGACCGCTCACCGTCGCCGTGGCGTCGTCGCGCCGCCTGGTTGACGTGCTCTGGGTGGGTCTGGCGGCGGCCGGGGTGCTGCTGCTGGCCCGCGGCGGCACCCAGCGTGCGCCGCTGGCCGCGGCGGGGCAGCGCGCCGGGCCGGGCACCGTCGCGGTCGGCGTGATCTGCGCCCTGATCGCGGCCGCTTCCTGGGCGGCCTATATCTTGCTCAGCCGGTCCACCGGACGGCGATTCAGCGGCTCGTCCGGGCTGGTAATCGCGATGGCGGTCGCAGCGCTGATAGTTACCCCGCCTGCCGTGGCGGCCGGCGGCCGAGCGCTGACGCGGCCCGGCGTGCTGGGCACCGGCATCGCGATCGGGCTGCTTTCCTCCGTGATTCCCTATCGGCTGGAACTGGAGACACTGCGCCGCATCCCGGCACGTGTGTTCGGCATCTGGATGAGCCTGGAACCAGCTGTCGCGGCGCTCGTGGGCCTTTTCCTGCTCGGCGAGGCGCTAGCGGTCAGCCAGTGGGCGGCCATCGGCTGCGTGATCATCGCCTCCGCGGGCGCCGCCCGGGACGGCGCGGCGGCGGCCGGGCCCGGCCAGGTTCCGCCGCCAGCTTCGTAGCGGGCCCTGGCCGGCGGGGCGGTGCGGGCGGTGGGCCCCCGCGCGCTTCGCCCGGCCGGACCACTGCCATCCGCCAGCCAGGTCACCGGGTCCGGCAGTGCGTGCCGGTCGCAGGTAGCGCCCGGTTCGCCCGGTCCCGCCTGCCCGGCCAGCCCAGGTGCTCCTACCATGGAGTCTGTGCCCGCAGATACAGCCGCGCCGACGGCGGCCGCGCCGCTGCTGAGGGGTGTGCGCCGCACAGCCGGGCAGTGGGCGGTTGCGGTACGCTCGCCGTCCCCGACGGTCTTGCGGCGGATCGCACTGGTCGGCGTGCTGGCCTCGGCAGGGATTATCCTGACTGGCGCGGCTGTCCGGCTCAGCCAGTCCGGCCTGGGCTGCCCGGACTGGCCAGCCTGCACGGCGACGAGTGCGGTGGCCAGCGGGACAACCGGCGACCCGCTGATGCATCGGTGGATCGAATTCGGCAACCGGCTGGTGACCATCGCGGTCTTCCTCGTCGCGGTGATCGTCTGCCTGGCGGCCTGGCGATTCAGGGACGGCGGCCGCCGCCGCCGCGACCTGGTCTGGCTTGCCTCGGCTCAGCCGGCCGCGATCGCCGCCCAGGCAGCGCTTGGCGGGATCGTTGTCCTGACCCGGCTGAATCCGGTCTGGGTCTCGGTGCATTTTCTCGTATCGATGGCCATGGTTGCCGCCGCAGTCGCCCTCTATGTCCGGTGCACCGAAAGCGCCGCACCGGCCAGGGCCCTGGTGCGGGCCGAGGTGCGGCTGCTCGGCGCTGGTGTCGTCGCGGCGGTGGCGCTGATGGTCGCCGCCGGGACCGTGGTCACCGGCACCGGCCCGCTGGCCGGGGCCCGGACGGCGGCTCGCTACCATCTGCCGCTCACCGGCGTCACCCAGCTGCACGCCGACGTCGGCTGGCTGCTGGCCGGCCTGGTGATCGCCCTCGCGCTGTGCCTGCGGCTCGGCGGCGCTCCGCCCAGGGCCCGGCGGCTGGGGGTGGTGCTGCTGGCCCTGGTAATCGCGCAGGGCAGCATCGGCTACAGCCAGTACTTCTCCGGGTTGCCTGCGGGCCTGGTCTGGGTGCACGTCACCGGTTCCGTGCTGATCTGGATCACGGCGCTGCTGCTGCTGTTCGCGCTGCGTGACCGCGGCACGGTTACAGCCAGCGCAGCCGCGAGGGCCGCAGCCACCTCAGCCGCCGGGGCCGCAGCCACCTCAGCCGCCGGGGCCGCAGCCGCCTCAGCCGCCGGGGCCGCAGCCAGCTCAGCCGCCGGTGCCGGCGCAGCCGGGTCTGCCAGCTCTGCCGGGGCCGCGGCCGGGGTCAGCGCTGCCGGAGAAGCCAGCGCCGTGCTGGCCGAAATAACGGCCGCGGAACCAGATAGCCGGGGCTAAGTCAGCCGATATAGTGACTGGCTATACCCGGCCCAGCTCGAGCGGAGACTGGCTATGCCCGGCCCGGCCCGGCTCGAGCGGGAGATCTGGATCAGCCGACCACTTCGCGCAGCCGCGAGCCAGCAGCCTGCACCGCGCCAGTGGTCAAGAACGGCTGTGGTCAGGCGGCGATGCGAATGAGGTCTGCGCGGCGATCCCGGGGCAAAGACGCGGCACAGCGGGTAATCAGGGTCGCCCGCGACTGGCGGGCCGCCAGCCCCGGAGTATTCGTCCTGGCCATCGACGGGCACGGCGGCGCGGGCAAGTCGACCATCGCCGATGCCGTCGCCCGCGCCACTGGCGCGGCGCTTGTGCGCACCGACGATTTCTTCCAGCGGCCGCCGGTCCCCGCAGGCCGTCCGCCGGCCCCGGGCGGCCCGGCCGGAAGGCTGGTTCTCGATCAGTATTACGACTGGCGCCGGCTGCGGGCGGAGGCGATCGAGCCGCTGCGCGCCGGGCGGGACGCGACATTCCGCCGGTTCGACTGGGACCGCGGCACCGGCCTCGATGCCGGCGTCGTCGTCAGGCGCAGCGCCCTGATCCTGGTTGAGGGCGTGTTCTCCGCGGCACCTCAGCTCGCCGACCTGGTAGACCGGTCTGTCCTGGTCGATACGCCGGAGCAGGAACGGCTGCGCCGGCTGCGCGCGCGGATCGCTCCCGCGGACTGGGACCCGGACTGGCTGATCGCCGAGCAGGCCTATTTCCGCCAGACTCGGCCGCCCGCCTGGTTTGACCTCATCGTTCCCGGCGCGGGCCGGCCGGCCGGCGACCTGTGCGGAGGCACATCATGACGGCCCTTCCGGGTGCGTACCGGAGCGGCGTGGCGGCCGGGCGGCTCGCGCGCTCGCTGCAACTCGTCGCAACCAGCTGGTTCCAGGACGGACGCGGGGGAATCCAGCAAGCCGTCGAACTGGTAGCCGGCTACGCGAGGTGGTTGGCTGATTACGGCGTCCTGCACAGCGCCGACGCCTGGCGGGGCGCGACTGCCAGCGACTTCGTCCCCGACACGGCAAGGTCAACGACATGAGGAAGCAGCAACGCCGAAAAACAGCCCCGGCGCTAGCGCTCGCCGTCGCGGCGGCACTCGGCGTGGCCGCCTGCACTTCGGGCGGCTCGGCAGGCGGCACCGCCAGCGGCGGCAAGCCGGTAAACGGCGGCACCGCGTATTTCGCCGAGCAGCCGCTGACCCCGCCGACCTACATTTTCCCGCTGGTCTCCGGCGCGAACTTCACCAGCGCGAACACCGCCGATCTGCAGACCCTGCTGTACCAGCCGCTCTACTGGTACGGGGACAAGGGAAACACCTCGGTCGACTACCCGCTGTCGATCGGCAACCCGCCGGTCTACAGCGACGGCAACCGGGTGGTCACGATCAGCCTCAAGCATTACGTCTGGTCCGATGGCGAGACCGTGAGCGCCCGCGACGTGGGGTTCTGGATCAATCTGCTGAAGGCCAGCAAGTCCGACTGGGCATCGTATGTGCCCGGCGGGTTCCCCGACAATGTCGTCTCCTGGAAGGCGCTCAGCCCGACCACGGTGCAGCTGCGGCTGAACGCCAGCTACAACCCGTTCTGGTTCACCTATAACGAGCTGTCCCAGATCACCCCGCTGCCCATTGCCTGGGACCGCACGTCGCTGACCGCCCCGGCGCCGTCGGCCGGGGCGCCGAATCTGCCGGACACCACCGCCGCGGGCGCCCGGGCCGTCTACAACTTCCTGAACCGCGAGGCAGAAAAGCTCTCGGGCTACGCCTCGAGCCCCGTCTGGTCGGTCGTGGACGGCCCGTGGAGACTGACCGGCCTGACTACCGACGGCACGGCCACGTTCGTACCCAACCGGAGCTACTCGGGCCCGCAGAAACCGCGCCTGGCGAAGTTCGTCGAGCTGCCGTTCACGAGCACCACCGCCGAGTTCTCGGTGCTCAGGGCCGGCTCGGCCAGCGGCGGGCCGGACAGCTCCGGCCAGCAGCTCTCGGTCGGCTACGTGCCCGACGACGACCTGCCGCAGCAGTCGGCGCTGCAGGCCCAGGGCTACCACCTGATCAGGGACTTCCCGTTTGGCTTTGACTATTTCGAGCCGAATTTCAATAACCCGAAGGTCGGGGCGATCCTGCGGCAGCTGTATTTCCGCCAGGCGTTCCAGCATCTGGTCGACCAGACCGGCTGGATCGACGCTTACTACGGCGGCCTCGGCGTGCCCACCTACAGTCCCGTGCCGGCCAGCCCGCCCAATCCTTATTCCGACGCCAGCGCGTCGGTTAATCCCTATCCCTTCAGCGTGCGCACAGCGAAGGCGCTGCTCGCCGCGCACGGCTGGAAGATCGTCCCGGACGGCGTCAGCACCTGCGTGCGGCCGGGTACCGGGGCGAACGAGTGCGGGCCAGGCGTCAAGCCCGGCCAGCCGCTCAACTTCACCCTGATGTATCCGAGCGGCCTGCCTTATACCGATGGCTCGATGACCGACCTGCAGTCGGCTGCCAAGCAGGTCGGGATCGAGATCTCGCTGAACGAGGTGACCCTCGCCACCGTCACCTCGACGATCCTGCCCTGCGCCCCGTCCTCGGCCGCCTGCAGCTGGGAACTGGGCCAGTACGGCGCCAGCTGGATATTCGAGCCCGACCACTATCCCAGCGGCGAGGAGATCTTCCAGACCGGCGCGCTCGGCAACGTCGGCAACTACTCCGACCCAGCCGTGGACAAGCTGATCACCGCGACGACGACGGCCTCAGCGGCGGGCGCCCGCGCCGCCCTGAACGCCTACGCCGACCGGGTGCGGCGGCTGCTGCCCGATTTCTGGCAGCCCAGCCCCGGCAGCCTGGACGCGACCCAGTCGAACTTGCGCGGCTACGTACCGAATGCCTACGGTTTCATCAGCCCGCAGGAGTGGTACTTCACGAAGGGCTGACGGCACGCCACGACTTTGCCTCGCACGTCACCACCCGCGTACGCTCGGGGGAGGCATGTGGACGGCGGTGCCTGATCGCGAAAAGTCTCATGCCGGGTGGATCCGAAGATTGCCGGCAGCCGCCCGTGAGATGCAGCCGGGTGACCGAAGCAGGGACGGCACGGCGCGGCTCGCATCAAGCGCCCGGTGACCGATCGCCGAGGAGGTCAGAATGGCAAGCTATTCCGAGAGCAGTGGTGAGCCCGAGCGGGAGGGCACCGACGTGCTCGGGGCCGAGCCGGGCGGCACCGACGTGATCGGGGCCGAGCCGGGCGGCACCGATGAGCTCGGGGCCGAGCCGGGCGGCACCGACGTGATCGGGGCCGAGCCGGGCGGCACCGACGTGCTCGGGCCCGAGCCGGGCTGACGGAGCGGCTCGCGGCGCGCCGAGATCGAGGCGGTGGCCGGATGAGTCGCACCCCGCGAATTCGCCGAGGCGATCCGGGTGGCGGGCGCCGCGGGCCGTCCGCCGTGCGCCGCGGGCGGTCCGCCGTGCGCCGCCCCGGGCCGCGGCCGAGGCGAGGTGCCGGGGGTTCACCGACCGTTAACGGAGGCATCAGGTTAACCGGGACGCTGCGGGATAGGGTTTTTCCGTAGTTCGTGCGGGGAAGGAGCCTGATCCACGGTGAGCAGCGACGCGCGCGAGGCGCTTGACTGGACACAGACAGATCAGCGGGCCGTGGACTGGATCCGCGTGCTGGCCATGGACGCGGTGCAGAAGGCGGGCTCGGGCCATCCCGGCACCGCGATGAGCCTGGCGCCGGCGGCCTATGTGCTTTTCCAGCGGGTGCTGCGGCATGATCCAGCCGATGCCGACTGGATCGGCCGGGACCGTTTCGTGCTGTCCTGCGGGCATTCCAGCCTGACCCTCTATATCCAGCTGTACCTGTCCGGCTACGGCATGACGCTGGACGACCTGGAGCGGCTGCGCACCTGGGGCAGCAGGACGCCCGGCCACCCCGAGCGCCATCACACGCCGGGCGTGGAGATCACCACCGGCCCGCTCGGGCAGGGCCTGGCCAACGCCGTCGGCATGGCAATGGCGGCGCGCCGGGTGCGCGGCCTGCTGGATCCCGACGCGCCGGGCGGGACGAGCCCGTTCGATCACCACGTCTACGTCATCGCCTCCGACGGCGACATCGAGGAGGGGATCACCCATGAGGCGTCGTCGCTGGCGGCCCACCAGCAGCTCGGCAGCCTGGTGGTGGTGTATGACGACAACAACATCTCGATCGAGGACGACACCAGCATCGCGAAGTCGGAGGACGTCTGCGCCAGGTACGAGGCGTATGGCTGGCACGTGCAGCAGCTCAGCTTCCGTCGGCCCGGCGGCTATCACGAAGACGCCGAGGCCTTCTACCAGGCGCTGGTCACCGCCAGGGACCACACAGACGCGCCGTCTTTCATCGCGCTGAGCACCATCATCGGCTGGCCGGCGCCGAACAAGCAGAACACCGGCGAGGCGCACGGCTCGGCGCTCGGCGCCGACGAGGTGGCCGCGACCAAGGAGATCCTGGGCTTCGACCCTGCCGTGTCCTTCCCGGTCGAGGACGACGCGCTGGCCAGAGCCCGGCAGGTCGGCGAGCGCGGCAAGATCCTGCATGCGCGATGGGACGAGCGCTTCGGCGCCTGGGCCGCGGCGCAGCCCGAGCGCAAGGCCCTGCTGGACCGGCTGGCGGCCCGCGCCCTGCCAGACGGATGGGCGTCAGCGCTGCCGACGTTCGCGCCGGATGCCAAGGGCGTCGCCACCAGGAAGGCGTCCGGCCAGGTGCTGAGTTCGCTCGCACCGGTGCTGCCCGAACTGTGGGGCGGCTCTGCCGACCTCGCTGGCAGCAACGACACCACGATGGAGGGCGAGCTGTCGTTCATCCCGGCCGAGCACCAGACCAAAGTGTTCCCCGGCAACATCTACGGGCGCACCCTGCATTTCGGCATCCGTGAGCATGCCATGGGCGCGATCTGCAACGGCATCGCCGCCGACGGCCTGACCCGGCCCTACGGCGGTACCTTCCTGGTGTTCAGCGACTACATGCGCCCGGCTGTGCGGCTGGCGGCGCTGTCCAGGCTGCCGTCTATCTTCGTCTGGACGCACGACTCGGTCGGGCTGGGCGAGGACGGGCCGACGCATCAGCCGGTCGAGCACCTGTGGGCACTGCGGGCCATTCCCGGCCTGGACATCGTCCGGCCGGCCGACGCCAACGAGACGGTCATCGCGTGGCGGACCATCCTGGAGCGGACCGATACCCCGGCGGGCCTGTGCCTCACCCGGCAGAACGTCCCGGTGTTCGACCGCTCCGTCGGCAACCCGCAGGGACTGGCCGGCGCAGGGCTGACCGCACGCGGCGGGTACGTATTTGCCGAAGCCGACGGCGGGCAGCCCGACGTCATCCTCATCGGCACCGGCAGCGAGGTACAGATCGCGCTGGCGGCCCGCGAAGCGCTGCGGCAGGAGGGCATTGCGGCCAGAGTTGTCTCCATGCCCTGCGTGGAATGGTTCGCCGAGCAGGATGCTTCGTATCAGGACCAGGTCCTGCCGGCCCGGGTCCGGGCCAGGGTCAGCGTGGAGGCCGGCATCGCGCTCGGCTGGCGGGCTTTCGTGGGGGACGCGGGCGAGTCGGTGAGCCTGGAGCACTTCGGGGAGTCGGCGGACTATCGGACTTTGTACCGAGAGTTCGGATTGACCGCCGAGCGAGTAGCCACGGCCGCGAAGGCCAGCCTGGCCAGGCTCAGCGGCGAGTGAGCACAGCAGCATGTGAGCACAGCGGCAGGTAAGCACAAGGAGCGAAAGTCATGAACCCCCAGCCCGATGACACCCTGGGCCGGCTGACCGCAGCTGGCGTCGCGATCTGGCTCGACGACATCAGCCGGGAGCGCCTGCGCAGCGGCAATCTGGCAATGCTGATCCGGGATATGCACGTCCGCGGCGTGACGTCCAACCCCACGATCTTCGCCCATGCCCTGTCTCACGGCGACGCCTACGATGCGCAGGTGAGTGACCTCGCGGTGCGCGAGGTCAGTGTCGGGGAGGCATCGCGGGCGATCACCACGTACGACATCCGCTGGGCCTGCGACGAGCTTCGCCCGGTGTACGACGCGACCGGCGGCGTCGATGGCCGGGTCTCCCTTGAGGTGGATCCGCGCATCGCCATGAGTAGCGGCAAGACGATCGCCGAAGCGCGGGCGCTGTGGTGGACAGTGGACCGGCCCAATCTGTTCATCAAGATCCCGGCAACGCTGGCCGGCCTGCCCGCGATCACCCAGTGCCTGTCGGAAGGCATCAGCGTGAACGTGACGCTGATCTTCTCGCTGGAGCGCTATGGCCAGGTCATCGACGCCTTCATGGCCGGCCTGGAGCAGGCCGCGGACGCCGCGCGTGACCTGTCCCGGCTGGCGTCGGTGGCCTCGTTCTTCGTCAGCCGGGTGGACACCGAGGTAGACCGGCGGCTGGAGAAGATCGGCACCGCGCAGGCGCAGGCGCTGCGCGGCAAGGCCGCGATCGCCAACGCGCGCCTGGCCTACGAGCTGTTCGAAGACAGGTGCGCGACCCCGCGCTGGCAGGCGCTGAAGGCCCGCGGCGCCCTGCCGCAGCGGCCGCTGTGGGCCTCGACAAGCACCAAGGACCCGGCCTACCCCGACACCATGTACGTCGTCGAGCTGGTCGCGCCCGGCACGGTCAACACCATGCCGGAGGAGACCCTGCACGCCACCGCCGCGCACGCCGAGCTGCGCGGGGACACCATTCACGGCACGTACGAGCAGTCCCGTCAGCTGATCGGCCAGCTGGAGGGCCTGGGGATCAGCTACGCCGACGTCGTGCGGGTGCTTGAGGATGAGGGCGTGGAGAAGTTCGCCGCGTCCTGGAACCAGCTGCTGGAGACCATCAAGACCCAGATGGCGGCGGTGAGCGGCGGATGAGCCAGGCCGGGCTCGCCGTGGGCGGACCGGGAGCGGCTGGCAACCCGCTGCGCGACCCGCGCGACCGCAGGATCCCGCGGGTGGCTGGACCGTGCGTGCTCGTGCTCTTCGGCGTCACCGGGGACCTGGCCACCAAGAAACTGCTCCCGGCCATTTACGACCTGGCCAACAGAGGCCTGCTGCCGCCTGGCTTCTCGCTGGTGGGCTTTGCCCGCCGGGACTGGGCAGACCAGGATTTCGCGCAGCTGACGCACGACGCACTGAAGGCGCACGCCCGCACTCCGTTCCGGGAGGCGGTGTGGCGGCAGCTCGTTGAGGGCGTGCGGTTCGTGCCCGGCGAGTTCGCCGATGACGCGGCCTTCGACAATCTCGCCCGTACGGTTGCCCAGCTCGACGAGGAGCGCGGGACCGGCGGCAATTACGCGTTTTACCTGTCCGTCCCGCCGAAGGCTTTCCCGATGGTCGTGCGGCAGCTCAAGCGATCGGGGCTCTCGACCGCACCAGGACCGGACGCGCGCGGGCGTCAGCCCTGGCGGCGGGTGGTGATCGAGAAGCCGTTCGGGCACGACCTGGCCAGCGCACGGGAGCTGAACTCGATGCTGGACGGGGTGTTTCCGGCGCATTCGGTCTTCCGCATCGACCATTATCTCGGCAAGGAGACGGTGCAGAACCTGCTGGCGCTGCGTTTCGCCAACACGCTGTTCGAGCCGATCTGGAACCGCGGTTACGTCGATCATGTGCAGATCACCATGGCCGAGGACATCGGCATCGGCGGCCGGGCCGGCTACTACGACGGCATCGGCGCCGCGCGCGATGTCATCCAGAACCACCTGCTGCAGCTGCTCGCGCTGACCGCGATGGAGGAGCCTTTGTCGTTCGCCGCGGATTCGCTGCGCGCCGAGAAGGAGAAGGCGCTGTCGGCGGTCAAGATCCCTGATGACATCGCCGCCGGG
>DATJZH010000086.1:0-39333 GCA_035499215.1 Streptosporangiaceae bacterium | reverse complement strand
GCCGGTGACGTTGCGACGGCCAAGGCGGCCGGGGCTGGCGTCACCCAGGCACCCGCCGGGCAGCAGGAACTGAAGGAAGGCGAGCCAGTACTCGCCGCGGCGGATGGCGGGGTGACCCCGGCGGCCGCGGCCGAGCCTGAGGCCGGCGCGGCCGAGCCTGAGGCCGGCGCAGCCGAGCCGGACCTGGCCGGGCCGGGCGTCGCCGAGCCTGCCGCGGCCGAGCCTGAGCCCGGCGCAGCCGAGCCCGGCGCGGCTGATCCCGGCGCGGCTGGTCCTGGCGCGGCTGGTCCTGTCACGGCTGTGCCCCATGCCGCTGAGCCGCGATCGCCGGCCCGGATCAGCGGCCGGGTGCAGCGGCGGGAGGCGGCGGCGCGGGACAGCCAGGCAGCGGGCGGCGGAATGGGGGACGGGCCGTCGGCGAGCGCGGGCGTTCGCCGCCGGCTGGCGAGGCTCGGCGCCCAGCGCGGAGGCGGCGTCAACCCGGTACTCGAGCCGCTGATCAAGACGGTCCGCCGGACGCATCCCAAGGCTGACGTGCGGCTGATCGAGCGCGCCTATGACGTGGCCGCGCAGATGCACACCGGCCAGTCCCGCAAGAGCGGCGACCCGTACATCACTCACCCGCTCGCTGTGGCCACGATCCTGGCCGAGCTGGGCATGAATCACGAGACGATATGCGCGGCCCTGCTGCACGACACCATCGAGGACACTGCGTACACTCTCGCTCAGCTGACCCGCGACTTCGGCGAGGATGTGGCCGCCCTCGTCGATGGCGTCACCAAGCTGGACAAGGTCAAGTACGGGGACGCCGCCCAGGCCGAGACCGTGCGCAAGATGGTTGTCGCGATGTCCCGTGACATCCGGGTCCTGGTGATCAAACTGGCCGACCGGCTGCACAACATGCGCACGCTGCGCTATCTGCCGCGGCACAAGCAGGAGCAGAAATCTCGCGAGGTGCTGGAGATCTTCGCGCCGCTCGCCCACCGGCTCGGGATGAACACCGTCAAGTGGGAACTGGAGGATCTGGCCTTCGCCACGCTGTATCCCAAGCGCTACGACGAGATCGCGCGGCTGGTCTCGGAGCGATCGCCGCGGCGCGAGGTCTTTCTGCAGGAGGTGATCGAGGACGTCTCCGCCGATCTGCGGGAAGCCAAGATCAAGGCGAGGGTGACCGGACGGCCCAAGCACTACTACTCCGTGTACCAGAAGATGATTGCCAGGAATGTCGGTTTCGATGACATCTATGACCTGGTGGGCATCCGCGTTCTCGTCGACTCGGTCCGCGATTGCTACGCGGCGCTGGGAATCGTGCACGCCCGGTGGAATCCCGTGGCCGGGCGGTTCAAGGACTATATCGCGATGCCGAAGTTCAACCTGTACCAGTCCCTGCACACCACGGTGATCGGCCCTGAAGGCAAGCCGGTCGAGCTGCAGATCCGGACCTGGGGGATGCACCGGCGGGCCGAGTACGGCGTCGCAGCGCACTGGAAGTACAAGGAGGAGATCACCGGCGGCGGGCGCAGAGACCCCGACATGGCCTGGCTGCGGCAGCTGGTCGACTGGCAGCGAGAGACGACTGACCCGGCCGAGTTCCTCGAATCGCTCCGGTTCGATCTCGGCACGGCCGAGGTCTACGTGTTCACCCCGCGCGGTGAGGTCATTGCCCTGCCGCAGGGCGCCACCCCGGTGGACTTCGCCTACGCGATCCATACCGAGGTAGGCCACCGCACCATCGGCGCGCGGGTGAACGGGCGCCTGGTGCCGCTCGAGAGCACCCTGAACAACGGCGATGCGGTCGAGATCTTCACCTCCAAGGCCCAGGACGCGGCGCCGAGCCGGGACTGGCTCAGTTTCGTGCAGAGCGCCAGGGCGCGAAACAAGATCCGGCACTGGTTCTCCAAGGAACGGCGCGAGGCGGCCGCCGAGACCGGCAAGTCCGCGATGGCTCGCGCTATCCGCAAGCAGGGACTCCCGCTGCAGCGGCTGGCGACCGGCGACGCGCTGCAGGCCATCGCGGCCGAACTGCGCTACCCGGACCTGTCGGCGCTGTACGCGGCGATCGGCGAAGGTCACGTGAGTGCCCAGTCCGTCGTCACCAAGCTGGTCAAGTCCGTGGGCGGCATTGCCGGGGCACAGGAGGATCTGGCCGAGTCCACGCTGCTCAGCCGGGCGCCCAAGCCGATACCGGCAGGCGACTCTGGCGTAGAAGTCGAAGGCTCAGCAGACGTGTGGGCGCGGCTGTCGAAATGCTGCACTCCGGTTCCCGGAGACGTCATCACCGGGTTCGTCACCCGCGGCAACGGTGTCTCGGTGCACCGCACCGACTGCGTTAACCTGCAGCACCTGCTCGAATCCCAGCCTGAGCGGGTGGTCAACGTCCGCTGGTCGCCTCGGGAAGGCTCGCTGTTCCTGGTAGCCATCCAGGTGGAGGCGCTCGATCGCACCGGCCTGCTCTCCGACATCACCCGGTCGATCTCCGACCAGCATGTGAACATCCTGTCGGCGACCGTGACCACCACCAGGGACCGGGTCGCGTTCAGCAGGTTCACCTTCGAGATGGGTGATCCCAAGCACCTGGGGCATGTGCTGCGGGCTGTCCGGTCCATCGACGGCGTCTACGACGCCTACCGGGTGACCAACTAGCCGGATAGCTCAGCCAGCGTTCGCTCAGCCTCGGCGAGCCAGGACCGCCGCGCATCCAGCGCTTCCGCGGCCTGCGTCCGCGCCTTCTCGTCGCCGCGCTGCTGCGCCTTGGCCAGCTGGCCTTCCAGCTGGCTGATCGCCGAGCGGAGCTGGTCCACCGTGTCCCTGGCGCGCGACAGAGCCTCGGGATTGGACCGCCGCCAGCGCGAGTCATCCGCCTGCCGGACGGCATCCTCGACCCGGCGCAGGCCGGCTTCGAGCCGTTCCTGCGTGTCCCGCGGCACCGGCCCCGCCTGCTCCCACCTCTGCTGGATGCCCCGCAGCGCGGAGCGCGCGGAGCGGGAATCGGCCACCGGCAGCAGCTTCTGCGCCTCGGCCAGCAGCTGTTCCTTCGCCTCCGCGTGCTCGCGCAGGTGGGCGTCCTTGGCGGACATGGCGGCCGCGCGCGCCTGGAAGAAGCTGTCCTGCGCGGCCTTGAAGCGATCCCAGAGCGCGTCCTCGCTGGCCCGGTCTGCCCGGCCCGCCTCCTTCCAGGACCGCATCAACTCACGGTATGCCGACGCTGTCGGGCCCCAGTCGGAAGCGGAAACCAGCGCCTCGGCCTCGCTGACCAGCTTCTCCTTGCGGGCCCTGACAATCTCGCGCTCGTCCTCCAGGTGCGCGAAGTAGGCCTTGCGCCGCTTGGTGAACGCGTTGCGCGCCGCCGAGAGCCGCTTCCACAGCGCAGTCTCGACGGCGCGGTCTCCGCGCGGCGCCGCTTTCCACTCCTCCAGCAGCTGGCGCATGCGCTCGCCGCTGGCCTTCCAGTGGGTAGCCTCCGCGGCAATGCGCTCGGCCTCGGCGACGATCCTTTCCTTGATCTCGACAGCCTCGCTGCGGGCGTGCTCCCTGGCTGCCTTGTGCTCTTCCCGCCGCTGATCGACGAGGCCGGTCAGCGTCTCGAGCCTGGCGCGCAGGCCGTCGAGATCGCCCACGGCATGCGCATCGGTCACGGCGGCCTGCAGCCGGCTGATCGTGCTCCTGGCCTGTGACGGGGACAGGTCGGTGGCCGCGATCCGCTGCTCCAGCAGGCTTACCTCGGTCTCCAGCGCGTCGAACTTGCGCTTGAAGAACGCAAGGGCCTCTTCCGGGCTGCCGGCCTGCCACGAGCCCACCACCCGCTCGCCCTCGGCAGTTCGCACGTATACCGTGCCGTCGTCGGCTACCCGGCCCCACGGATCGCTGGCGGTGCTCACCGCACACCTCCTGCTCGGTACCTGGCTGGCGGCATCGCCGGTCAGGTCTTGCTGATGGTCACGCTCTCGATGACGACCTTCTCCTTGGGGTGGCCGTCGCCGGGATGGTTGGAGTTGGCACTGCCCGCTCGTGCCACTTGCTGGATGATATTGAGTCCGCTGGCAATCGTGCCAAACGGCGTGTAACTGGCCGGCAGTGTCAGCGAGTTCTTGTAGACGAGGAAGAACTGGCTCCCGCTGGAGTTCGGCCCGTTGTTGGCCATCGCGACGGTGCCCGCCGGGTACGTGGCGCCAGCCAGGTTCTCGTCACCGAACTTGTAGCCGGGGCCGCCCGCGCCGGTGCCGGTCGGGTCGCCGCACTGCAACACGAAGATGCCGCTGGTGGTGAGCCGGTGGCAGCGGGTGTTGCTGAAGTAGTCCTGCTCGGCGAGGTGCACGAAGGAGTTCACCGTGCAGGTGGCCCTGCTGTTCAGCAGGCTGATGACGATGCTGCCGCGGTTGGTCCTGATCGTCGCCTGATAGGCCGCCGTGTAGTCGGGCCTCGCCGACGGGAAGCTGACCTTGCGGGCGGCGGGCGGACTGGCCGTGTACGTGCAGTGGTGCGCGGGCTCACTGGCCGTCGTCGGCGGGGGCGAGGCGCTGACATCGTGCGTCGTGCTGACAGCGGGCGTGGCGCCGGACGTGGCGGCGCTCGAGCTGCCGGACGAGAACCCGCCGGCCAGGAAAACACTGCCCAGCGTCACCGCGACCACGGCGAGCCCGGCCAGGACGCTGATCGTCCACCGCCGGGTCCTGCGGTCCCGCTGCGCCCGCCGGGCCACCCGGCGCTCGTACCGCTGCCTGGCGAGCCTGCGCTGGCGCTCGCTCTTACCAGCCACCCCTACGCCCTCCCGCAATCGCATTCGCTCGTGTGATCAGCGAAACTTTTCGCTCGTATGATCAGCGAAACTTCGCGAATCGTACCGGCCGCGAAGCCGCCCGGGATGCCTCCGTTACCTGTTCGACGCACGACGGCGTCCGTGCCGGGCTGGCGCGAGCAGCCCCATCGCCCTCGGTAGCCTGTAACGCACATCGCGAAAGGTCAACCGCATCCGCTGGCAAGGAGGAAGCCATGCTCATTGCCGGATTCCCGGCGGGGTCGTTCGCCGCGAACTGCTATCTCGCGGCGGCCGGCCCGGGCGAGCAGTGCCTGATCATCGATCCTGGCCAGGACGCGGAGCGGGGCATCGAGGAGATCGTCGCGCGGTACCGGCTGCAGCCCGCGGCCGTGCTGCTCACCCACGGGCACATCGACCACATCTGGTCGGTGGCACCCGTCTGCGGCGCCATGAACATCCCGGCCTACATTCACCCGGACGACCGGGCCCTGCTCAGCGATCCGGCGCGGGGCTTCTCACTGCTGGCCGGCCAGCAGCTCTTCGGCGGGCTTACCTTCACCGAGCCCGAAGAAGTGGCCGAGCTGACCGACGGGATGACCCTGGAGCTGGCCGGCGTGGAGGTCACCGTCGACCACGCGCCAGGGCACACGCCGGGCTCGGTGGTATTCCGGCTGCCCGGCGCCCCCCAGCCGGGTGCCGGGGCTGGCTCAGGGACGGCCGCACGGGCTGGCGCTGACCCGGCCATAATGTTCAGCGGCGACCTGCTCTTCGCCGGGTCCATCGGCCGGACCGACCTGCCGGGCGGCGACTATGACACGATCCTGGCGAGCCTGGCCCGGGTGTGCCTGCCGCTGCCCGACGAGACAGTGGTCCTGTCCGGGCACGGGCCGCAGACGACAATCGGCGCCGAGCGACGGTCCAATCCGTTCCTGGCCGGGCTCGCGCCGTCGTCCGGGCCGGCCAGGGGACTGTAAGCCGGAGGGCGGCAGCTGCGGGCGGCTCCCGTTGCGCCGCATGACCTTGATCTTTATGTCGAGAGGCTGAGGAAGCGATGATCCGCACGCAGGAGGCTGGCACGGTCCGCGCCGCGGATGCGGGACAGCACGTCACGCTGGCCGGCTGGGTAGCGCGCCGCCGCGACCACGGCGGCGTGGTGTTCATCGACCTGCGCGATGCCAGCGGCATCGTCCAGGTCGTGCTGCGCGAAGAGGACGTCGCGCACGACCTGCGCGCGGAATTCTGCGTGCTGGTGACCGGCGAGGTACGGCGCAGGCCGGCCGGCAACGAGAATCCCGAGCTGGCCAGCGGCGAGGTCGAGATCGCCGCCACGGACCTGCAGGTGCTCGCCGAGACCGATCCGCTGCCGTTCCCGATCGAGGGCACCGCCGAGCTCAGCGAGGAGGTGCGGCTGCGCTACCGCTACCTCGACATCCGGCGGCCCGAGATGGCTGCCGTGCTGCGGACGCGCTCCGCGGCAGCGTACCTGGTGAGCGACGTGATGCGGGACCACCGTTTCGTGAACGTGGAGACGCCGTACCTGACCAGGTCCACGCCGGAGGGCGCGCGCGACTTCCTGGTGCCGGTGCGGCTGCAGCCCGGCACGTTCTACGCGCTGCCGCAGTCGCCGCAGCTGTTCAAGCAGCTGCTGATGGTGGCCGGCCTGGAGCGTTACTACCAGCTGGTGCGCTGCTTCCGGGACGAGGACTTCCGCGCTGACCGGCAGCCGGAGTTCACCCAGGTCGACCTGGAGATGTCCTTTGTGACCAGGGCGGACGTGGTGCGGGTCGCCGAGGATCTGGTGGCGCGGCTGTGGTCGCAGATCACCGGCTACCAGGTGCAGCTGCCGATTCCGCAGCTGACCTACGCCGACGCCATGCGGCGGTTCGGCTCGGATAAGCCGGACCTGCGTTTCGGGCTGGAGCTGACCGAGCTGACCGGTTACTTCGGCCGGACTCAGTTCCGGGTGTTCCAGGCGGCCTATGTAGGCGCCGTCGTGATGCCGGGCGGGGCCGGCCAGACGCGGCGGGAGCTGGACGGCTGGCAGGAGTGGGCGCGGTCGCGCGGTGCCAGGGGACTGGCGTACGTGCTGATCGGCGCTGACGGAATGGTGTCCGATGCGGGACCGGTAGCACGGCATCTGTCGGCGGCGGAGCGTTCCGGCCTGGCCGCCGCGGCTGGCGCGGCCGCGGGGGACTGCGTTTTCGTCGCGGCCGGGGCCGCCACGGCCGCGAAGACGCTGCTCGGCGCGGCCCGGCTGGAGATCGGCCGCCGGTGCCGGCTGATCGATCCGTCGGCGTGGGCGTTCACCTGGGTCGTGGACGCGCCGATGTTCGAGGAGGACGGGCAGGGCGGCTGGACGGCGGTGCACCACCCGTTCACGGCGCCGCTGCCGGAGTGGGCCGGGAAGTTCACGGCAGAGCCGGCCGGCGCGCTGGCTGATGCCTACGACATCGTGTGCAACGGGACTGAGATCGGCGGCGGGTCGATCCGGATCCACCGGCCGGACATGCAGCAGCAGGTATTCGATGTGATCGGCCTGTCCCGGGAGCAGGCGAGGTCGCAGTTCGGCTTCCTGCTGGACGCGCTGCGGTTCGGCCCGCCGCCCCATGGCGGCATCGCGTTCGGCTGGGACCGGACGCTGATGCTGCTGACCGGCCAGGACTCGATCCGGGACGTGATCGCGTTCCCGAAGGCGGCATCCGGGCACGATCCGATGACCGGCGCGCCGACCCCGATCACGGCGGCGCAGCGCGAGGAAGCCGGTCTCGACGTGATCGTCGCGGCCGGACCCGATCCGGCGGACGGCCGGGCGCGGCGGTGAGCCAGCGACCGTGAGCAGGCGGCAGGCGGGGCGGGCCGGGGCGATGTCCGGGTACAGCGGGTAGCAGTACGCAAGCTTCACCCTTCCACTACGCACTGTTGGTCTAACGGTTGGCCTATGCTTGGCAGCATGGTCAATGAACTGGATTACCGCCGTGGGCGGACCTGCGTTACCGCGCTGCATGCCCACTTGGTGTTCGTGACCAAGTACCGGCGCGGGGTGTTCACCGCCGCGCACATCGACCACCTGTGCCGCACCTTCCGGCAGGTCTGCGCAGACTTCGGCGCGGTCCTCGCCGCATGTGACGGCGAAGACGACCACGTGCACCTGCTGGTCGAGTACCCGCCGACCGTCGAGTTGTCCCGGCTGATCAACAGCCTCAAGGGCGTCTCGTCGCGGCTCCTGCGCCGGGACTTCCCCGAGTTGCGGAAGCGGGTCTGGCAGGGAAAGCACCTGTGGTCCCCGTCCTACTTCGCCGCATCGTGCGGAGGCGCGCCGCTGTCGGTGATCCGGCAGTACGTGGAAAGCCAGCGGACCCCCGGCACGTGAGGGCACGGGCTTACCCGGCCCTGAACGACCGCGCTTGCGCCCGCGAAGATCCGGGTCACGTCAGGCAGCTGCCGCCAGCGAGCCCGCAGAATCTGCCGCCAGGTCGGCGCGCGTCACCGGGCCGTAGCATTTCGCTGCGCGCAAATCCGGATACTGTCGTGGCATGGCGAGAGCTGAGCCTGGTCAGCGCGAGAGCCTTTTTGACGCGCCCGCCGAGCTGGCCGCTCAGGCCGTCGCGCCGCTGGCGGTGCGGATGCGGCCGCGCACCCTGGACGAGGTGGTCGGCCAGCAGCACCTGACCAGGGGCGGCTCGCCGCTGCGCAAAATCACCGAGCATGACGCGGCCCTGTCGGCACTGCTCTGGGGACCGCCGGGAACGGGCAAGACCACGCTGGCTTACGTCATCAGCCAGGTGACCAGGCGCCGGTTCGTCGAGCTTTCCGCCGTGTCCGCCGGGGTCAGGGACGTCCGGGCCGCTATCGACGCCGCCCGGCGGGAGCTTGGCATGAGCGGGACCCAGACGATCCTGTTCATCGACGAGGTGCACCGCTTCAACAAGGCGCAGCAGGACGCGCTCCTGCCGGCGGTAGAAAACCGCTGGGTATCCTTCATCGGCGCCACGACGGAGAACCCGTTCCATTCTGTCGTCAGCCCGCTGCTCTCCCGCTCGCTGCTGCTGACGCTGCCGCCGCTGGCTGACGGGGACATGGCCGCCGTGATCGACCGGGCGCTGACCGACGAGCGGGGGCTCGGCGGCGGCGTGACGCTGGACCCGGCGGCGCGGGAGCACCTGCTGCGGCTGGCCGGCGGCGATGCCCGGCGGGCGCTGACCTACCTGGAGGCGGCCGCGCTCGGCCTGCCGCGCGGCGCGGAGATCGACGTTGACATTCTTGAGCGGGCGGTCGACAGGGCGGCCGTCCGCTACGACCGGGACGGCGACCAGCACTACGACGTGATCAGCGCCTTCATCAAGAGCATCAGGGGCAGCGATGCCGACGCCGCCCTGCACTATCTGGCCAGGATGATCGAGGCTGGCGAGGATCCGCGGTTCATCGCCCGGCGGCTCATCGTGCATGCCAGCGAGGACGTCGGGATGGCCGACCCGTCCGCGCTGCAGGTGGCGGTCGCCGCGGCGCAGGCCGTGGAGTTCGTCGGGCTGCCGGAGGCCAGGATCAACCTGGCTCAGGCCGTGATTCACCTGTCGCTGGCGCCGAAGTCGAACGCGGTGATCCGGGCGATCAGCACCGCCGCCCGCGACGTCCGGGCCGGGCTGGCCGGCCCGGTGCCTGCGCACCTGCGCGACGACAGCTACCGGGGCGCGGCCCGGCTGGGCCACGGCCGCGGCTACCAGTATCCGCACGACTTCGCCGACGGCGTGGCGCCGCAGGCCTATGCGCCGGACACGGTCGCGGCGCGCAGGTATTACCAGCCGTCCGGCCACGGCGCTGAGGCCCGGTACGCCGAGCGCTCGGAGCGGATCAGGGCGATCCTGGGCCGGGACACGCCCGAAGCTCCCGCGCAGGCCGGCCCGGCGGCCCGGGCCGGCCGGGCACCACCGGCGCTGCCGCGTGATCACGGCGCATCCTCGGCGCAGGCATCGGAGAACACTCCGTGATCATGGCGATGGCCCTCCGCCGGCGGCCCGTCCGGCCGGGCAGTGGCCAGCGGGCCAGGGCGCGGCGGCGCGCCTGCCGGGACGGTAAGGTCGGCCAGGTAACAGCACGGGGCGAGCGCTAAGGAGCGGCAGCAAGAATGAACGCCGGGCAGCTGGCAGAACTGATCGCCGCCGGATTCTGGGCGGTGCTGGTATGCGCCGCCGTCTACGTGCTGGTCCGGCTTTCCCGGCTGATTTCCGCCGGGACCCGGATGCTGACGGAGTACTACGAGCGGACCGACCTGCTGATCGAGCGTGCGCAGGCAGCTGTCGACCAGACGAACAGGCAGCTGGCGCGGACCGACGGGATCACCGCGAGCATGGAGCAGGTCACCGCGGACATGACCGAGCTATCCGGCCAGGTCACCGCGCTTGCGGGACTGGCCAGGAGTATCTCCGCTGGCTTCGGCTCGCCGCTGCTGAAGTGTGCCGCCGCCGTGTATGGAGTCCGCCGGGCGGTGGCGCTGCGCCGGTCGCCGGGCCGTCGCGCCGCCGCTGCGGAGATGCCTCCGGCCGTGCCTGGCGGTCCGGCCGCTGCAGCGCTGCCCGCGCCGCGGGCGGCGGACGGGAGGCGCCGCCCGCTGCCGCGGCAGCGGGCCATCGCAGGATCGGGCCGGCGGGAGAGGACACGGCCATGATGCGCAGGTTGTGCTGGCTCGTGCTCGGCGCGGTGCTCGGCGTCACCGGATATCGCCGCGCCACCCGCCGCCTGTCGGCGCTGCTGCGGCCAGGCCGCGGCAGCGGGCGGACCGCGGCGGCTCGTGCGCGCGCCGACCAGAGCGGGGGACAGCCGGCCGGCCCGGCGCCCGCCCGTGGCGACGGCCGCCGCCGGGCGCCGGGCCGGACCCGGGCGCCGGGCCGGACCCGGGCGATGGCGCGCGAGGTCGGCCTGAGCGCGTCGGCCTTTCTGCACGACGCCCGCGAGGGCATGGAGGATTACCTGGATCGGCATGCCGCCGATCTGAGCCCCGCCCCCGCGGTCCCGCGTTCGGGGCACGGGCGTCGCGACGAGGCAGGCGGCTCCTGCGCGCACCCCGGCACCGACTATGCGAAGGATGGCCACTGATGGAGTCGGCCGAGATCGTCCGCCGCTTCCTGAGTTATTTTCAGCGGCGCGGGCACACCGTGGTTCCGTCGGCCAGCCTGATCGCCGACGATCCCACGCTGCTGCTGGTCAATGCGGGAATGGTGCCCTTCAAGCCGTATTTCCTCGGGCAGCTGCCGGCGCCGTATCGCCGCGCGACGAGCGCGCAGAAGTGCATCAGGACGGCGGACATCGAGGAAGTCGGCAAGACCTCCCGGCACGCCACCTTCTTCCAGATGCTGGGGAACTTCTCGTTCGGCGACTACTTCAAGGAACAGGCCATACCTTTTGCCTGGGAATTGCTGACGAGCTCTGCGGCGGACGGCGGCTTCGGCTTTCCCGAGGCCAGGCTCTGGGCCACGGTCTATACCGATGATGACGAGGCAGCCGGGATCTGGCGCGATCAGGTAGGCCTGCCGGAGAGCCGCATTCAGCGGCGCGGGATGGCGGACAACTTCTGGTCAATGGGGGTCCCAGGTCCGTGCGGGCCGTGCTCGGAGATCTACTACGACCGGGGCCCCGAGTATGGTCGCGAGGGCGGCCCTGCTGCGGACGAGGACCGCTACCTGGAGGTGTGGAACCTCGTTTTCATGCAGTACGCCCGCGGCCAGGGGGAAGGCAAAGAGGGCTTCAAGATCGTCGGCGAGCTTCCATCGCGCAACATCGATACCGGCATGGGCCTGGAGCGGATGGCGGCTCTGCTGCAGGGTGTCGACAACATCTACGAGATCGACACCATGTGGAAGGTGCTCGACCGCGCCGCCGAGCTGACAGAGCAGAAGTACGGCAGGGACCACCGGACCGATGTTGCGCTGCGCGTGGTGGCCGACCATGTGCGCACCGCAGTGATGCTGGTCGCCGACGGCGTGATTCCCTCAAACGAGGGCCGCGGCTATGTGCTGCGCCGGATTCTGCGCCGCAGCGTGCGCAACCTGCGGCTGCTGGCGGGCTCGCAGCGCGGCGGGGCAGGCGGCAGCCGCGGCCCGGGCCACGGCGGTGCGGGTGAGCGCTACCTGCACGAGCTGTCGTCGGCGGCCATCGATGCGCTCGGTGATCAGTATCCCGAGCTGCACAGGGACGCGCCGCACATCCACACGGTGCTGGATGCCGAGGAGGCCGCATTTCTCGGCACGCTCCGTACCGGTACGGCGATATTCGAGGCCGCGGTCGAGGAGACCAGGCGCCGGGGGGCCGGCACCGTCGGCGGAAACCAGGCCTTCGCGCTGCACGACACTTACGGCTTCCCGATCGATCTCACCCTCGAGATGGCCGCCGAACAGGGCCTGAACGTCGATGAGGCCGAGTTCCGCAGGCTGATGCAGCAGCAGGTGCAGCGGGCGAAGGCAGACGCGGCCGGCAAGAAGATCGGGAACGCGGACATTTCCGAGCTTGCGCGCCTGCTTGACCAGTCCGGCCGGGTCACCTTCACCGGCTATGACGAGATTGCTGGCGACGCGTCGATTACCGGCCTGCTGGTCGGCGGCGTGTCAGTTCCGTCGGCAGCCGCTGGCACCGAGGTCGACGTGGTGCTCGACCGTACCCCGTTCTATGCCGAGGGCGGCGGCCAGCTCGCCGACACCGGCCTGATCAGGACCGCGGGAAGCGGCGCGGGCGACGACGGGCTGATCGACATCCTGGACGTGCAGGCCCCGGTTGCCGGGCTGATCGTGCACCGCGGCCGGGTCACCTCCGGCGAGGTCGTGGTGGGGGCCCCTGCGTACGCCGAGGTCAACATCGACAGGCGCCGGGCGATCTCCCGATCACATACGGCGACCCATCTGGTGCACCGGGCGTTCCGCGGCGCCCTCGGAGAGTCCGCGGCGCAGGCCGGCTCGGAGAACTCGCCGGGCCGGTTCCGGTTCGACTTCACGGCCAAGGGCGCGGTGCCGCCCGCTGTGCTCCGGGATGCCGAGGACGAGGTCAACCAGGTCCTTGTCAATGACCTGGACGTCCGGGCCTTCCACACATCGATCGACGAGGCCAGGGCGATGGGCGCGCTTGCCCTGTTCGGCGAGAAGTACGGGGACCAGGTCCGCGTGGTCGAGGTTGGCGACTACTCCCGTGAGCTGTGCGGTGGCACCCACGTGGCCAGATCCGGTCAGCTCGGCCTGGTGAAGATCCTCGGGGAGGCATCTATCGGGTCGGGAGTGCGCCGGGTCGAGGCACTCGTCGGAATTGATGCTTTCCGGTTCCTGGCCAGGGAGAGCATGCTGGTCAGCCAGCTCAGCGAGCAGCTCAAGGCACGGCGCGAAGAGCTCCCCGACCGTATCTCCGGCATGGTGGGCCGGCTGCGCGATGCCGAGCGGGACCTGCAGCGGCTCAGCTCGGCTCGGCTGCTGGACGATGCGGCGGACCTGGCCCGCGGCGCCGCCGATGTCGGCGGGGTCGCCTATCTGGCGCACCGGGCGCCGGACGGGACCGCAGCCGACGGCATCAGGAAGCTGGCGCTCGACCTGCGGGGCAGGCTGCCGGCCGGCAGTCCCGCCGTCGTCGTCGTCGCCGGAATTCCCGCTGACCGCCCGACCGTCGTGGTGGCGGTGAACGACGCGGCGCGCGCCCGCGGCCTCACCGCGGGACCGCTGGTGCGTGCAGCGGCGGGAGCGCTCGGCGGCCGGGGCGGCGGAAAGGACGATGTCGCCCAGGGCGGGGGAGCCCCGCTGGGGGCAGACGCCGCACGGGCAATAGACGAGTCGTTCCGGGCTGTCGGCAGGCTTATCGCCGACGCGGCGGGGCCGGGAGCGTAGCGTGAGTCCGTGCTGCGGTCCTATCGTGCCCGGACCGACCCGCTGCGCTGGCGGCGACTTGCGGTGAGACCCGGCGTCAGGCTCGCAGTCGACGTAGGCTCTGTGCGCGTCGGGGTCGCTCGCTCCGATCCGGCCGGGCTGCTGGCCAGCCCGCTGGCGACAGTCCAGCGCGGTGGGAAGGACCTGGACCGCATTGCCAGCCTGGCCGGCGAGAACAACACCATTGAGGTGATCGTGGGTTTGCCCACAACCCTGTCCGGCCGCGAGGGCTCGGCTGCGGGTGATGCCAGGAGGTTCGCCGCTGCGCTGGCCGGCCGGCTTGCGCCTGTCCCGGTGCGGCTGCTCGATGAGCGGTTCACCACCATGATCGCGCACGAGGCACTTCGCCAGGGCGGCAGGGACTCCAGGGGACGGCGCGCGGTAGTCGACCGCACCGCAGCCGCGCTCCTGCTGCAGGGCGCGCTTGATGCCGAGCGCTCGACGGGCCTGCCTGCGGGAGAGCTCGTGAGCCTGGCCCGGGGCGCACAGCGGTGACCGGCGATGGCCGTGACTGGCTCGGTGATGACGGCGGCATGCCATCCGATCGCGGCGCGAGCCCCGGCTTCGGGGCCGCGCCAGGACTGTACGGCTCGCGCTGCCCCGGTGACCCGGCCGGCCGGCCGAACGGTTACGGCCAGCGCTCTTTCGAGCAGCCCGGCCAAGGCGCATGCGGCCCTGGCCGGGCTGCTGACGGCGCCGGACTGGCCGGTGCGCCCGACAGCGGCCGGCGGGCGGATGACGGATTGTTCCTCCCCGGTTTTGCCGACGATTCCGCGGACGGGGATGCGAAGCGGCCAGGGCGCAGCCGGGGACGCTGGCTCCCGCCGCTGATCTCGGTCATCGTCCTGGTGATTGTCGTGGTCCTCGTCGGCAGGTATGCATATGACGCCTACAGCGCCCGGCATGCGAACTACACCGGCGCGGGCACCGGCAAGGTCGCCGTTAAGGTCAAGTCGGGCGACACCGCCACCACGCTGGCACCCGAGCTGATCAGCCTCGGAGTGATCAAGTCCGCCGACCCGTTCGTCGCGGCCGCGAAGAACAGCACGAGCCTGACCGGCCTCGAGCCCGGAAATTTCCTCCTGCACAGGCACATGAACGCCGCCCTCGCGTACGCCCTGCTGGTGAATCCCAGGTCACGCATCCAGCGGACGGTCAGCATCACCGACGGCTTGCGGCTGAGCCAGATCCTGGCCAAGCTCAGCCAGCAGACCGGCAAGCCCGTCAGCCAGTTCACCGCGGCGCTGACCAGCAAGGCGCTCGGCCTGCCGTCTTATGCCAACGGCAGCGCGGAAGGCTATCTCTACCCGGCGGAATATGAGATCCCGCCGGGCACCTCGGCTCTCGGCGTGCTGCAGGATATGGTGCGGCGATTCCAGCAGGAGGCCCGGGTCCTGGGCCTCGCGCAGTCCGCCAGGGCAGCCCGCCTCACCGAGGGCCAGGTCATCACCGAGGCCAGCCTGCTGGAGGTCGAGGGAATCCCCAGGTACTACCCGATGATCGCCCGGGTGATCGACAACCGGCTCAGCACCGGGATGAAACTCGAGCTGGACAGCACGGTGCTCTACGCCCTGCACAAGACCGGCTTTCATCTCAGCGCCGCACAGCTGCAGTATCCGTCCCGGTACAACACGTTCCTGCATGGCGGCCTGCCGCCGGGGCCGATCGACAACCCCACCGAGGCCGCGATCCAGGCGGCGCTGCACCCCGCGAGCGGGAACTGGCTGTACTTCGTGACGGTGAACCCCGCGACAGGCCTCACCAGGTTCACCAGTAGCTCTGCCCAGTTCGCGCAGTTCCAGGCCCAGTGCAAGGCCCATAAGGCTTGCTGAGGCCGCCTCAGATGAAGCCGCCTGAGATGAAGCCGCCGCGATGAGGGCCGCGGTTCTCGGCTCGCCCGTCGCGCACTCGCTGTCACCGGTGCTGCACACGGCGGCCTACAAAGCGCTCGGCCTGGCCGCCTGGAACTACGAGGCGATCGAGTGCCACGAGGCGCAGCTCCCGGCGCTGCTCCGCTCCTGCGGCCCGGACTGGGCCGGGCTGTCGCTGACCATGCCGCTGAAACGGGCGATCATGCCGCTGCTCGACCGGGCGGAGCCGCTTGCCGGCGAGGTAGGCGCCGCCAACACCGTTGTTTTCGCTGGCGGGACGCGCCGCGGCTACAACACCGATGTTCCCGGCATGGTGACCGCACTGGCACCGGCCGGTGCCGTGGTCACCGGCCCCGCTCTGATCATCGGTGCCGGCGCAACGGCCTGCGCCGCACTGGCAGCGCTGCGCGCTCTCGGCATCGGCCAGGCGGAGGTGGCGGCCCGTGATCCGGCGCGGGCGGGGGATCTGCTGGCTGCCGCGGGCCGGCTGGGCGTTCAGGTCCGGCTGGTCCCGTTCGGCCAGCTACCGCGCGCCCGCAGCGGGTTGCTGCTGATCTCCACCGTGCCGGCCGGGGCCGCGGACATCTACGCAGAACGCGTTGGCGCAGCCGCGGCAGTCCCCGCCGCGCTACTCGACGTGGTGTATCAGCCGTGGCCCACCCGGCTCGCTGATGCGGCCGCGGCCGCCGGCGCGCTCGTCGCCGGCGGCTTCGACCTGCTGCTGCATCAGGCGGCCCGGCAGGTTGAGCTGATGACCGGGCAGGCTGCTCCGACGGACGCGATGCGGGAGGCGGGACTGGCGGAGCTCTCGGCCCGCCCGCCAGGCTGATGGTCGTCAGGGGAATACCGCTGGGCGGGGTTATGCGTTAGTGTTGCGTGACGACAAGTCCGGTACCTGCCGTGCCGGACACGTAAGCGGAGGACCACCACGGCCGCCTCCCACCTGGCCAGCTCGCTGCTGGCGGGTAGCCAAGCCGCCCAGACGGCCGGCCGGTCGGCTTTCGGGCTGGCCGGCGGGCGCTGCCGGGGCGGGCGTTGTCCGGCGGGCGCCGGCCGCCCCGGATCGCGCACACGGTGGCCCCGCATGCGTATCGTTGCGGGGCCTTTCCGCATGCAAGCGCACGGGCGGGCGCCAGGCAGATCCTGCCGGGACAGGCCCGGACAGGCAGTGTTACCACCAGGAGGCCACATCAGCACCGAACCTCGTATCAACGAGCGCATCCGCGTCCCCGAAGTGCGGCTGGTCGGCCCGGCCGGCGAGCAGATAGGGATCGTCGCGATCAACGATGCGCTCCGGCTGGCCCAGGAGGCAGATCTCGACCTTGTCGAAGTCGCGCCGACCGCGCGGCCACCGGTATGCAAGCTGATGGATTACGGCAAGTTCAAGTACGAGTCGGCTCTCAAGGCCAGGGAATCGCGCAAGAACCAGGCGCAGACAGTCATCAAGGAGATCAAGCTCCGGCCGAAGATCGACCCGCACGACTACGGCACCAAGAAGGGCCATGTTGAGCGGTTCCTGCGGCAGGGGGACAAGGTCAAGGTGACGATCATGTTCCGCGGCCGCGAGCAGTCCCGGCCTGAACTCGGGTACAAGCTCCTGCAGCGGCTGGCGTCCGACGTCCAGGAGCTTGGCTTCGTCGAGTCGCAGGCCAAGCAGGACGGCCGGAATATGATCATGGTGATCGGACCGCACAAGCGGAAGGCGGAGGCCAGGACCGAGAAGGTCGAGCAGCGGGCGAGCGCGCGCGCGACCGCCGAGCGTGAGGGGCGTCCGGTGCCAGCGCCGCGCGGTGCAGCCCCGCGCCGGACGGCCGCCCGAGCCGCGGCGCCCGCGCCGGGCGCAGCTGGCTCGAGCGCCGCAGCCGGCCAGGGCAGCGCGGAGGCACAGGCGGGCTGACGGCCGGGGCGCCGACAACAGGGATAAGCAGCCGGCAGCTGTCGCGATCGTCCGCGGCAGCGGGGAGGCAGCTGCGCCTTCGTGCGCGGGGGACGCCCGCGGCGCGGGCATGACGGATCGTGCGCAGGCACGCCAGGCAGGACCGTGCGCAGGCACGCCAGAATGGAGAAACGGCGAGATGCCGAAGATGAAGACGCACAGCGGCGCTAACAAGCGGTTCCGGCTGACGGGCACGGGCAAGATCATGCGCCGCCGGGCCAACCGCAGCCATTACTTCGAGCACAAGCCCACGACGCGGACGCGCCGGCTGGCCAATGAAGTGGTGCTCGCGCCCGCGGACACGAAGAAGATGAAGAGACTGCTGGGGAAGTGACCCGGCCCGCCGCAAGGGAGTCCAGTACATGGCACGGGTGAAGCGGGCGGTCAATGCCCATAAGAAGCGCAGAGTCGTCCTCGAGCGGGCCAGCGGCTACCGGGGCCAGCGGTCCCGGCTGTACCGCAAGGCTAAGGAGCAGATGCTCCACTCGATGACGTATGCCTACCGTGACCGCAAGGACCGCAAAGGCGCGTTCCGCCGGCTGTGGATCCAGCGCATCAACGCAGCCGCCCGCGCCGATGGCATCACCTACAACAGGTTCATCCAGGGCCTGAAGATCGCGGGCGTCGATGTCGACCGGCGGATGCTGGCCGAGATGGCGATCGCCGATCCGAGGGCGTTCTCGGCGCTGGTGGAAGTCGCCAGGAAGGCGCTGCCCGAGACAGCCGGGACTGCGGACTCGGCCGCGGCCTAGGCCAGGAGACAGACGTCGGGACAGGCCGGACCAGGATCACCGCGGCCGTGGCGGCCGGACCGCGCCGGCCGCCGCAGCCGACGGTCGGCGAGGTCACCAGCATCCGGTCGCCGCAGGTCAAGGCGGTGCGCCAGCTGGCCAAGCGCGCCTTCCGGCAGCAGTCTCGTGCCTTCCTGGCCGAGGGCCGGCAGTCGGTCGCCGAGGCACTTCGCCGTCCGGGCGTGCTGACCGAGCTCTTCGTCACCGGGCCGGCCAGCTCGCGCTGCGCCGATCTCGTCCGGCAGGCCGCGAGCCAGGGCGCGGCCGTTCGCACGGTCAGCGGCCAGGTGATGGCCGAGCTTGCCCAGACCGTGACCCCGCAGGGAGTGCTGGCCGTCTGCCGGTTCGTCGACGTCCCGCTGGCCGAGCTGACCGCTGCCTCGCCCGCGCTAGTGGCCGTGCTGGCGAACGTCCGCGACCCCGGCAACGCCGGGACGGTGCTGCGGACGGCGGACGCGGCAGGTGCCGCCGGCGTCGTCTTCGCCGACGCCTCGGTCGACCCCTACAACGGCAAGTGCGTGCGCTCGGCCGCGGGCAGCGTGTTTCACCTGCCCGTCGTCGCGGGTAGCTCGCTCCCGGCGGCGGCAGCGGCACTGCGCGCCGCGGGGCTGCGGCTGCTGGCAGCCGACGGCAGCGCCCGGCACCGGCTCGATGACCTGGAGTCGGCCGGGGAACTGGGCGGCCCGACGGCCTGGCTGTTCGGGAACGAGTCCTGGGGGCTGCCCGCCGAGCTGGCCTCGCTCGCCGACGATGCGGTGGCGGTGCCGATCTACGGTCAGGCCGAGAGCCTGAACCTGGCGGCCGCCGCCGCCGTGTGCCTCTACGCTTCCGCCCGGGCGCAGCGATCGGCGCCCGGCCGCTGAGCATCACCGCGGGCACGACCAGGACGAGCGTGCTCGCGGCGCGAGGCCGAGCGCAATTCCTGGTCGCCGCGCCCGGCTGTGTGCTACCCGGCCGCCCGGCAGGGAGGTTCTTGCCCAGCGGGTAGTTAACTGCGGCCGTATTGACTGCCCGCGCACCCGCGGGTGCCACGCGGCATGGCGGACGCGCTAGAGTCTGACTACGTTGCGTCATGGTAGGCCCGGTCGGGGTCACTGGCCGGTGGCCGGGCGCAGCGGGGCACGCCGCGGGTCACCCCCCGGACTTGGCGGCAGGCCGCACTTCCGTGTGCCGGGGGCCAGGCAACGCGGAGGCGGCGCTGCAGTGGACGGGATCGTGTCGGGCCAGGCGATGGCTGCGGTGACGGCCGGGCCGGAGGCCGCAGCGGATCTCCGCAGCGGCATGGTGTGCGCTGATGATATCCCTGACGGGCTCGTGATCGCCGACCATGCGGGTCGGATCACCGTCTTCAACCGGGCAGCCGCGCGGCTGACCGGGATCGCTGCCCGGCAGGCGCTCGGCAATGACATCTGCCAGGTGCTCCCGCTGCAGGACATCGAGGGCCGGTGCTGGTGGCAGCAATCGCAGCCCTATCAGGGCCTGTCGACCCGCAGCCGGCATCCGGAGCGGGCGCTCTACCTGGCCGACGGGACCGAGCTGCTGGTCAGCGTGGGGTACGTGCGCTATCCGCGCGGCAGCCGGCCACGCGAGGGCTGGCACCGCGCGCCGGGCGCGGTCCGGCGGCTGACGGTGACGCTGCGGGACGCATCGCAGCGCGCTCGCCTGGAGCGCGGCCGTGCCGACCTGGTCTCCACCGTCGCGCACGAGCTGCGCTCGCCGCTTACCAGCGTCAAGGGCTTCACGGCGACGCTGCTGGCGAAGTGGACCCGGTTCACCGACGATCAGAAGCGGATCATGCTGGAGACGGTCAACGCCGATGCGGACCGGGTCACCCGCCTGATCACCGAGCTACTCGACGTGTCGCGGATCGAATCGGGCCGGATCGAGGTGCACCGGGAGCTCGTTGACGTCCCGGCGAGGGTCGCGAAAATCATCAGCGGCCGGGTGGCCGCCGGCGAGGCCAGGGACCGATTCCGGGTCGTGGTCCGCGACGGGCTGCCGGAGACCTGGCTGGACGTCGACAAGGTGGACCAGATCCTCGGCAACCTTATCGAGAATGCGGTCCGGCACGGTGCTGGTACCGTTACCACCGTGGTGGAGCCGATGACGGTCCCGGGTGCTCCCGGCGTGGCGGTGTCCGTCCGCGACCAGGGCCAGGGCATCGCGCCCGAGCTCGCCTCCAGAGTCTTCCGCCAGTTCTGGCGCGCAAAGCGCCGAAGCGGCGCGGGCCTGGGCCTGTTCATCGTGAAGGGGCTGGTCGAGGCGCATGGCGGGTCGATCGCCGTGGCACGGGCACCGGGCGGCGGTGCCGAGTTCCGATTTACCATGCCCGTCGGCCTGCCCGATTTCGGCTGACCGACGGGCGCGGGGGAGATTCCGGACGGCCGGGGCCTGGCAACCGGGCCTGCCGGCTGCGCTGACTGGATGAATTCTGCCGCTGGCGTCAGCACGGCGCTGGCGTCAGCACGGCGCCGGCGTCAGCACGGCGCCGGCCGTTCGGCAGCATGAAAGGATCAGCACTCCGGACGAGAAATCGGTGACCGCAGGGAGCAGCAGGCGATGTCCGCACCGAACAAGAGCTATGACCCGGTCGAGGTGGCCACGTTGTCATCCGACGCGGTCCAGCGCATGACCGACGACGCGCTGGCCGCCATCGCCGCCGCGAGTGACCTCGAGGAGCTGAAGGCGGCCAGACTGGCGCATGCCGGTGACCGAGCGCCGGTCACCCTGGCGAATGCGGAGATCGGCGCGCTGCCCCCGGCGGCCAGGGCGCAAGCCGGCAAGCGCGTCGGCGCGGCCCGCGGCGTGATCAGGAAGGCGCTGGCCAGCCGGCAGCAGGAACTGGAGGCCGAGCGCGACCTCCGCGTTCTCGTCGAGGAAACCGCTGACGTCACCCTGCCGTGGGACCGCCTGCCCGCCGGGGCCAGGCACCCGGTCACCACCGTAGCCGAGCGCCTGGTCGACATCTTCGTGGCAATGGGATACGAGGTCGCCGAAGGCCCTGAGGTCGAGGCCGAGTGGTACAACTTCGATGCTCTGAACTTCCCGCGGGACCACCCGGCGCGCGAGATGCAGGACACCCTGTTCGTCGCCGGGCCGGACGGCGAGCCCCGGTCGGGCATGGTGCTGCGGACGCACACCTCGCCGGTGCAGATCCGCGCGATGCTGACCCGGCCGCTGCCGCTTTACGTGGTGAGCCCCGGCAGATGCTTCCGCAGCGACGCTCTCGATGCGACGCACAGTCCGGTATTCCACCAGATCGAAGGGCTCGCGGTGGACGAGGGCCTGAGCATGGCAGACCTGCGCGGTGTGATCGGCTCGTTCGTCGAGGCCATGTTCGGCGAGGGCCTGCGCACCCGGCTGCGGCCGGACTTCTTCCCTTTCACCGAGCCGTCCGCCGACGTTTCCATGGAGTGCCATGTGTGCCGCGGCGCGTCGACCCGGCCTGGCGCGCCGCCGTGCCGGGTCTGCAAGTCGCAGGGCTGGATTGAGATTGCCGGCTGCGGCATGGTCAACCCGCGGGTGCTCGTCGCCTGCGGCATCGATCCGGACCGCTACAGCGGGTTTGCATTCGGGCTTGGTATCGAGCGGACGCTGATGATCAGGCACGGAGTGGCCGACATCAGGGACACCCTCGAGGGCGACGTCCGGTTCAGCCGGGCATTCGGACTGGAGGCGTGATGCGGGTTCCGCTGTCCTGGCTGCTGGAGTACGTCAGGCTCGACCCGGGGGCCCCGGGGGGTGTCGCCGTCGACGAGATAGCCCGGCGGCTCACGGCCGCTGGCCTGGAGGTCGAGGGAACCGAGCAGGTCGGCCGCGACATCAGCGGCGTCGTGGTAGCGCAGGTGACCGGCATCGAGGAGCTGACCGAGTTCAGGAAGCCGATCAGGTACTGCCGGGTAACTGACGGTTCCGCCGACAGGCACGTCATCTGCGGCGCCGCCAATTTTGCCGTGGGCGACCGGGTGCCGCTCGCGCTGCCGGGCGCCGTTCTGCCCGGCGGGTTCGAGGTCGGCGCCCGCCAGGCCTATGACCGGACATCGGACGGGATGATCTGCTCCGCGGCTGAGCTGGGCATCGGGGATGACCGCACCGGGATCCTGGTCCTGCCCGCGGACGCGCCGCTCGGCACCGACTTCGTCTCCTACGCGGGGCTGCGCGACGATGTGCTCGACATCAACGTGACCCCGGACAAGGGCTACGCGCTGTCCATCCGCGGCGTTGCCCGGGAACTGGCGATCGCGTTCGGCGCGGAGTTCACCGACCCGGCGGACAGCGGCCTGCCCGGCGGCCCCGATGCCGTCAGCGCCCGCTCGGACGAGGTGCACCCGGCAAGCATCGAGGACCCCACCGCATGTGACCGGTTCGTGCTGCGGGAGGTCCGCGGCATCGACGAGTCCCGGCCGACCTCCCTGCAGATCCGGGTCCGGCTGACGCGGGCGGGGATGCGCTGCGTGTCACTGGCCGTAGATGTCACCAATTACCTCATGCTCGAGCTCGGCCAGCCGCTGCATGCGTTCGACCGGGCCCGGCTGTCGGGCCCGGTCGTGGTTCGCCGCGCGCGCCCCGGCGAGCGGCTGGAGACGCTGGATCACGTCGTCCGCGAGCTCGATCCAGACGACATCCTGATCACGGATTCGTCTGGACCGATCTCGATGGCCGGCACCATGGGCGGCCTGGCCACCGAGATCACCGCGGACTCGCGCGACCTGGTGATCGAGGCAGCGCATTTCTCGCCGCAGGGAACGGCCCGGATGAGTCGGCGGCACCGGCTGTTCAGCGAGGCTTCCGCGCGGTTCGAGCGGGGCGTAGACCGCGAGCTGCCGCTGCGCGCGTCGGCGAAGGCCGCATCGCTGCTGGCCAGCCTTGGCGGCGGTGCGCTCGTGCCCGGCTGCACGCACGCGTCCGTCCCGGTGCCGCCGGTATCGATCGTGCTTGCTGCCGATTACCCGGATCAGGTGGCCGGGATGGTCTACGGCCGCGACGTCGTGATGTGGCGGCTGGAGCAGATCGGCTCAGTCGTGAGCACGGGCCGGCACGCCGCCGCCGGGGACGGCGCGCCGGGCGGCGGGTCAGCCCGAGCATCAGGCGGCGGATCAGGCAAGGGATCCAGCGGCGGAGCGGCAGCCGGCGCGGATGGCGGCGGCGCCGGGGAGGAGGGCACCCGCTACCCGGCGAGCGGCAGCGCGGGCGCGGCAGGCGGCATGGCCGCGGCAGTCGGCGGCGCGCTGCCAAGCAGGCACATCCGGCATGAACGCGGCCGCCATGACCGGCCCGGCGAACGGCTCGTCGTCGTCCCGCCCTCCTGGCGCCCGGACCTGACCGACCCCAGTGATCTGGCCGAGGAAGTCATCCGGCTGGAAGGCTACGAGAGCATCCCGGTCCGGCTGCCGCGCGCTCCGGCCGGCCGCGGGCTGACCCGGCGCCAGCGGTTGCGCAGGGCGATCGGCCGCGCGCTGGCAGGGTCGAGCTACGTCGAGGTGATGAGCAGCCCGTTCAGCTCGGCAGCCGACGCCGACCGGCTGCAGCTGGAACCCGCCGACCCCCGGCGCCGGGCGGCCCGCGTCGCCAATCCGCTCAGGGAGGAGGAGCCGCTGCTGCGAACCACACTGCTGCCCGGTCTTTTCCGGGTACTCAGCAGGAACGTCGGCCGCGGCTTTGCCGACGCGGCGCTGTTCGAGCAGGGGCTGGTTTTCCTCGCCCGCCCTGAGGGGCAGCGCGTCGCCCCGATCCTGCGCGTCGACCGGGGACCCACGGTGGCGGAGGCAGCCGCCCTGGATGCGGCGCTCCCGGACCAGCCGCTGCACCTGGCCGTGGTGCTGACCGGTGACCGCGAGACGGCCGGCTGGTGGGGCACGGGCAGGCCGGCCGTCTTCGAGGACGCTATCGAGGCGGCCCGCCAGGTAGCGCGGATCAGCCAGGTCACATTCGCGGTCCGGCCGGAACAGATGCGGCCCTGGCACCCTGGCCGCTGCGCGGCGCTCTACGTCCAGGCCGGCCAGGACAAAGAGTGGCTGGCGGGTCACGCCGGGGAGCTGCACCCGCGGGTGGTACAGGCCTTCGGCCTGCCGCCGCGGACCTGCGCGGCCGAACTGAACATGTCAGTGGTCGAGGCAGCGGCCGCGTCGCTCGGGCCCGTTGCCGCGCCGGTCATCTCGAGCTATCCGGTCGCTACTCAGGATGTGGCGCTCGTGGTCGCCGACGCGGTGCCCGCAGCCGAGGTCCAGGACGCGCTCGCCGCCGGCGCGACCGGGCGGGGCTCCGATGTCCTGCTCGAGGACGTCGCGCTGTTCGATGTATATACCGGCGAGCAGGTAAGCCCCGGACGCAAGTCGCTGGCTTATACCCTGCGGCTGCGGGCGCTGGACCGGACGCTGACCGCCGAGGAGGCCAGCGCCGCGCGCGATGCGGCGGTGGCCGAGGCGGCCAGGCGCACCGGGGCCGTGCTCCGCGGCGGTTCGTGACCAGGCTGCCCGCTGCCCGCTGGCGATCAGGGCGGGTGCTGTCGGAGAGCTCGGCTAGGGTTCAGCGAATGAGTGTTCGTCCGGTTCTGGGGATCGCTGCCAGCGGGGAGCGGCCATGATTCGGTTCCTGACGCGACGGGCGCTGCTCGTCGTGTCGGGCAGCGCGCTCGCGCTGGCTGCCGTGACCGCCCCGGTCCGGGCTGCTGTCCCAGCCGGGACCGCCGCTGTGCGGGCCGGGACCGCCGCGGCAGCAGCCCCGGCTGCTGCCGCGGCGGCGGGCTGGCGGGTGGAACTCCGGCTGCGGGCAGGCGAGCTAAGCCCGCTGCTGGCCAGCATCACCGCGGACAGCAGCGCGGACGCCTGGTCAGCCGGTGTGGTCGTCCCGCGCGCTGGCTGGCAAGCGCGTCCGCTGATCGAGCACTGGAACGGAACAGCATGGCAGTCAGTCGCGCTGCCACGAAAGATCGCCAGGAAGTGGCAGCAGGGCTTTCCTTTCAGCGCCGTCGGCGCATCCTCCAGTTCCGATTTCTGGGCGGTCAGCAACGTCCTCGGCGTGTGGCTGCACTGGAATGGCCGGCGGTGGAGCGCCGGCCGACTGCCCGGCAACAGCGCGGGCAACGTGCTGGCGATCAGCTCCGTCCGTGCGTTCAGCGCCCGCAATGTCTGGGCCTTCGGCGGCCATGTGACGGGCACCTCGACCGACTCGGCGACTGGGCCTCCGTATGTCGCCCACTTCAACGGCCATAGCTGGAAGGTCGTCACCGCTCCGGCCGGGAATGCCGCGATCAGCGCCGTCAGCTCGCTGTCGCCCGGCGACATCTGGGCAGTGCTCGGACGATTCCCGATGGTGAGCACCCGGTCGATGTCGGCCGGGAATGCCGTCGCGCACTGGAACGGCCGCCAGTGGAACCCGGTTCGGCTGCCGGGCGCGTTTGCTCGCGGCGCGAGCCTCACCAGCGTCCTGGCTCGCTCCGACCACAACATCTGGATCGGCGGCGGGATCCCGAACGCCCGACGGGGGCAGACAGAGGAGGCGGCAAACTGGAACGGTTCCCGGTGGACCGTTAGCAGACTGTCCGCTCACCCTTCTGGGGTGGAGTTCCAGCTGGTCAGCATGGTCCCGGACGGCAGCGGCGGGCTGTGGGCGGTGGCCACGAGCGAGGGCCTGTCAACGTCGCGGCTATGGCACCTGCACGCTGGCCGCTGGACCGGACCGACGCGGCTGGAACCGTGCCGCCGCGCCTGTGTCCTGACTGGGCTGGCGCAGGTGCCGGGGACCACGTCCGTCTGGGCTGCAGGCGCGATCGTGCGCGGCCGGAGGGGGGAAGGTCTCATCGCGCTGCAGGGCCGGATACCGCTGGCCGGCGGCCGCATCGACCCCCTGGCGGGCGGCGGCCGCCACGGCCGGCGGAATGCGCGGTTGAAGCGGTGAAGGCCGCATTGCCGGGTGGTCCGCGCCGACCTTTCAGCCGGTTATGCCGGGGTGGGCAGGACGGCAAGGATTTCGCTGCTGCCCTGGACGCACCTGGAGGCCTTGCCGGTCTTCAGCACCACAGGGGTGGCAAATCCCTGGCATGTCCAGCCGTGCACGGTAACCGGGCCGCCGCCGCCGTTGCCAGGCGCATGACCGTCGAGGATATCTTTGGCATAGGCCCGTTCCACCGTCATCGCGGTGGTGCAGGAGACGCTGCCGCGCCGGACCTGAATGTGCACAGGAACCGCCGCTGCCGTGCGCGTGGTCCCGCACGAGGTGACCATGGCCTGCACGGTCGGTTTCGTCGCGGGCCCGCCACAGCCCACGACGAGCAGCCCGCCGATGACCGACGCGGTGGCGCAGACCGTCTGCAGCGGCCGCAGCCTTCGGCCAGCAGCTGGCCCAGGCCAGCGAGCGCGCATCAGTCTCCTTCCTGCGCAACACATCAGCGGCACATGCCGCGCGACCAGCCGCCACCGGGCGGACTCGCAGCCGGGCCGCTGCGCTGGGGGCAGCCTTCGGGCTGCACGATCAGCGCCGTCCTGGTCGCCGGGACGGTGATCAGCATCGCACGGTCGCAAGCGCCGCTGGGTGGTGCTGACGGAAGAAGCGCTTGCATAATATGACGGCGCAATGCATAATCATGCAGAGTGCTGCTCGTGATCCGGACATTGACTGCAGGGCGGCCGCAGGAGGGCCGATGGGAGCGCGGGTAGCGGTAGCCGGCGCCAGCGGATACGCCGGAGGCGAGCTGCTCCGGATTCTCGCTGGCCATCCAGATCTCGAACTGGGCGCCGTCACGGCGGGCAGCAATGCCGGCAAGACAATCGCCGAGGTGCACCCGCACCTGGCGGGCCTGCCCGCCTTGGCGAGCCGGACCTTCGACCCGGCGGGCGCGGAGGCGGCTTCCGGCTGCGATCTCGCCTTCCTGGCGCTGCCGGCTGGCGAAGCGGCCCATGCGGCCGGCCGCTTCGCGGCCACGACCAGGATTGTCGATCTCGGGCCCGACTTCCGGCTCTCTGACGCCGCTGCATGGGGCCGGCACTACCCGGGTGAGCATCCCGGCCGGTGGACCCGCGGGCTGCCGGAACTGCCGGGCGCGCGCGAGCAGATCCGGGCAGCCCGGCGCGTCGCCGTGCCCGGCTGCTATGCAACCGCCGCGATAATCGCATTGACGCCGCTCGCGGCCGCCGGGCTCGCCGAGCCGACCGACGTCGTGGTCGTCGCCGCCTCCGGCACCTCAGGAGCCGGCCGCTCGCTGCTGCCGAACCTGCTCGCCAGCGAGGTGATGGGGGCGGTATCGGCCTATCAGGCGGCCGGCGCGCACCGGCATACGCCGGAGATCGAGCAGGCACTGGACGAGGCCACAGCGCTGCCGGCGGCCGGCGTCCGCGGCCCGCAGCACCGGCAGGGAAGCGCCAGGGTCTCGTTCACGCCGGTCCTGGCGCCAATGCCGCGCGGCATTCTCGCCACCTGCACGGCACGCCTGGCCGGGCCGACGACGACAACGGCGGTGCTGCGCGCCGCGCTGGCCGCCGCTTACCCGGCCGAGCCGTTCATCTGTCTGCTCCCCGAGGACAGCTGGCCGACCACGGCGGCGGTGGCCGGATCGAACGGCGTGCACCTGCAGGCAGCCGTTGACAGCCGCGCACGCCGCGCGACCCTGGTAGCCGCGATCGACAATCTGGGCAAGGGCGCCGCCGGGCAGGCCGTCCAGAACGCCAACCTGATGCTCGGCCTGCCCGAAACGGCAGGCCTCACTTGCTGCGGAGTCGCGCCATGAGTGTCACCGCCCCGCACGGTTTCCGCGCGGCCGGCCTGGCGGCAGGCCTCAAGGAGTCGGGCGGCCCGGACCTCGCCGTCGTGCTCAACGACGGCCCGTCAGATGCGGCTGCCGGGGTTTTCACCGCCAACCGGGTCAAGGCAGCCCCGGTGCTCTGGACCCAGCAGGTCGTCCGGGCCGGCCGGGTCCGTGCGGTGGTGCTGAACTCCGGCGGCGCCAACGCCTGCACCGGCCCGGCCGGATTCCAGGACACCCACGCCACCGCAGAGCGGCTCGCCACTGCGGTCGGCGGCGCTGCGGCGGACGTCGCCGTGTGCTCGACCGGCCTGATCGGCGATCGTCTGCCGATGGACAAGCTGCTGGCGGGTGTGGACGCTGCCGTGGCGGCGGCGGACGCCGGAGGCGGCCCGGCGGCCGCCGAGGCGATCCGGACGACGGACACCGTCGCCAAGACGTGCCACGTGCGCGGGCCAGGCTACACGATCGGCGGGATGGCCAAGGGAGCCGCCATGCTGGCTCCGGCGCTGGCGACCATGCTCGTCGTGGTGACGACCGACGCCAGCCTTCCGGCTGCCGATCTCGACTCGGCGCTGCGGATGGCCGCGGGCAGGACCTTCGACCGGCTCGACACCGACGGGTGCATGTCCACCAACGACACTGTCCTGCTGCTGGCCAGCGGCGCAGCGGCGACATCGCCAGATCCAGACGACTTCGCCGAGCTGCTGACGGCCGCGTGCGCGGACCTGGCCAGCCAGATGCAGCAGGATGCCGAAGGCGCCAGCAAGACCATCGCGATCGAGGTGGCCGGCGCGGCCGCCGAGGAGGAGGCCCTCGCCGTCGGCCGCGCTATCGCGCGGTGCAATCTGCTCAAGTGCGCGATCGCCGGGGCGGACCCGAACTGGGGCCGGGTGCTGGCCGCCGTCGGGACCACCAGCGCGACCTTCGAGCCTGATCAGCTGGATGTGGCGATCAACGGCGTCTGGGTCTGCCGGAACGGCTGCGGCGCTGCGGACAGGTCGGCGGTCGACCTGCGGCCGCGGGAGGTCACCATCACCGTCGACCTGCGGGCGGGCAAGGACACGGCCACGATCTTGACCAGTGACCTGACCGCCGAGTACGTCCACCTGAATTCGGCCTACTCGACATGACGGCTGCGCAGCCCAGCCTCAGGCGCGCGGTCGGCAGCAGAGCGGATGCCCCGGCCAAGGCGGCCACCCTGATCGAGGCGCTGCCCTGGCTGGAGCGCTTCCACGGGCAGACGGTGGTGATCAAGCTCGGCGGCAATGCCATGACCGATGAAGCACTGCGCGTAGCGTTCGCGCAGGACGTGGTCTTCCTCCGCTATGCCGGGCTCCGCCCGGTCGTGGTGCACGGCGGCGGCCCGCAGATCAGCGCGCACCTGGACAAGCTGGGCATGCCCGTCACGTTCCGCGCCGGGCTGCGGGTCACCACGCCGGAGGCCATGGATATCGTCCGGATGGTCCTCACCGGCCAGGTGAACAGGGATGTCGTCGGCCTGATCAACCGGCACGGCCCGTTCGCGGTCGGCATGTCCGGCGAGGACGCGCACCTGCTCACGGCAAGCCGGGCACAGGCGACAGTGGATGGCGAGCTGGTTGACCTGGGGCAGGTCGGACAGATCGAGTCCGTCAATCCGGGTGCTGTGGCCGCCCTGATCGCCGACCGCCGCATCCCGGTAATCTCCAGCGTCGCGCGCGGCGCCGCCGGCGACGTCTACAACGTCAACGCCGACACCGCGGCCGCGGCGCTGGCTGTCGCACTGGGCGCGGCAAAGCTGGTCCTGCTCACCGACGTGGCCGGCCTCTACGCGAACTGGACAGGCGGCTCGGAAGCGGGCCCGGTTGCCCCGGCTGGCGCTAGCGCGCCGGGCCGTACCGGGCCGGGCGAGACCCCGCCGGATGGCGGCAAGCGGGACGATAGCCGGACGGGCGATGCCCGGCCGGACGGTGGCGGGCCTGATCGTGGCGGGCCGGGCGATAGCCAGCCGGATGGCGGCGGGCCGGATAGAGCAGGTGCGGTGACCGCCAAGCCTGCACTCAGCGAGGTCATCAGCCAGCTCACCGTAACGGAACTGGCGGCGATGCTGCCCGGGCTGAGTGGTGGCATGATCCCCAAGATGAGGGCCTGCCTGACCGCCGTGCTGGGCGGCGTGCCGCAGGCACACGTGCTGGACGGGCGGCTGCCCCATGCTGTCTTGCTAGAGATCTTCACCGACTCGGGCATCGGCACCATGGTGGTGCCCGACGGTGCCATCCGCGGCGCGGCCAGAGACAGCGGCGCGGCCAGAGACAGCTGGGGACCGCATGAACGGCACTGAGCGACTGCAGGACCGCTACGCGGCGGCGGTGATGCAGACCTACGGGATGCCGTCAGTCGCGCTGGCCCGAGGCCAGGGCTGCCAGGTCTGGGACGTGGACGGCAACCAGTACCTGGACCTTGTCGCCGGCGTCGCCGTCAACTCTCTCGGGCACGCGCACCCGGCCATCGCGGAGGCGGTCAGCCGCCAGGCGCGGACCCTAGTGCACACATCCAACCTGTACCTGCACGAGGGGCAGGTGGCCCTGGCCGAACGGATACTCGGCCTCCTTGACGCCGACGGCCGGGTTTTCTTCAGCAACTCAGGAGCCGAGGCCAATGAGGCCGCGATCAAGCTCGTGCGCCGTCTGCGGGACGAGTCCCGGCCGGTCATCGTCGCGGCGGACGGAGGCTTTCACGGCCGGACCATGGGAGCGCTCGGCCTGACGGGCAAGAGCTCGATCAGGCTGCCGTTTGGCCCCTTCGGTATTGACGTTCGGTTTGTGCCGTTCGGCGATCCGGCGGCGCTGCGCGCAGCGGTCGGCCCGGACTGCGCGGCAGTTTTCCTCGAGCCATGCCAGGGCGAGGCGGGTGTCGTGCCGGCACCGCCCGGCTATCTGCGCGCCGCGCGGGAAGCGTGCGACGCTGCCGGGGCGCTGCTGGTGCTCGACGAGATCCAGAGCGGGATCGGCAGGACCGGCGCGTGGTTCGCGCATCAGGCCGAGGGAATCCGGCCCGACGTCATCACCCTGGCAAAGGGACTCGGCGGCGGACTGCCGATCGGCGCATGCGTCGGGCTCGGCGAGTGCGGTGGCGCGCTGCGCAAGGGGGACCACGGCAGCACGTTCGGCGGGAACCCGCTGGTGTGCGCTGCTGCCCTGGCAGTACTCGACACGATCGAGCGGGACGGGCTGCTCGCGCGCGCGGCGCGGGTCGGCGGACAGCTCGCGGCCGGTATCGAGACGGCGGCGCACCCGCTTGTCGCCGGGCTGCGCGGCACCGGCCTGTGGCTGGCGATCGTGCTCGCGCGGCCTGCAGCAGCCGCCGTCGAGACGGCGGCCAGATCCGCTGGCTTCCTGGTCAACGCGGTGCAGCCGAACGCGATCCGGCTGGCGCCGCCGCTGATCCTGACCGCCGAGCAGGCCGGCTCGTTTGCGGCCGCGCTGCCCGCGATCCTGGACGAGGCCAGCGACCTGGCCCGGCAGGAGGCGTGATGGCTGCCGGGCAGGCCCCCCCGGCTGCCCCGCCCAGAGGCCTGCGGCACTTCCTCCGCGACGACGACCTGGCACCGTCCGAGCAGGCCGAAGTACTCGCCCTGGCGGCGGCGATGAAGGCGGACAGGTTCGGCCGTCAGCCGCTGGCAGGGCCGCGCAGCGTAGCGGTGATCTTCGACAAGCCGTCACTGCGCACCCGGCTGTCCTTCTCGGTGGGCATCGCCGAGCTCGGCGGGCACGCCCTGGTCATCGACGCCCAGGCGACTCACCTGGGCCGCGGCGAGAGCATCGAGGATGTCGGGCGCGTCCTGGGCCGGCAGGTGTCGGCGATCGTGTGGCGGACGTTCGGCCAGGACCGGATCGAGGCGCTGGCGGCCGTCAGCCCGGTACCGGTCGTCAACGGCCTCACCGACCAGTTCCATCCCTGCCAGGTGCTCGCCGACCTGATGACCGTCAGCGAGGCGTTCGGGGCACTGGCCGGGCGGACGCTCGCCTTCCTCGGCGATGGATCGGGCAACATGGCGCGCTCTTACCTGCTCGGCGGGGCGACCGCCGGCCTGCACGTCAAGATCGCCGCGCCGGAGCCGTTCTGGCCGGACCAGGAATTGCTGGCGGCCGCCGCGGCGATCGCGGGCCGCACCGGCGGCTCTGTGGCAGCATCCGGCGACCCGGCCGACGCGTGCAAGGGCGCCGACGTGCTGGCGACGGACGTGTGGACGTCCATGGGGCAGGAAGGCGAGGAAGCCGCGCGGACCGCCGCGATGGGCGCGTTCCGCCTGGACGAGGGGAAGCTCGGGCTCGCGGCGCCCGGCTGCCGGGTGCTGCACTGCCTGCCGGCGCACCGGGGCGCGGAAATCTCGGCCGCCGTGCTGGACGGCCCGGCGAGCCTGGCCTGGGACGAGGCCGAGAACCGGCTGCATGCGCAGAAGGCGCTGCTGGCCTGGCTGCTGGGGTGGCGACGGTGACCGGCGTCGCGGCGGGACCGGCGACCAAGGCCTCCCGGCAGGCACAGATCATGGCCATCCTGGCCCAGGGCCGCGGTGCCCGGGTCCGGTCCCAGGAGGAGCTAGCCGACCGGCTCGGCGAGCGCGGCGTCCGGGTCACCCAGGCCACGCTGTCGCGGGACCTCGAGGAGCTCGGTGCGGTACGGCTGCGCGGACCCGACGGGGCGCTGGTCTACGCGCTGCCGGGAGAGCCGGGCAGCGCGGGCCCGGGCGCCGGGTCGTCGGCCCGGCTGGCCCGGCTGGTCAGCGAGCTGCTGGTCAGCGCCGAGGCAAGCGCCAACCTGGTCGTTGTGCGCACGCCAGCGGGCGCGGCGCAGCTGCTGGCCTCGGTGCTCGACCAGGCGGATTGGCCGTCGGTACTTGGCACCGTCGGCGGCGATGACACGGTGCTCGTCATCGCCCGCGACCCGGCAGGCGGCGCGGAGCTGGCGCGGACGCTGCTGGCGCTCGCCGGGCGGCGCGCCCATGCCGTGAGCCCGCCGTGAGCCCGCCGCGAAGCCCGGCGCCGCGGCGCGCGGCGCAGCTTGCGGAGCCCGCTGTGAAACCTGACATCCCGCGCGCAGCGGACCGCGCACGGCCCGCGCATCCCGTACAAGCCCCTGAGGAGGGAATCCGGTGACCGAGAAAGTGGTGCTCGCCTACTCTGGCGGCCTCGACACATCCGTCGCTATCGGCTGGATCGCCGAGCGCACCGGCGCCGAGGTGATCGCGCTGGCCGTCGATGTCGGCCAGGGCGGCGAGGACATGGAGACCATCCGCGCCCGCGCGCTTGCCTGCGGGGCGGCCGATGCGGCGGTCATCGATGCCCGTGACGAGTTCGCCGCGGATTACTGCATGCCCGCCCTGCGGGCAAACGGGCTGTACATGGATCGCTATCCGCTGGTGTCGGCACTGTCGCGGCCGCTGATCGCCGCGCACCTGGCCAGAGCCGCGGCGCAGGCCGGCGCGAGCATGGTGGCGCACGGCTGCACCGGCAAGGGCAACGACCAGGTTCGCTTCGAGGTGGGCATGGCCGCCCTGGCCCCCGATGTGACGGTCATCGCCCCGGTCCGGGATTCCGGCATGACCAGGGACAAGTCGATCGCGTTCGCGGCCGAGAAGGGGCTGCCGATCAGCGTGACCTCGCGGTCGCCGTATTCGATCGACCAGAATCTGTGGGGCCGCAGCTGCGAGACCGGCCACCTGGAAGACATCTGGGAGGCGCCGCACGACGACGTCTACGGTTACACCAGCGATCCGGCCGGGGCGCGCGAACCCGACGAGGTGACGATCGGCTTCGCGGACGGGCTGCCGGTCGCGATCAACGGCCGGACGCTGACGCCGCTGCAGATCATCACCGAGCTGAACGCGCTGGCCGGCCCGCACGGGATCGGCCGGATCGACCTGGTCGAGGACCGCCTCGTCGGCATCAAGAGCCGGGAGATCTACGAAGCGCCCGGCGCGATCACGCTGATCACCGCGCACCAGGAACTGGAGAACGTCTGCATGGAGCGGGACCTGGCCCGTTTCAAGCGGCTGGCCGAGCAGCGCTGGACCGAGCTGGTCTACGACGGGCTGTGGTTCTCGCCGCTGCGCCGCTCGCTGGAGGCGTTCCTGGCCGAGGCGTCCCGGCAGGTGACCGGCGACGTGCGGGTCCGGCTGCACGGCGGCCGTGCGGTCGTGACCGGCCGCCGCAGCCCGGCGGCGCTGTATCACCACAGCCTCGCCACCTACGACACCGGCGATGTGTTTGATCAGGCACTGGCGAAAGGATTCGTGCAGCTGTTCGGCCTGCCCAGCAAGATCGCCGCGGACCGGGACCGCAAGGTGGCAAGCTGAGCGCCAGCGGACCGACCGCATGATTCAAGGCGGATTGCCGGTGCCCGGGCAGCAGCTGTCCGCAATGATCATGGACGCGAGAGGAACGGCGTGGGAGACGACAGGCGTGATCGGCCCGTCCGGCTGTGGGGCGGCAGGTTCGAGTCGGGACCTGCCGAGGCGCTGGCCCGGCTGTCGGTCAGCGTCCAGTTCGACTGGCGGCTCGCGCCCTACGATCTCCTGGCTTCCAGCGCGCACGCGCGCGTGCTGCACCGGGCCGGCCTGCTGCACGACGCCGAGCTCGCGCGGCTGCTCACGGCTCTGGATGAGCTGGGCCGCGCCTGCCGCGACGGCACGTTCCGGCCCGGCGCCGACGACGAGGACGTGCACACCGCGCTGGAGCGCGGGCTGCTCGAGCGGGTCGGCTCGCTGGGCGGCAAGCTGCGCGCCGGCCGCAGTCGCAACGATCAGGTGGCCACCGACCTGCGGCTCTACCTGCGCGATCACGCTCGGCTGGTCACCGCCCGGCTGGCTGAGCTGGAAACCGCGCTGCTGGGCCAGGCGGAGCGGCACCTGGGTACGCCGGCGCCCGGCCTGACGCACCTGCAGCACGCCCAGCCGGTGCTGCTGGCCCACCAGCTGCTGGCGCACGCGCAGCCGCTGGCCAGGGACGCGGGCAGGCTGCGTGACTGGGACCGGCGCGCCGCGATCTGCCCGCTCGGCTCGGGCGCGCTGGCCGGGTCCTCGCTGCCGGTCGACCCGGATGCGGTCGCGGCCGAGCTCGGCTTCGACGCCGCGGCCGATAACTCGATGGACGCGGTCAGCGACCGGGACTTCGCCGCCGAGTTCTGCTTCGCCGCGGCGCTGCTCGGCGTGCACCTGTCGCGTCTGGGCGAGGAGGTCGTACTGTGGACCTCGCATGAGTTCGGCTGGGCCGAGGTCGACGACGCGTACGCCACCGGCTCCTCGATCATGCCGCAGAAGAAGAACCCTGACGTCGCCGAGCTTGCCCGCGGCAAGGCCGGCCGCCTCATCGGCGGTCTCACCGGCCTCCTCACCACGCTCAAGGGACTGCCGCAGACGTACAACCGCGACCTGCAGGAGGACAAGGAGCCAGTATTCGATGCGGTGGAAACCTTGCTGCTCGTCCTGCCCGCGATGGCGGGCATGATCAGCACGCTGCGGTTTGACTCGCAGCGGCTGGCCGGCAGCGCCGGCGCCGGCTATGCGCTGGCCACCGACCTGGCCGAGCTCCTCGTGCGGCGCGGCGTCCCGTTCCGCGAGGCGCATGAGGTCGTCGGGCACCTGGTGGTGTGGTGCCAGGTGCACGACTGCGAGCTCGGCGACGTCAGCGACGCGGACCTGGCGAAGATCTCGCCGGCGCTGACACCGGACATCCGCGAGGTGCTCACGGTCGACGGCGCGCTGGCCGCCAGAGACGGGCGCGGCGGTACCGCGCCAGTGCGGGTGACCGAGCAGCTGGCCAGGCTCCGGCTGGCGGTTGACGAGCACGCAAGCTGGGGCGCCGCACGCTGATGTGCCGCTCAGACGCTGACCGGGCAGCCCGGCCCAGCGGTTGCCGTGACAGCGGAGGGATTGGATGCGGACGAGAGCAGGTCCCGTTCCAGGATCGCCGGGCAGCGGCGGCCGGCAGCTGCCGCCGGAGTTCTTCGGCCGTCCGGCCGCCGTGGTGGCGCCGGACCTGCTTGGCCAGGTGCTCGTGCACGACAGCCCGGATGGCGTGGTCGCCGCGGTTATCGTGGAGACCGAGGCATACGCGGGCCAGGCCGATCCTGCCTCGCACGCCTACCGCGGCAAGACGGCCCGCAACGCGGTCATGTTCGGGCCGCCGGGTCATGCGTACGTCTACTTCACCTACGGCATGCATTGCTGCGTGAACCTCGTCTGCCAGCCCGACGGCGACGCCTCGGCCGTGCTGCTGCGGGCCGGGCGGGTGATCGAGGGCGTGGCGCTAGCCGCTGCCCGGCGGACTGCGCCACGGCGGCCGGGGCGGCCGGGGCGGGCTGGCATCGCCGAGCGTGAGCTGGCCCGCGGACCGGGCAGCCTGTGCCAGGCGCTCGGCATCGACCTCTCGATGAACGGCGCGGACGTCTGCGCTGCGGCGTCGCCGCTGCGGGCGGAGCCGGGCGACGGCGCTGCCGATGGCATCACGGCCGGTCCCAGGGTCGGTGTCAGCAGCGCCGCGGAGGTGCCGTGGAGGTTCTGGCTGACCGGGGAGCCCAGCGTTTCGGCTTACCGGTCTTATCCGCCGCGGCGCGCACCGGCGAAACTGGTCTCCGGGCAGGTCGGCGAGGATGGGACGATGCCCCGATGAGCGACATCATTGACGAGCTGAGCTGGCGGGGCCTGATCGCCGTCTCGACCGATCGGGATGACCTGCGGAAAGCGCTGGACAGCGGCCCGGTCACCTGCTATGGCGGGTTCGACCCGACAGCGCCGGGCCTGCACATCGGCAACCTCGCGCTGCTCCTCACCATGCGCCGGTTCCAGCTGGCCGGGCACCGGCCGATCGGGCTCGTCGGCGGCGCGACCGGGCTCATCGGCGATCCGAGCGGCAAGTCAGCCGAGCGGAGCCTGAACCCGCGTGAGCTGGTGTCCGGCTGGGTGGAGCGGATCCGGGCCGAGGTCAGCCGGTTCCTGGACTTCTCGCCGGGACCAGCGGGCGCGCTCGTGGTCAGCAACCTGGACTGGACCCAGCAGCTGCCCGCGCTGGACTTCCTGCGCGACATCGGCAAGCACTTCCCGCTCAGCCAGATGCTGTCCAGGGAGGCCGTGCGGGCCAGGCTGGAAGCGGGCGGGATCAGCTATACCGAGTTCAGCTACCAGGTCCTGCAGGCCAACGACTTCCTGGAGCTGCACCGGCGGCACGGCTGCCTGCTCCAGCTCGGCGGCAGCGACCAGTGGGGCAACCTGGTCGCCGGCGTCGACCTGATCAGGCGGGTCACCGGGGACACCGCGCATGCCCTGGCAACCCCGCTGATCACCAAGCCGGACGGCACCAAGTACGGGAAATCCGAGGGCGGCGCCATCTGGATCAGCCCGGAGCTGATGAGCCCGTACGCGTTCTACCAGTTCTGGCTCAACCGGGCCGACGAGGAAGTGCCGTCGCTGCTGCGGGTCTATACCTTCCGCAGCCGGGAAGAGATCGAGGCGCTGGAGCAGGAGACCGCGCGGCGGCCGGCCGCGCGCGCCGGGCAGCGGGCGCTCGCACGGGATGTGACCGCCCTGGTGCACGGCGAGCAGCAGCTCGAGGCGGCGATGGCCTCCAGCCAGGCGCTCTTCGGCCAGGGGGACCTGCGGGCCCTGGACGCGAGCACGATCGCGGCGGCTCTCGCCGAGGTGCCCCACGTCATCATAGACGGCGGTCCGGGCAGCCTGCCGCCCGTAGCAGACCTCATGGCCGCCGCCGGGATCGAGCCCAGCAAGTCGGCGGCCCGGCGCGCGATTGCCGAAGGCGGGGCGTACCTGAACAACGTCAAGGTAGCCGACCAGGACGCCGTGCCCGCGCCCGGCGACCTGCTGCACGGCAGGTTCCTGGTGCTGCGCCGGGGCAAGCGCACCATCGCAGGCGCCGAGCTGCGGCGCGGCACCGGGCCCGTGGGCCCGCCGCCGATTTGACTTATCCTGCTTTGCTGCCTAACGTTTCTCCTCGCCCCGCAGACGCGGTACGCCGCCAGGCGGACGGGTCCGGGGCCTCCGGGACGCCCTCCAGCTTCAGTGACCTTCGTCTCACACTGCGGCTTTGGGAGTATGCTGGAAGTACATCGAGTAAGCCAAGCAAGTCACGAACAAGATCTGCTAGCCAACTTGACAGCCTCTGGCTGGAACGGTAAGTTAGCAGGGTTGCCCCGGACGAGGTTCAAGAGCCTCCGACGGTGAGCGTCCGCTCCTTGAGAACTCAACAGCGTGCTAAAAGCCAGTGCACATGCACGACAACCCCGTCAACGGGGCTGTGTCGGCAACGACGCAGTTCCCGGACGGATTGCCAAGATCGTCTCCGAAGCCCGGGTCTGCCCGGTCGGAGGAGGATCTCCTGGAGTCAGCAATCCGCATGCCCGGCCTTCGGGACGTGCCGCGGTTGCATATAGACATTCAATGGAGAGTTTGATCCTGGCTCAGGACGAACGCTGGCGGCGTGCTTAACACATGCAAGTCGAGCGGAAAGGCCCTTCGGGGTACTCGAGCGGCGAACGGGTGAGTAACACGTGAGCAACCTGCCCTCAGCTCTGGGATAGCTCCCGGAAACGGGAATTAATACCGGATACGACCCTGACTGACATCGGTCAGGGTGGAAAGGATTCCGGCTGAGGATGGACTCGCGGCCTATCAGCTAGTTGGTGGGGTAACGGCCCACCAAGGCGACGACGGGTAGCCGGCCTGAGAGGGCGACCGGCCACACTGGGACTGAGACACGGCCCAGACTCCTGCGGGAGGCAGCAGTGGGGAATATTGCGCAATGGGCGAAAGCCTGACGCAGCGACGCCGCGTGGGGGATGAAGGCCTTCGGGTTGTAAACCCCTTTCAGCAGGGACGAAGCGAGAGTGACGGTACCTGCAGAAGAAGCGCCGGCTAACTACGTGCCAGCAGCCGCGGTAATACGTAGGGCGCGAGCGTTGTCCGGAATTATTGGGCGTAAAGAGCTCGTAGGCGGCCTGTTGCGTCCGCTGTGAAATCCCGGGGCTTAACCCCGGGCGTGCAGTGGATACGGGCAGGCTGGAGGCAGGCAGGGGAGAACGGAATTCCCGGTGTAGCGGTGAAATGCGCAGATATCGGGAGGAACACCAGTGGCGAAGGCGGCACTCTGGGCCGGCACTGACGCTGAGGAGCGAAAGCGTGGGGAGCGAACAGGATTAGATACCCTGGTAGTCCACGCCGTAAACGTTGGGCGCTAGGTGTGGGATCCTTCCACGGATTCCGTGCCGCAGCTAACGCATTAAGCGCCCCGCCTGGGGAGTACGGCCGCAAGGCTAAAACTCAAAGAAATTGACGGGGGCCCGCACAAGCGGCGGAGCATG
>DATJZH010000085.1:0-6220 GCA_035499215.1 Streptosporangiaceae bacterium | reverse complement strand
TTGCGGTAAGCCGCCAGTTCGGCCAGTTCACCGCCGTGCGGGGGGTCAGTCTCCAGATACGTGCCGGCGAGATCGTCGGACTGCTCGGCGCGAACGGCGCTGGCAAGACGACACTGATCCGGATGCTGCTCGGCCTGCTGGCGGCGTCGGACGGCGAGGTCGCCCTGTTCGGCCGGCCGCCGTCGCGCGCTACCCGCCAGCGCATCGGGTATGTGCCGCAGGGCCTGGGTCTTTACCCCGATCTGACTGCCGCCGAGAACCTGGCGTTCTCTGCCGCGATATTCGGCGGCCGGCCTGCTGACCTGACCGGGCAGCTCCGCGCGGCCGGGAGCGCTCCGGTCGGCAGGCTCCCGCTTGGCCTGCAGCGCCGGGTGGCCTTTGCCGAGGCGCTGTCCCACCATCCCGACCTGCTGATCCTGGACGAGCCGACGTCAGGCGTGGACCCGCTCGGGCGGGCGCGCCTGTGGGACACCATCGCCGCGGCGGCCGACGACGGCGCCGGCGTGCTGGTGACCACTCACTACATGGAGGAGGCAGGGGAGTGCGGACGGCTGGTGATCATGGCTGACGGCGGCGTGGTGGCCGAGGGAACCGCCGGGGAGATCATCGGAGCTAACCGGGTGACGGTCGTCGAGCCGTCGTCGTGGGCGGGGGCGTTCGGCAAGCTGGAGGAGGCCGGGCTGCCAGTGGCGCTGGCCGGGCGGACGCTGCGGGTGCCGGGCGCGGACCCCGACACGGTCCGGCGCGCCCTCGGTGACAGCCAGGCCCGGCTGCTGTCAGCACCCGCGACACTCCAGGAGCGGTTCTTCGAGCTGGCGCTGCCCGCCGCCGCTGCCGAAAGAGCTCCGGCTTGAGCGGCTCCGGGCTGACCAGCGAGGGCCCCGGCGTCCGGGGCTCGAGCGGCCAGCAGCGGGCAGCCCGCCGCCGGCCGGCCCGGACCGGACGGCGGGCCGGCGACAGCGGCAGCCGGGATGCGATCCTGGACGCGGCCCGCTCGCGCTTCGCCGAACATGGCTACAGCGGGGCGACGATCCGGGCCATAGCCGCCGACGCTAGCGTGGACCCTGCGCTCGTGCACCACTTCTACGGCACCAAGGAGCGGCTGTTTGGCGCGGCGATGCGGCTGCCGGTCGTTCCGAGCGACGTGCTGACCGCGGTGCTGGCGGCCGGATCTGATGATCGCGCGATCGGGCTCGGCGAGCACATCGCCCGCACTGCGCTGACAGCCTGGGAGGACCCCGCGGTTCATGACGCCTTCATCGGGCTGCTGCGCTCGGCTGTGACCAGCGAGCAGGCAGCGACGATGTTCCGGGAGTTCCTGGCCGATGCCATCCTGCGGCCGGTTGCGCAGCTGGCCGGCAGCACGGACTCCGCCGACGCCGAGTACCGCGCGGCCATGGTGGCGAGCCAGATGCTGGGACTCGCCATGGCCCGCTACATGCTGGCATTCGGGCCCGTCGCCGCCGCGGACCCCGAGGATCTGGCGGCAACCATCGGCCCCACCCTGGATCGCTACCTGACCGGCGACGTCGCGACTCGCCGCCGCTGAGCTAACATCCCTCGCGTGGACGCCATGCTCGGATCGTGCTCGCTGGCTGCCCTGCGCCAGCGCAGGAGCTTCAAGTGGCGGACCTACCCCGAAGAAGTGCTGCCGGCATTCGTCGCCGAGATGGATTTCGACCTGGCCCAGCCGATCAAGGATGCCGTGACGGCGGCGCTCGGCATCGGCGACTGCGGCTACGCGCACCGGGGCGAACTGGGCGAGGCGTTCGCCGCGTTCGCCGCCAAACGGCTTCGCTGGTCGCCCGACCCCGCCAGCGTCTTCCCCATTCCTGACGTGATGACCGGAGTCGCCGAGGTGCTCCTCGCGACGACGCCGCCCGGCTCGGCGGTCGTGATCAGCCCGCCGGTATACGCGCCGTTCTTCTTCCGCATCGAGTTCATCGGGCGCCGCCTGGTGGAGGCGCCGCTGCGGCGGGATGCCGACGGCAGCTACGACCTCGACCTGGCGGCGCTCGACCGCGCGCTGGCGGCCGACGGCGTCAGCGCCTACCTGCTGTGCAGCCCGCACAACCCGGTCGGGCGGGTCTGGTCGCGGGAGCAGCTGCTGTCGGTTGCCGACATCTGCCGCCGCCGCGACGTCTCGCTCCTGGTGGACGAGATTCACGCGCCCCTGGTGCTCGCTGGCGCGGAGCACGTGCCCTTCCTCTCGCTCGACCACGAGATGACCGAGCGGGCCGTCGTTTTCACCTCCGCATCGAAAGGATGGAACATCCCCGGCCTGAAGTGCGGTGTGGCCGTGGCCGGGTCGGCGGAATCCGCCACGGTGATCCGCGAGCGCTGGGAGGCGCTGCTCGCCGCGCACCTCGGGGTGCTGGCTTCCGGCGCGGCCTTCACCCAATCGCTGCCCTGGCTGGACGCCGCGCTGCGCCAGCTCGAGGACAACCGCACGATCTTGGCCCGGCTGCTGGCCGAGCATCTCCCCGGTGTGCGCTATGTCCCGCCGGAGGCCAGCTTCCTCGCCTGGCTGGACTGCCGGGAGCTCGGCCTGGGCGACAACCCGGCAGCGGAGTTCCTGGCCAGGGGACGTGTCGCGGTGACACCCGGTCCCCATTTCGGCAGCCAGGGCCGCGGCTTCGCCCGGCTCAACATCGGCACCTCGCCGGATCTCATCGGCGATGCGGTCCGGCGGATGGCGTCAGCTGCGCGCCTTCCATGATGCGGCGAAGAAAGGCCGCGGACAAGCGCCGACCTCAATCTTCGCGGCGCGCCAGCAGCATATCCCTCGTCAGCTCGGCCTGCCCGTGGTGCTGGGCGAGATCCTCCAGGATATGCAGCAGGGCATGCTCCTGAGTAACCGGCACCGGCCCGATCCAGGTGCTCGCCAGCGGCGGCCGCCGCAGCGGCGAAGCGGGGTCGGCGGTTTTCAGGTCCTCGGCAAACTGGCGCTTCGCAGCGGCCGCGGCCGAAATCAGCTGGCTCACTGGGCCGCTGGCGCGGAATTCCGATTCCCGGTCGCGGTGCACGTCGCGTCCGGCCACGACATGGCCGCCCCAGTAGTCCAGGACCGCCAGGCAATGATGAAGGATCACGTAAGGGGAGTTCGCGCCGGGCAGACCGGGCCGGGCGCACGCTCGCTCGTCGCCAAGTTCTCCGACGATGGCCAGCATGCCGTCGATAGCGCGGTTGACGAAGAACAAGTAGGCAGCCGCGGCGGTTTCTTCCATCCAGCCATGCTTGCACCCCCTCGCCGGGGCGCTCTGCCCAAGGCGCGGTTCGCCCCTGTCATAGTGATTAGCCAAGCTAAATAATCTTCCATGCGGCATGGCCCGGTCCTGGCTGGCCCGGTCCCGCCCGGGTCCCGCCCCGGTCCCGCCCCGCTCCTGGCTGGCCCGGTCCTGGCTGGCCCGGTCCTGGCCCTGTCCTGGCCCGGTCCTGGCGCAGACGGCGCGCGCGGCGGTCAGCCGCAGTGGCGTTCGCGCGCGCGAACGGCTTAACTGAGGCTCGGAGACAGCCAGGCGCGGGGGGACGACAATGACGGCGACGAGCGAGCGGCCGCGCGGCGCCAGCCCGCCGGATTCCCGCGCCCTCGGTGGCCACGGTTCTGCGGCAGGGCGCGGGGGCTGACTGAGATGGGCAGGGAAGTCCCGGCTATCGTCGTCAGCCAGCAGGACCGGCGGGCCTACCGCGAGAAGGTGCGCAGCTGCCTGGACGTGTTCGCCCGGATGCTGGCCGAGTCCCGGTTCGAGATCGAGCCGCAGCAGGTCGGGCTGGAGATCGAGGTCGACCTGGTCGACGAGTCCGGGCAGCCGTCGATGAAGAACACCGAGGTCCTCGGCGCGATTGCCGATCCCAGCTGGGCCACCGAGCTGGGCCAGTTCAACCTGGAGATCAACGTGCCGCCGCGGCCGCTGGCCGGTGCTGCCCTGGCCCGGCTGGAGGACGGCGTCCGCCGCAGCCTCAACCACGCTGACGGGCGCGCCCGGCAGGCGGGCACCCGCCTGGTGATGGTGGGGATCCTGCCGACTCTGCGCGAGGACGACGTGGGCAAGCATGCCATGTCGGCTAACCCCCGCTACCAGCTGCTGAACGAGCAGATGTTCGCCGCCCGCGGCGAGGAGATGCGGATTTCCATCGAGGGCCCGGAGCGGCTGCTCACGCACGCCGACACGATCGCGCCCGAGGCCGCCTGCACGAGCGTCCAGTTCCACCTGCAGGTCAGCCCGGAGTCTTTCGGCAGCTACTGGAACGCCGCCCAGGCGGTGGCCGGCGTGCAGGTGGCGCTGGGCGCCAACTCCCCTTACCTGTTCGGCAGGCAGCTGTGGCAGGAGACCAGGATCACGCTGTTCGAGCAGGCCACCGACACCCGGCCGGAGGAACTGAAAGAGCAGGGGGTGCGGCCGCGGGTCTGGTTCGGCGACCGCTGGATCACCTCGGTGTTCGATCTGTTCGAGGAGAACATCCGGTATTTTCCCGCGCTGCTGCCGCTCTGCGAGGAAGAGGACCCGGCGGAGGCACTCGACCGGGGCCAGGCACCGCAGCTGGCCGAGCTCACGCTGCACAACGGCACCGTCTACCGGTGGAACAGGCCGGTGTACGCGGTCGTCAGCGGAAAGCCGCACCTGCGGGTGGAGAACAGGGTCCTGCCAGCCGGACCTACGGTCGCCGACATCATCGCGAACGCAGCGTTCTATTACGGCGTCATCCGCACGCTCGCCGAGGCCGAGCGGCCGATCTGGACCCAGATGTCATTCCGGGCAGCGGCGGACAACCTGATCGAAGGTTCCCGGCACGGGCTGGACGCGCAGGTCCACTGGCCGGGGATCGGCGAGGTTCCGGTTACCGAGCTGACCCTGCGCAGGCTGCTCCCGCTGGCCGCCCGCGGCCTGCGTAACTGGGGCGTGGACCGGGCTGACGCGGAGCGGCTGCTTGGCATCATCGAGCGGCGCTGCGTGACCTGCCGCAACGGCGCGACCTGGCAGGTCGAAACGGTCCGGGAGCTCAGCAGCAAGGCCGGGCTGGACCGCAGCGAGGCACTCCGCCGGATGACGCAGGGTTATATCGAGCGGATGAACACCAACGAGCCGGTGCACACGTGGCCGGCTATCTGACCGAGCGGCTCTTGCTGCGGCGTATGAGATGATCGCCGGGTGACAGTCCCGGCCTCAGCCGACCCGGGCGAGCTCAGGCTCGGCACGAAAAAGGCACGCTGGGTGCTCGCCGCGACGGTGCTCGGGTCCAGCATGGCCCTGCTCGATTCGACAGTCGTCAACGTCGCGCTGCCCACCATCGGCAAGGACCTGCACGCGTCCCTCGGCGGACTGCAGTGGACGGTTTCCGCCTATGCCGTCACGCTGGCCGGGCTGATCCTGCTGGGCGGAGCGCTCGGCGACCGGTTCGGCCGCCGCCGGGTGTTCGCCACGGGAGTCGCGTGGTTCGCGGTGGCGTCTGCCCTGTGCGGGCTGGCCCCGAGCATCAGCGTGCTGATCGGCGCCCGGGTGCTGCAGGGAATCGGCGGCGCGCTGCTGGTCCCCGGTTCCCTGGCCATTATTCAGGCCACGTTCGCCGCCGACGACCGGCCGCGCGCGGTGGGTGCCTGGTCCGGCCTGGGCGGAGTGGCCGGCGCATCGCCGCCTTTTCGGCAGGCACCTGACGAGATAACGGTAAACGCTGCCGCGGTCGGCGCGACGGTCTGCGCCCCTCAGCGGGCGATCAGACATCCATCGTGGCCGCGTGACGGTCGCAGGGTGAACGTCAGCAGCAAAATTTACGGCGCCGTGATCACGTAGCCGTCAAATGCAACAGTGACCGCATTCTTCATTTAGAAACCCGATTTCTCATTAGATCCTTTTTCCTGGCAGCTAATCAGATTGGGAAAAATGACAACCGTGCCCTCGTTGTGCCGGTGACCTGGACTTACACTTCACTTAAGATGCTTATTGTCTAATGTATATCGACGAGGAGAAAGAGTGAGCTTCGACCAGCGGTACGCCGAGCGCACCAAGCGGTCTGGTGAGCTGTTCGCCGGCGCGAGCAAGATCGTTCCGGGCGGGGCGGGCAGCAGTGCCCGCACGGTGAGGTTCGGCTGGAAGCCGTACCCGCCGTTTATCGCCGGCGGCACCGGCTCGCGGATCACGGACGTGGACGGCAACGAGTACGTGGACTACCTGCTCGGGCTCGGGCCGATGATCCTCGGGCACCGGCACCCGGTAGTCACCGA
>DATJZH010000084.1:0-2285 GCA_035499215.1 Streptosporangiaceae bacterium | reverse complement strand
CTTCTGCACATCGGCGACGTGGGCCGGGTTCCTGATCAGCCCTACGGCCTGGTCGCCGCGCCCGGCGAGGAGGCGCTCCAGCAGGAGCGCGATCTTCCCGTGCCCGCCCGCGATCACTACCCGCATGCCGCCAGCCTACTTACCGGAATCACTCCGGTACTGGCCCGCTTGGCATAGCTAAGCATGCTCAGCCGGGCGGAAAGGCACGTCGCTGGTGAGATCAGCCACCCCGCAGGCCCATTGTGGCCACGACTGGGCGCGCACTGAGCCGCCGATCGGCGCGGCCATATACGGGCAGGCGGTCTCGGATCTGAGAGACCAGAACCGGGTGTTCGGCGCTTTCCGGGCTGGCGTCGCCGACCGCCCGTACTTGAAGGCCGGGTCACGGAGGCTAAGTTGATCTTGTTCTGGCCGGGCAGCTGTGCTGCGGCTGCTGGCCGTGCTGGCGAGATCGCCTCCCAAGGCGGACGATGGCTGGGCTACTGGTTGGAGTCCCAGGCGATCTCGAACAGATGGCCGTCGGGATCGGTGAAGTACCCGGAGTACACCCCGAACGGGCGCATGTGGGCGGGTGCCGTCACCGTGCCGCCGGCAGCTTCAACCTGTGCGAGTAGCTGGTCGACCTCTGCCCGCGATGTGGCGGGGACGCCCAGGCTGAACTCGGTGGAACTGGGCGGGCCGGCCGACAGGCTGGCGTCCTTGGCCAGGTTAGCTCGCTCGTATAGGCCGAGCATCAGGCCTGCGTCGAGGGCGAAGAAAGCGATCGTCCCGTCGGCGCCGGTGACCTCGTCGTGGAACTCCTGCCCGACGATGCCCTCGGTCGGCCAGCCCAGGCCGTCCCGGTAGAAGGCGGCCGACCGGCCCAGATCGTCGACCGCCAGCGTGATGAAGAAAATCTTCGCTCGCATGCCATCTCCAGACGGGCCTGGCCCGGCCGGCGGTGTGCCTGGCCGGCCTGGTGCTCGCAGTATCTCGGTCACCACCGACAAGCCGCGAGCCGCTTGATCTTGACCCGATCAGCAGATTAACCCAGCTGAAGGTCGGCGGAGCCGCATGAAGGCGGGCGCATCTCCGCCGATATAGTCGGCAGCCTGGTCACCAGCCTGGCCGCCGGGGGCCGCGCCCGAACGGGGATCTGCGCGAGCGGCGGCGCGGGGTAGCCGACCAGGCCAGGTTGCCAGTCAGCGCTCACCCGGCGGACGGTAACACAGTTCTGGCTCTGCACGATGGCCGGTGCCGGCATTGTCAATGCTACTGGCCATCCCATCAGTCCGGCGATCGTCGGCCGGGCCGAAGCGGACCGCGTCCAGCACCGCGGTCCAGGAGGTGCGGCCCGGCTCCAGGGCGGCGACGACCGGGTACGGCCAGCCCGGGATCATCTGCGCCTGGCCCTTCCCCCGGGCCTACACGGGGCAGAACAGCGCTCCGGGCTGGTGGCCGGCGCCCGGCCGCGGTCAGTTGCTCACATCCACCGCCAGCATCAGGCGGCCGTCGGCGGCCCGCGGCAGCGGCAGCCCGGCCACGGCTCCCGGTGGACTCACTTGTGCCGGATGTGCTCGTAGATGTTCAGGTAGTCCTGGGCGGGCCGGGCCCAGGAATAGTCCGCGCACATGGCATTCACGGCGAGCTGGCGGAATTCGGCCGGGTAGCTGAACCACAGTCCCAGCGCCCGGCTGAGCGCGGACTCGATGCCCGTGTTGTCCGGCTGGTGGAACACATACCCGTTACGCTCAGCCGGCGAGCGCGCCGAGTAGTCGCGGTCGAAGACCGTGTCGACCATTCCGCCGACGGCCCGGACCACCGGCACCGTCCCGTACCGCATCCCGATCATCGGGGCCAGCCCGCAGGGCTCGAACATGCTGGGGACCACCTGCAGGTCGGCGCCGGCGTAGACCAGATGCGCCAGCTCCTCGCTGTAGCCGATCTCGAGGTGACAGTCGGGGCTTTCGTTGAGGTAGCGCTTGAGACCCCGGAAGTGGCTGCTGATGCCATGGTGGTGGAACGCGTCGCCCAGCAGCACGAACTGCGCCCCGCGGGCCAGCGCATAGAAAAGGGCGTGGTGGACCAGGTGCATGCCCTTCTGCTCATCCAGCCGGCTCACGAACGCGACGACCGGGCTCCAGGTCTTGCGCAGCAAGAACCGCTCCCGCAGCCGCTCTTTGTTCTCGTACTTGCGGTCGAGGCTGTCTGCCGAATAGCGGGCCGGGATGAACGGGTCGATCTCCGGGTTCCATATGTCGTAGTCCACGCCGTTGAGGACCCCGCCGAACTTGCCGTGATGCACC
>DATJZH010000083.1:0-12660 GCA_035499215.1 Streptosporangiaceae bacterium | reverse complement strand
GCCCTCCTCGGGCTGCGCGATCTGCCGGGCAGCATCCTGCTGACTCCGCTGGCCGTCATGCTGCTGGCGGCGCCGGGTTCCGGCCATCCGCATGACGGCCGGCTCGACTGGCTGGTGCCGGCTGTGCTGCAGACGGGCCAGTACATCTACATCGCCACGCTGGGCTACGCCTCCGACGTCCCCGGACCGGTGACCTTCGTCCTGTGCGCGGTCATCGCCGCCTGGTACGCCGACCTCGCGTGTCGCAGTTCCGGCCGGCACCGGCTGGCCGGCCTGGCGTGCCCGGCCGGGGCCGGGCGGCAGGCACTGGCGTCCGGCCTCGGCTGGGAGGGCCGGATGCTCGCCGTCGGGCTCGGCGCGATACTGGGCATCGCGACGGTCGCCTGCCTGGCCCTGACCGCGTGCCTTGTTGTGCTCATCTGCTGGAGACTGATGACAAGCTGCCCCGCAGTCGCCGGGGGCGACCGCCGGTGATCGGCATGGTGCTGGCGGCCGGCGCCGGGCGCCGGCTCCGGCCCGATACCGACGCGCTCCCCAAGACGCTGCTGCCTGTCGCGGGCGAGACCACGATCCTGGACATCGGGCTGCGAAACCTGGCGGCGGTGGGGCTGACCGACGTCGTCGTTGTCGTCGGGTACGCGGCGCGGGCTATTGCGGACCGGGTGCCTGAGCTGGAGCACCGGCACGGCATCGCCATCGAGCTGGTGCACAACGACAGGGCGCAGGAGTGGAACAACGCCTACTCGCTCTGGCTCGCCCGCGAGCGCTTCGCCCAGGGCGTGCTGCTGGTCAACGGGGACACCGTGCATCCGGTCGGCGTGGAGAAGACCCTGCTCGCGGCGCGGACGGGCGACAGCGGCCGGCACGCGGACGTCATTATCGCGATCGACGACGTCAAGCAGCTCGCAGCAGAGGAGATGAAGGTAATTCTCGGCACCCGCGGGCTGCTGGCAAGGATCAGCAAGGAGATTGACCCGGCACAGGCTCAGGGCGAGTACATCGGTGCAACGCTGATCACCTCGGCGGCCGCGGTGCCGCTCGGGGACGCGCTCGAAGCCACCTGGCGGCGCGATCCCGGCCTCTACTACGAGGATGGCTACCAGGAGCTCGCCGATCGCGGCGGTCACATCGCGGTCGCGCCGATCGGCGCGGTCGACTGGGTGGAAGTCGACGACCACCGTGACCTGCGCCGGGCACGTGAGATCGCCGGCCGCTGCTAATCTCGCGGCATGCCGCTGCTGGCCCGGATGCTCGCTGCCCCGATGGTCGTCGACGTGCGGCCGGGCGCGATCTGCGGTCTGGGCGCGCTGCTGGCCGACCGGCGCATCGCGATGCAGGACCGGGTCGCGGTTGCCGTCGGCCGTGGCCAGGGCGACAGCATCGCAGCGGAGCTGAAGCTCGGCGCGGCGGAGATCTTCCGGATCGCCGACGGCAGCCACGACAGTGCCGTGTCGCTCGGCAAGACGCTGCGCGCCGGGGCATACGAGGCCGTGGCGGGAATCGGCGGCGGCAAGACCATCGACGTCACCAAGTTCGCCGCGCATATGGCCGGAATACCGATGGTCGCCGTCGCCACCAACCTCGCGCACGACGGCATCGCCTCGCCGGTCAGCTCCCTGGAGCACGAGTCGGGGAAGGCGTCCTACGGGGTTGTCATGCCGGTAGCCGTGGTCGTGGACCTGGACCGGGTCCGGCGGGCTCCCGATCCGCTTGCCAGCGCCGGGATAGGCGACGTGCTGAGCAACCTGTCCGCGGTCGCTGACTGGGAGCTGGCCGCGACCCACACCGGCGAGCCGCTCGACGGGTTGGCGGCGGCCATGTCCAGGTCGGCTGCGCACGCCGTGCTGAATCAGCCGGGGTCAGCCCGGTCCGATGAGTTCCTCACCGTGCTCGCCGAGGCGCTGATCCTGTCCGGCCTGGCCATGTCGGTAGCCGGATCGAGCCGCCCGTGCAGCGGCGGCGATCACGAGATCATGCACGCGATCGACCAGCTGTATCCGGGCACCGGCAGCCACGGCGAGCTGGCGGGGGTGGGCGCGCTGTTCTGCGCGCACCTGCGGGAGGAGGCCGGGCACGCCGAGCTGATCTCCGGCTGCCTGCGCCGGCACGGGCTGCCGCGTACCCCAGATGACCTCGGCCTGTCCCGCGCCGATTTCGCCAGGGCCGTCGCCTATGCGCCAGCTACCCGCCCTGGCCGTTACACGATCCTGGAGCGCCTCGACATGTCGCAGGCGCAGATCGCCAACCGAGTGGAGGAGTATGCCAGGGCCATCTCTGGCTGAGCTGAGGTCGGCGGGCCAGCCGCAGTCGGTTATCGACCGGCTGAACGACGAGCACTGGGCCGGGCGGCTCTATATGCGGGACTTCTCGCCCTACGCCACCTGGGTCTTCGCCCGGCTCGGCTGGTCGCCGAACGCCGTGACAGTGGCGTTCATCGCCTGCGGCATCGCCGCCGGGGTCGTGATTTCCTTCGGCGGCCTGGCGACCGCAGTAGCCGGTGCCATCCTGATTCAGGCTTATCTGCTGCTCGACTGCTCGGACGGCGAGCTGGCGCGGTGGAGCAACCGGACGTCGGCGACCGGTGTGTATCTGGACGGCGTCGGTCACTATCTCGGCGAGTCAGCGCTGCTGGTCGGGCTGGGCATACGCGCTCAGGGTCAGCTGGTGATCTCCGGCGGGTATGTCACGGCCGGCCTGGCAGCGGCACTGCTCGCCGTCCTGGTCAAGGCCGAGACCGACAATGTGGTGGTGGCCAGGGCCAAGGCCGGGCTGACGGCCAGGCATGGCGACGAGGCCCTGCAACCAGGCGGGACCAGCCTGGCCCTGGCCCGGCGGCTGGCCGGTGCGCTGCGGGTGCACCGGATCACCCAGGCGGTGGAGCTCTCGCTGCTGATCCTCGTTGCCGCGGTCGCCGACTACGTCCGGGGCGATCTGCTCGCGACCAGGGTTCTGCTGCTCGCCTGCCTTGTAGTGGCAGCCCTGATGGTCGTCGCGCATCTGGTCGCCATCGTGGCGTCGAGGCGGCTGCGGTGAAGCTGGCCTGCGTGATCCTCACGATGGGAAACCGGCCCGCGGAACTGCGCCGGGCCATCGACAGCGTTCATGCCCTGGATGGCGACCGGGTCGACCTGGTCGTGGTGGGCAACGGCGCGGACGTGCCCCCGGTGCCCGCCAGCGTGCAGACGATCCGGCTGCCGGAGAACGTGGGCGTCGCCGCAGGCCGCAATATCGGCCTGCGGGCGTGCGGCGGCGATGTCGTCCTGTTTCTCGATGACGATGGCTGGTATCCCGACCCGGCGCTGGGGGAGCAGGTGGCAGCCCGCTTCGCCGCCGATCCGAAGCTTGCCGTGCTGTCCTTGCGCGTCGTCGACCCCGGCGGCGGCCGGGGTGCACGCTGGCATGTACCGCGGCTGCTGGCCGGCGACCCCAGCCGGTCGTCGCCGGTCACTACCTTCAGCGGCGGAGCGTGCGCTGTCAGGCGGACTGCCTTCCTGGCGGCGGGCGGCTTGCCCGAGGCATTCTTCTACGCGCATGAGGAAATCGACCTGTCCTGGCGGCTCATTGAGCTTGGCTACCGGCTGGAGTACGACGGCGCTGCGCTCATGTGCCATCCGCCGCTGCCGAACTCCAGGCATCCCGACTTCTACCGGCTGGACGGCAGGAACCGGGTGCTGCTCGCCCGCCGGAACCTGCCCTGGCCGCTGGCCGCGGTATTCCTGGCTGACTGGCTGGCGATGACCGTCATGCGGGTCAGGTCCGCCGTCGCAGTGCGGGCTTGGCTGTCGGGCTTCGCCGAGGGCTGGCGGATGGATCCCGGCCGTCGGCAGCCGATCGGCGCCCGCAGCGTGTGGCGGATGACCAGGGCGGGGCGGCCGCCGGTCATCTGAGCTGGCGCTGCCCTCCGCGCGAGCCCGCGGCGCGGCGGCGGCCAGCCGTGCACTCCGGCAGCCGTGCCCTCCGGTCGGCCTTGCCGCGCGGCCGGGCCTTACCCGCGGCCGCAGAACGTGATCACCGCGGTCCGCACGGCGGGCCGGCGAGGTCGGCGAAGTCGGATTGCCAGGCCGCATACCAGGTGGCAAACCAGGTCCCGGCGGCGGCCAGCGGGATGATGTAGGCGACGGTCTGGGCATAATACGAGTGCTGCCGGGCTGGCGGCAGGTTGCGCAGGGTCTGCACATTGCTTGCCCGGTCAGCGAGCTTGACCAGCAGCGCGTCCGGCGGAGCGCCAGCCAGCCGGCGCAGATAGTCCGCCTTGACGGTGATCCGGTCCTGGCCCGCCGCTGGCTCGGGAATCGTCACCCAGCCGACCAGTTCCGCGACCCGCGGGCCGAACGCAGCGGTGACCTCCTCGAGGGTGCAGGGCGTGTCTTCCACGACGTCATGCAGCACCGCCGCGATGAGCACGTCACGGCTGGTCAGGCCGGCGCCCATCACGAGCACCTCAAGCGCCTCGAGCAGGTGCTCAAGGTAGGGCGCCCCGGTGGGCCTGGTCTGTTCGCCATGCCAGCGCGCGGCGAACCGGACCGCTGCGCCGACGTCCTCGGCGACCTCAGCGGGGAGCCGCTCGCCCAGCCGTGGCTCGGCCTGGCTCCAGGTATGCCAGTGTGTGAACAGTTCCACGACGCCATTGTGCCCCGGCCAGCTGACGGCGGCAGGCGTCCGCCGGCCAGGACGGGCCGACGTCGGCGCGGTCTAAGGACCGGCCATCGGGTCCGGTGAAAGCGGTGGTATCGCGGCAGACGTTGGCATTGGCGGTGATACCGCCGTAAGTCCTGGTGAGATCGCTGACCGCGGGCCGGGAGCGCGCCGATGGCTGCGAGCTGGGCGATTCGGTGCTGGATGATGCCCTGCCGGGCGACGCGGTGCCGGATCCGGACGGCGCGGGGCCGGGTGGCGGGTTGATGGTGGAGGCGGTGCCTGATGGCGCCGGGCCAGGCGGTGCAGTGCCCGACGCGGGGCTGGCCGCCAGGCCGCGGAAGCTGGAGCCGATGATCAGTTCCAGGATGCCGGGTTTCAGCGCGGGATTTCGCAGTGCTGTCACATCGCGCAGCGAGGCTGTCAGGGTCCTGGCCGCACTCAGGTCGGCGGCTGAGGAGTAGTCGACGACTGTTTTTGCGTAGCTGAATTTTGCCGCGTCACCGGTGCCCGTCACCTTGAAGCCGCGGCTCGCGAGCCTGGCCGCGGCCAGGCCAGCGATCCCGGCGACGCCTGATCCGCTCAGGACCCGGACGCGGACCCGGGATGCGGCAACGGCCGCAAGGGTCGGCATCGACCGCCTGGCGGGGCGGATTGCGGTCCCGGGCAGCGTCCGGTCGTGCGCTATTGCCGTGAACAGTCTGCTGGCCTGCGGCTGCGCCCACTGCACCCAGTTCGGGTTGGCCGGATAGCCGACGGTCGGCACCTGAATGAACTGCACTGACTGGGCGGACAGTGCCCGGAGGCTTTCGACGACCCTGATCATCGTGCCCAGGCTCAGGCCGCTGTCGGTGGTCATGGCCCCGGCCGCGTCGGTCACTACCGAGTAGATCTTGGTTGGGCTGCTGAGAAGGCCGCTGCGCTGGACGCCCTGCACGAGCGCCGCCATCAGGTACTGGTCGCGCTGGATCCGCTCCAGATCGGAGCCCTCGCCGATGTAGCGCACCCGCCAGAAGGCCAGTGCCTGCGCGCCCATGACGCGATGCATCCCCTCGGACAGGTGCAGCTTGGACTGCGGATCGGTGATGGCCCAGGGCAGGCAGATGCTGACGCCGCCGATGTCGTTGACGACCCGCTCGAAGCCAGTGAAATTGAGCTCGATGAAGTGGTCAACGTGGATGTGCGTCAGCTGCTCGACCGTCTTCCACAGGCAGCCGGGACCGCCGAGCGCGAACGACGAGTTGATCTGCTCGAACTGGCCCGGCTGAGCCAGCTGGCCGGCAAATCCGGACTCCGGCGGGCACGCCAGGGTGGGCACCACCGAGTCACGTGGAAAGCTGAGGACAGTAGCGCCCCGCCGGCCGGGGGAGATGTGCAGAATCATGATCGTGTCGGAACGCTGGCCCCGGATCCCGGCTCCGAACCTCGCGTTCCTTCCTGACCGGCTGTCCGAGCCGATCAGCAGGATGTTCAGCGATGCGGTGCCGTAGGCGGCGGGACGCTCGCCGAGGTCAGTGACATGGATGCGCTTGATGCTGTGCCAGACGTCCTGGTACCTGACGTAAGCAGCGAGCGCGCCTGCGAGCGCGGCCGCGACGAGGCAGGCCGCCGTCCAGGCCGCCACCTTCCGGGCTGCAGAACGCCGTCGGGTGCCCGCGGCGGCGGGGCGATCGCGATTGCGCGGCGGCCACCGCCCCTGCGATGTAATCCCGCTATCCCCGGTTAGCTCATTATCCCTGCTCATCGGCCTCATATGTGGTACTAGCCAGCTGCCGTGATTCCAATCATCAGCTGTGCAACGCGAGGCGCGACATCATAGTTGATCGGGCCATCGCTCAGACACGGTGATGCTGGTGCACGTCTCCCCGGCGCACCATCACGTGGTGGTGCTCGCGCCGCGCCCGCCGATCGCGCCGTTATCGCCCGACCGGCTGTCTGAGCTGATCAGCAGGATATTCAGCGAGCTCCCGAAGCTGGGCGGCCGTTGCGACAGGTGCGCCGCGACTACCGCGACCCCCTCCTGGCTGTTGCCGGCCCTGGGCGCGGGTATGGTCGTGACGGCTCATCGCTCCTGCGGGCGCATACATCTTCCGTTAGCCCTGGGCGGTGACTGGCCGTTACATCGGGCCCGATCGTATGTGGACTTTATTGGCGGAACCGCCCCGAGAGGGGATAATCATGGCTATCGGCGGCGAGATGACCGGCGCCGGCGTGGACTGCGGGGCTGGCCGGCGATATGGGCGCGCGCCTGGGGCGGCGCCGGGCCTGGCCCACTCTACAGTGGGAGCTGTGCCCACTGAAGATCTTTCCGGCGGCGGTAACGCCGCGTCCGGCCAGCGGCCTGACCAGGCCGCGGGGCACGCCCGCCCGGCCGGAGCGGACGCGCGGGCCGGGTCTGAGTCGGCTGAATCGGGCGTGGCAGTGCAGCGCAGCGCGGACAGACCAGAGACTGACTGGTCAGGGAAGGCGGATGAGCCCGGGGACGCGCACGAGCCCGGTGACGCTGGCGGCCCCGCCCGGGCCGAGAGCTCAGCCTGGGGCAAACCGGACCCTGCTGCGGCGGCTGACCCGAAGACTAAAGGTGCGACGCCTGAGGGATCCGCCCGCCCGGCCTCGCACGCCGCCCAGGGACTTGCTAGTCCGCGGGCCGCGATCACGCGTTTGACCGGCCGCCGCCCGCGGCGGGCCGGCCGCCGGGCGCGCCCGGCCGGCTCGGCTGGCGGCGAGGACATCGCCGGGGCCGCGTTTGCCCGGCTCACTGTGCTGCCCACGATCCTGGCGATGGCCTGGTTGCTGCCCGGCCTGCTGCTGCTGCTAGCCGGGGAATTCAAGCCGGTCCCTGAGTTGCTCATCGGAGTGCCGCTGGCTGTGATCCTCGCCCTGAGCGGGCTCCGGCATGCGCCGGCCAGCTGGCCCCGGGCCGTGCCGGGCCCCGTCCGCGGCCGTCGCTGGGCGCCGTGGTGGGCGACTGCCGGCACGCTGGCGGTGGCTGCCGCGTTCACTGCCTGGCAGCTGCTGGAGAACTCCCCGGCGGTAATCGTTACCCGTGACCCCGGCGGCTACCTGCAGGCTGGCTACTGGGTTGCCCAGCACGGCTCCCTGCCGATCCCGCAATCGCTGGCCGCCTTCGGCGGGACGCACAGCGCGCTGGGCTTCACCAGCATCGACTTCTTCGCGCATGGCGGGTCAGTGGTGCCGGCGTTCACCTCAGGGTTGCCCATGGTGCTGGCTGGCGCGTTCTGGACGCACGGCATCTCGACTGCGGCGGCGATGAGCCCCTTACTCGGCGGGCTGGCGATAGTGGTATTCGGCGGCCTGGTCGCCCGACTGGCCGGACAGCAGTGGGCGCCGGCCGGGGCGCTCGTGCTCGCGCTGACGCTGCCCGAGCAATACACGAGCCGGTCGGCATTCAGCGAGACTCTCGTCCAGATCCTCCTGTTCGGCGGCCTGAGCCTGGTGATTGACGCACTGACCGTGCCGGGCAAGGCCAGCGAGCGAGCCAGGCCGCGGGCCTCCCGCGGCACGCGGCGGCGGCTAACCCACGCTCCCCGGCCGCGGTGGGCAGGCTGGCTTACCCCGCAGCGGGTGCTTTCCGGGCTCGGCGGACTAGCCCTCGGCCTCACCGTCCTCGCGGATGCCGGTGCCGTCGTCTTTCTCCTTGCCGTCATCCCCTTCGCCGGAGTGCTAGCGGCTGGCAGGAGACCAGCAGCTCTTCCGTTTTGCTGCGGTGTTGCCATCGGAACCAGCTATGGCCTGGCGGATGGCTACCTGCTGGCGCGGCCGTTCATGGATTCCCTCGGACCGGTGCTTGAGTTGATCGGGCTGGTGGCGGCGTGGCTCGTCGCGCTCACGCTCGCCGTGGTCAAGCTGCTGCGGGCGCCGGGCATGCGCGCGGCCGCGCGGCGGATACTGGCCAGGCCGCCGCTGCGCTGGCTGCCCGAGGCCGGCGGCGTGCTGGCCGTCGCCGTACTGATCGGGCTCGCGGTCCGGCCTTACCTGCAGGTCGTGCGCGGGCAGACCAGCCAGGCGGTGCTGAGCTACATCGCTTACCTGCAGCGGGTCGAGCATCTCCCGATCGACCCGGGCCGGCAGTACGCGGAGGACACGCTGTACTGGGTGATCTGGTATGTCGGCGCGCCGGCCGTGCTGCTCGGCGGGTTCGGCATCGCGCTGCTGGTGCGCCGGTGCCTGCGAGCACTGCTGACCTGGAGCGATCCGGCTGGGGCGTGGCGCAACTGGGGACTGCCGCTGGCAGTCATCAGCCTTGGCTCAGTGGCCGTCCTCTGGCGGCCCGACATCGTCCCCGACCAGCCGTGGGCCAGTCGCCGCCTGGTGCCGGTCGTCATCCCCGGCCTGATCGTCTGCGCGACGTGGGCGGCGGGCTGGCTAGCTGGCGTCGCCCGGCAGCGGGGCGCAGGCAGCGTGATCGTCTCGGCGGTCGGCGTGTTCTGCGTCGGGGCGCTTGTGCTTCCGGCCCTGTGGACTACCTTCGGGCTCGGGCTCAGCCACGCCGGCCGCGGCGGCGGGCTGCGGCCAAGCGCCAGCGGAATGGCGCTGCGGCGGACCGGAGTCGGCCAAGTCGCGGCTGTCGGCGCGCTTTGCGCGTCAATTCCGCGTCCGGCATCGGTGATCATCGTGGACCGCCGCGTGGCCCAGCACTTCAGCCAGGTGATCAGGGGAATGTGCGGCGTGCCGGTGGGATGGATGGTCGGGCAGGGAGGGCCAGCGGTCGACAACGTCCTGGCCGACATCACTCGGGCAGGCCGTCGTCCAGTGCTCCTTGCGGGCCGGCCCGGCGAGCTCACCGCGCTGGGTGGCAGCCCGGTCAAGGTGCTGGACCTGGTGACGACGCAGCCGCCGCACGAACTGGCGCAGCCGCCGACATCGCCCTGGCCGGCGCATTACGTGATCTGGATGGCGGCTATCGGCTCGGGCGCAACTGGCACCTGATCACCCGCTCGGCAGCTGCCGAGCCTCCTGCCCGCTGTCTTGCCGTCAATTTGCCTGCCGACGCTGGTAGCCCTAAAGTTAAGGCACGCCACGCGGGGTGGAGCAGTTCGGTAGCTCGCTGGGCTCATAACCCAGAGGTCGCGGGTTCAAATCCCGCCCCCGCTACCAGGTCGAAGGCCCCTTCCGATCACGGAAGGGGCCTTCTGCGTGCTGTTTGTAAACGGATTTGTAAACCACCGCCGCCGGTCACGCCCGGTCGAGGGTGTCGCCGCTGCCCTCCGGGCCGACCACCACGGAGGCGAGGGAGCCGCCGACGATCAGCTCAGCGAGCGTGTGCGCAACCTGGCGGTCGGCCTCCAGGTCGGCCTGGACGTACTGCTTCATCGTGAACGCTACGTCAGCGTGGCCGAGCCGCACGCTCAGCGCCTTCCAGTCAATCTTCGCATCGCGGCCCGCCGTGGCGTAGCTGTGCCGCACGTCGTGCAGATCGATGAGCGGGAGCCCCGCGCGCTCGGACAGCCGCTTGAACCGGCGGGTCATCGTATCGGGATGCGGAGGGCGCCCATCGTCCCAGCAGAACAGCAGCCCGTGATCGTGATAGTCCGGTCCGTGCTCTTTACGCTCAGCATCGAGCTGGCCGACGAGCCGCCCCAGGGCGGCGAGCGTGAACGGGTCGAGTGCGATCACGCGCTGCGCATTCTCGGTCTTGCCGTCCGACTCGATCACGCGGCCATCGATCACCACGCGGGTTAGCTCGATGGAGAGCGTTCCGGCCGTCAGGTCGAGCCCGTCGCGGCGTGCCCCGGCCAGCTCGCACCGCCGCATGCCCGATGTCGCCTCCAGCACCCACAGGGGATAGAACCGGTCGGGCCGGGCGTGGTCGAGGAAGGAGCGCAGCTGCACGACGGTCCAGACCGTGCGGCCCTGCCGGGGAACAGTCGGCGGGTGAGCGTCTTTGGCGACGTTACGGTGAACCCACTTCCAGGCTTCAAAGTCCTCCCAGGCGCGATGCAGGACGCGGTGAACGTTGACGACAGTCTTCGGCGCCAGACCTTGCCCCTCGCCCTTCGGTTTCCGGCCGCGCCGGAACCGGGGAGTGCCGCGCGAGCCGCGTAGATCGTGACGCCGCAGGATTTGACCAGATCGGCGGCCCTGGCGTCCGGGTTGGCCAGCCAGTAGTCATACATCAGGGAGTTCTTGTCGGTCCTGCGACGGCCCTCGGCCAGCAGCCGGGCATAGAGAGCATCCAGGACCGCGCCGTCGATCTCCTGGGCCTTGCGCTGGCCGATGTGCGGGATCACGTAGTAGTCCGCGTAGTTGCGCCAGTTCTGCCACATCGACGGCTTGACCGAGTGACGGATGCGCGTCAGCCAGTCGTTGAGCGCGTCCTCCACCGTGCGCTTTGACGGCTGCACTCGTTGCCCGTCCTCGTACTCCTTGAGCGCTGTCCGGCAAGCCCGCCAGGCAGCCTTCTCAGTCGCGAACCCGCTTCCGTTGGCCTGCCGACGCTTGCCGGTCAGCGGGTCTGGGTCCATGTCGAAGATGTAGGACCAGGCCCGTCCGCGCTTGTACACATGGCCTTTCATGCGGCCGGTACCTCCGTATCAATGAATTGACGCAACCGCGCGGTGATGACGTACAGCCGCCGCCCGAGCCGCTTGCACGGCAGGTCTCCGGCGCTGGCATGGCGGTAGGCCGCTGCGCGGCTGATGCCGAGCAGTTCGGCCGCCTTCGGGACCGGGATGAGCAGCGGGAGACCCGCGAACGGGTCGACGGGACGAGGCTCCTCTGCGACGCCAGTCATGCGGCCCGCCCGGCTGCCGAACGAATGGTGTCCTGTCCGCTGGCTCTGGCTCTTGCTTCGGTGAGCGCGGCGTGCCATTTCTGCCGGTCGGCGACGACGTGCAGGAGCCGCTGGGCGGGGGGCATGTGGTCGGGGTCGCCGGGGGTGACCGGTTCCCACGTGTAGCGGGCCGGGTCGGCTGCCGACAGGCCGAGGGTGGCCATCAGCCAGGCTCTGCGGTCGGCGCGGTGGTCGGCGAGGGTCTTGCCGGACCACTTGCGGGACACCAGGACGCGGCGCCCGGCGTAGCCGAGGTACTCGCGGCGGTGTGCCTTGCCGGTGCACCGGCCGGGCCGCAGGCCCTCGCGCGGGTTCTTCGGCTGGACGCCGAAGCGCAGCCAGTTGGCGCAGGCGGGCGAGCACGGCTCGTACCGGAGCGCGTCGCCCAGGCGCCCGGCGTGCGCGGCCTGGGCGTCGGTCTGGGCCTGGTGGCAGTCGGCTATCTGCTTGGTCAGGTATTTCGTCAGGTACCCGATGCACCGGGCCGAGTCCCGCGATCCGGCGAGCACGCCCTGCGCGTCGAACGTGGGTCCGAACCGGGCGACGTGCAGCGGCTCGTCGTCGGGGCCGATGGCGTCGAGTGCCTCGTCCCAGGTCGGCAGGAACTCCCCGGTCGCCGGGTCAAGGTACCGGCCGGATGCCTCGTGCCAGACGGGCAGGTGCGCGTCGTCGTGCCGCACGAACTCTGCCGGGGGCCACCAGACCTGGTGGTAGGTCGCGGCGAGCACCTGGCGCAGCTCGGCGCGGGCCAGGGTGCCGCGGATCGCCACGTGCAGGTGCGGGGCGAGGCGTTTTTGCGGCTCGACGGCGGCGAAGTACTGCAGGTCGTAGCCGACGAACCGGCGCAGGTTCTGGATCAGCCGGTCGAACAGCGCGGCGAAGTGCAGCGCGTCGCGGGCCGCGCGCTGGTAGTCGTAGGCGTCCGGGCTGGCCGGTGTGCCGTCCGGGCCGACCTTGCCGTAGCTGTCACAGGTGAGCGTGAGGAACATGGACGGCCGGAATGTCGCGCCGTCCGGCGCGGTGTAGGTCTTCCCGATCGTTCTCGGCGTGACTGGCCGCCGGGGGAGGTCCGGGGCGTCCTGGCGGCGCCGGGTCGACGGGCACGCCCTGGTGGTCGACCCGACCGTAGGACGGGCAGGTCAGCGTTATGAACAGGGACGGGCGGAACGTCGTGCCGTCCGGCGCGGTGTAGGTCTTGCCCAGGGTCCGCGGGCTGACCGTGCGCCTGGGCA
>DATJZH010000082.1:0-5914 GCA_035499215.1 Streptosporangiaceae bacterium | reverse complement strand
TCCCGCAGTCGCTCGATGTTCGCGGAGAACACGCGGAACACTTCAGCGTGGGTGACTCCCTCGCCCTCGTCAACTCCGGCGTCGGTGTCGGTGACCAGGGCAATGCTCGTGTAGCACAACGCGAGCTCGCGGGCGAGCGCGGCCTCGGGATAGCCGGTCATGCCGACCAGGGTCCAGCCTTGCGCCGCATGCCAGCGCGACTCCGCCCGCGTCGAAAAGCGCGGTCCATCGATGACCACGAGCGTTCCCGAGGCGGCCGGCACCCAGCCGGCCCCTCGCGCAGCCCGCACCGCATGGGCCCGGCCCACGGGGCAGTAGGGATCGGCGAACTGCACGTGCACCGCCGCACCCTCGTCGTAGTAGGTGTGTGCCCGGCCGCGGGTCCGGTCCACCAGCTGGTCGGGCACTACCAGGGTGCCGGGCCCGTACGAGGTGGTGAGCGAGCCCACGGCGCTCGGCGCGAGCACCTGCTGCACGCCCACCGACCGCAGCGCCCACAGGTTCGCCCGGTAGGGAATGCGATGCGGCGGAAACCGGTGATCGCGCCCGTGCCTGGGCACGAACGCCACCCGGCGCCCGGCGACCTCGCCGATTGTCAGCGGATCGCTCGGCACCCCGAAGGGCGTCTCGACGGTCACCTGCTCGGCGGAGCCGATGAACTCGTAGAAGCCCGAGCCGCCGATAATCCCGATGCTAGCCGCCCCGGGCACGGCAGGTCAGGCGACCTTCGAGCCCGAGGAAGACGGGGAGGAGGACGATGTGCCCGAGCCGGACGCGGACGCAGACGCCGCGGCCGCGGGGGCCGCGCCAGCGGGCTCCCCCGTCTTTTTCTTGTCGCTGCCTGCCGCCTTCTTGTCGGTCCCGGCCGAACCAGAGTCGCTGCCAGCTCCGCTCTCCGGCTTCTCCGGCGCCGAGCCGTTCACGCCCTTGCCGTTGGCGCTGACGGCCGCCCGGCTGTCGGTGCGGTAGAAGCCCGACCCCTTGAAGACGATGCCGACCGGCGAGAAGACCTTGCGGACCCTGCCACCGCAGGCCGTGCACACGGTCAGCGGCTCGTCGCTGAACCTCTGCACAACCTCGGTTCGCTCCCGGCACTCGGTGCACGCGTACTGGTACGTCGGCACATGCTCCTCCTTCTGCGGCATTAGCACTCGCCGCGTTCAACTGCTAAATGGTAGCAACCGCCGGGGCAGCCGGATGATTCCTTCCCCCGGCTGCGCGACGGCCCGGACCCGCTGGTCATGGGGTGCGACCGGCACCGAGTCCAGCAGCTCGCCGTCATACAGCAGGGCGATCGTGGGAACGGCGGGTCCGACCCTGGCCAGTGCCCGGTCGTAGCAGCCGCCGCCGCGGCCGAGCCGGTAACCCCGCCGGTCCGCGGCCAGGGCCGGCGCGATTACCAGGTCCGCGCTGCTGATGGCGGTCACGCCGCGCGGCGGCTCGGTGGGCTCGAGCAGGCCGCGTGGCCCGGGTGCCAGCGAGTCCGGGCCTTCGTATGACGCCCAGTCGAGGTCACCGTCGGCGCGCAGCAGCGGGATCAGCACGTAGCTGCCGCGCTTCCAGAAGGCGAAGATCAGCCTGCTGCTGCTGGGCTCGGTGCCCACCGATACGTATGCGACTACCGTACCGGCCATCTGCGCCTCGGGAAGGGAAAGCACGTGATCGCGCAGCATCCGCCCGGCAGACATGCGCTCGGCCTCCGGCAGCCGTGTGCGGGCCGCCGCGACACGCCGGCGCAGCGCGGTCTTCTGCCTTGCGACATCGGCGGACGAGCCTTCTGGGCCGGTGCGCTGCACGGCGTCCTCCAGTGCGGTAGCTAAAGTTCTTTATCATGGCCGACTCACTTGCTGTTACCAGGGCAGTCGTCCCGGTCGCAGGACTCGGAACCCGTTTCCTGCCCGCGACCAAGGCGACACCGAAGGAAATGCTGCCCGTCATCGACAAGCCCGCGATTCAGTATGTCGTCGAAGAGGCGGTCGCCGCCGGGCTGACCGACCTGCTGCTGATCACCGGGCGCGGCAAGTACTCCATCGAGGACTACTTCGACGAGAACTACGAGCTGGAGGCCGCGCTCACGGCCAAGGGCGACGAGGCCGGGCTGGCCGCGGTGCGCGCGCCCCGCGAGCTGGCTACGATCCACTCCGTGCGCCAGGGCGAGCCCCGCGGGCTCGGTCACGCGGTGCTGTGCGCCGCCGAGCATGTCGGGAACACGCCGTTCGCCGTCCTGCTCGGTGACGACTTCATCGACCGGCGCGACCCGCTGCTGCCCCGCATGATCGAGGCCAGGCAGCGTTATGGCGGGAGCGTCATCGGCCTGATGGAAGTCCCGCCCGACCAGGTGTCGGCCTATGGCTGCGTGGCGATCAAGCCGACTGAATCTGCCGACATCGTCGCGGTAACGGACCTGATCGAGAAGCCGGACCCGGGCGAGGCTCCGTCCAACTGGATCGTGATCGGGCGCTACGTCTGCGACCCGGCGATCTTCGGGGTGCTCCGGCAGACGGCTCCTGGTCGCGGCGGCGAGATCCAGCTCACCGATGCGCTGCGGACCCTCGCTCGTGCGGACCAGCACCGCGGGATCGATGGCGGCGGCGTGCACGGTGTCCAGTTCCGCGGCCGCCGCTACGACACCGGCAACAAGCAGGAGTATTTGCGCACCGTGGTCAGCTTCGCCGCCGAACGGCCGGATATCGCGCCGGATTTCGTGCCCTGGCTGCGTGACTTCGTGGACAGGATGCCACCGCCCGCTGCGGGCGAGGGCACTGCCGCCGGAGCCTGATCTGCGAGCGCACCTGGCAGGCCGCATGGACTCCGTGGACACCTATCTCGCCGCTGCCCTGACTGCCATCCGGCCGCTGTCGCCGCGGCAGCTCAGCCTGGCGGACGCCGACGGCGCCGTGCTGGCCGGCGACGTGACCGCGCGGTGGCCACTGCCGCCGTTCGACAACTCCGCCATGGACGGCTACGCGGTGCTGGCCGGCGACGTCGAGACCGCCACCGCCGGTGCGCCGGTGATCCTGCCGGTCAGCGGCGAGGTGGCAGCCGGCGACACCGGCCGCCGCGACCTTGCCGCCGGCAGCTGCATCAAGATCATGACCGGGGCCCTGCTGCCAGCGGGCGCGGACGCGGTCGTGCCCGTGGAGCTGACCGATGGCGGGACGCAGCGCGTCGCCATCAGCCGCGCGGTCGCTGCGGGTGATTCGATCCGCCGCGCCGGCGGCGACGCCCGGCCGGGTGACCTGCTGCTGCCGGCCGGCACCCGGCTGGGCCCGGTTCAGCTCGGGCTGCTCGCAGCGTCCGGGCATGGCAGCGTGGGAGCGAGACCGCGCCCGCGGGTGACCGTCATCTCCGCGGGCAACGAGCTGGCCCAGCCCGGTCAGCCGCTGGCCCCTGGCCAGATCTGGGAGTCCAACAGCTGGATGCTGGCGGCGGCGGCGCGGCAGGCCGGCTGCGACGCCAGCCGCCATCCGGTCGTGAAAGATAACCGCGATGGCTTGCTGGCCGCGGTCCGGAACGCTATCGCCGGCGCCGACCTGCTGATCACCAGCGGCGGGGTCAGCATGGGCGGCGAGCATGACGTCGTGAAGGCGGCGCTGTCCGGGCTCGGCACGGTCAGCTTCCGCAAGGTGGCCATGCAGCCGGGCATGCCGCAGGGCTTCGGACTTGTCGGCGCCGCGGGAACCCCGATCTTCACGTTGCCGGGGAATCCGGTGAGCGCGTTCGTCTCATTCTGGATCTTCGTGGCGCCGGCCCTGCGTGTCCTGCAAGACCTTTCGCCGAAACGGCCCACCCCGCTGCATGCCGTCCTGACCGCGCCGCTGCGGTCCCCGCCGGACAAGAGATCCTTCCTGCGCGGGGTCCTCGACCACGACGCGGGAACTGTCGCACCGGTGTCCGGCCAGTCCTCGCATCAGCTGGCAGCACTGGCCAGGGCCAATGCGCTGATCATCGTCCCGGAGCGAGTTACCGGGCTGGCGCCCGGCGACGCCGTTGACGTGCTGGAGCTGCCGTGACCGGCACCGACGGCGCAGCCCGCCGGCTGACTCACCTGGACGCCGCCGGGCAGGCCCGGATGGTCGACGTCACTGGCAAGGCCGTCACCGCCCGCGCGGCCACGGCGGCGGGGAAGGTGGCGCTGTCCGCGGCAGCTGTGGCTGCATTGCGGGAGGGGACGGTGCCCAAGGGCGACGCGATCGCGGTGGCCAGGATCGCCGGGATCCAGGGCGCCAAACGAACTCCGGAACTGGTGCCGCTCTGCCACCCGATCGGGCTGCACTCGGTCACGGTCGACCTGCAGGTGACTGACGACGGCGTGCTGATTGCCGCGACCGCCCGCACTGCCGACCGGACCGGGGTCGAAATGGAGGCGCTGACGGCCGTCGCCGTCGCGGCGCTGGCCATGATCGACATGATCAAGGCAGTCGATCCGGCGGCGATGATCACTGATGTCCGGGTCGAGGAGAAAACAGGCGGCAAGACGGGCACCTGGCGGCGGCCATGAGCAGGCTGACATGAGGAGGCTGACATGAGGAGGCTGACTTGATCCGGGCTCTGGCGATCACGGTGTCCAACCGGGCCGCCGCCGGGGCGTACGCCGACCAGTCCGGGCCGGTGCTCGCGGGCCTGCTGCGCGAGGCCGGCTGCGAGGTGGACGGACCGGTGGTCATCCCGGACGGCAGCGTGGTCGAGCAGGCGCTGCGCGACGGCGTCGCGGCCGGTTATGACGTGGTGGTCACGACCGGGGGGACGGGCCTGACGCCGGGTGACGTCACTCCGGAAATGACCAGCATGGTCATCGATCGTGAGGTTCCCGGCATCGCTGAGGCCATCCGGGCGGCCGGCGCGGCCGCCGGGGTCCCTGCGGCAGTGCTCTCCCGCGGGCTGGCAGGCTTTGCCGGGACCACGCTGATCGTGAACCTGCCTGGCTCGACCGGCGGTGTGCGGGACGGGATGGGGGTACTGTCGAGGGTGCTGACACATGCCGTCGACCAGGCAAGGGGCGGCGACCATCCCCGGCAGGCGTGAGGTTCCGGCCAGTTCGTCATCGTGGATTAGTGACATAAAGCATCAATATGCATTCATCGCGTGACCCGATAGCGCTCCGGTCCGCTGCCGGGGAATGATGGTGTGGTGGCACGCATGCGCGGGTGGCCGGTAACCCTCACTGAGCCCGCCCTTCTGAATGCGCCCGTGAGCCTGCGCCCGGTGAAAGCCAAGGATGCCGCGACATGGCGCGATACCCGGGTGCGCAACTCATCGTGGCTGCGGCAATGGGAGCCGACCAACCCGGAGACGCCGCTCTACCGGTCCAGTCTCGGGCCCTACGTCGCGATGGCGCGGACGATGCGCAAGGAGGCGCGCCAGGGCCTGACCTTGCCGTGGGTGGTGACGTACAGCGGACGGTTTGCCGGTCAGCTTACGGTGGGCAGCATCGTCTGGGGATCGGCGAGGTCCGCGCAGGTCGGCTACTGGATCGATGAGGCCTGCGCCGGGCGCGGCGTGATCCCCACCGCGCTGGCGATGGCGATAGACCACTGCTTCTTCGTCGTCGGCCTGCACCGGATCGAGGCCACCATCCGGCCGGAGAACCAGGCAAGCCGCCGGGTGGTAGAGAAGCTTGGATTCCGGGAGGAAGGCATCCGCCGCCGAAGCCTGCACATCGACGGATCGTGGCGCGATCACCTCAGCTACGCGCTGACCGTCGAGGATGCGCAGGCCGGCCTGATGGCGCGCTGGCGCAGCACGGTCACCGCATCACGCTCGCGGGCTGGATGACGGCGGGAGACCCGTTACGCAGCTTGATCTCTTCTAGTGTCCCGTGAACGAGGTAGCTTGACCTCTGATTCTTGCTCGCGGACGATGGCTTATGCCGTTGACTGTGAGCGTGGAGGTTCCGCCGCGCGACCGTGAGGTG
>DATJZH010000081.1:0-4872 GCA_035499215.1 Streptosporangiaceae bacterium | reverse complement strand
GACAACGTGATCACAAACCGCGACGACCGGCTCACGAGGGCAGCCTCCGGCAACGCAGGACAGGTTACGGAGGCTCGGCGCTTCCCCTCGCCGAGACTGGCAGCGATCTTACACCGATGTAATTATCGGCGGGACCACTAGCTGGCTGGCCTCGGCGGCATCCAGCAGCCTCAGGTCGTCCGCGCCGAAACCGAACCTGCGTGCCTCCGCGACCCCCGCCTTGGCTCGCTCCAGCTGGACCGGCGACCTGGTCAGCTGCACGGTGCCGCCTTTTGCCCAGTGACAGTCGATACCCTCGGCTGTCGCCACCCTGCCTACCTCGTCAACCGTGTCCTGCATCGCACGGTGCTGGGCGACTGCCGCCTCCCTGCCCGCCATCCGCTCAAGCTTGCTCAGCGAGGCGGGGAAGAGCGCCGAGCACCAGCCGCCGTTGCGGCCCGAAGCGCCGAATCCGGCGATCTGCCGCTCGCAGATGGCGATCCGCAGGGCCGGATCTGCCTGCGACAGGTAGTAAGCGGTCCACAGCCCGGTGAACCCCGCGCCGACGATCGCCACGTCCGCGTCCGCGTCACCTGGCAGCGGATCGCCTGGCGCCAGCGTCCCCGGAACGGTGTCGTGCCAGAAGGACAGCTTCCGGTAGTCGCTCGTCGCAGCCATGCGCCCATCGTGACAGGCGGGCTGACGGCTGATTCTGCAGGGCATGAGGGCGTGATCTGGCCAGGGCCGGGCCCGATCAGGCGCCTGGTCCTCGCTCTGTGGCTGAGGCGGGCAGCGCGGCAGGTGACCCGGTGCGGCATGCTTGTCGTATGCCCGCCGATAGTCATGTCCTGGTGCCGGCACCGGCACCGCTGGAGCCCGCAGGAATGTACCGGATCTGCCTGGTCTGCCTGGGAAACATCTGCCGCTCGCCGATGGCGGAGGTAGTGGTCCGCAGCGAGCTCGACCGGGTCGGCCTTTCCGGCAGGGTAGTCGTCGACAGTGCCGGCACGGGGGACTGGCATCTGGGCAGGCCGATGGACTCAAGGGCGCATGCCGAGCTGACTCGCCGCGGCTACGACGGCAGTGCGCACCGCGCCCGCCAGATCGACAGATCCTGGCTCGGCGGCTATGACCTCATCATCGCCATGGACCGCAGCAACTTGCGGAACCTGCTCCGGATGGCGGCAGGCCGGCCGGAGCTAGCCGGCCGGGTCCGGCTGCTGCGGTCCTTTGACCCTGCGGCGGAACCGGAGGCAGAGGTCCCCGACCCCTACGGTGGGGCCGAGGGAGAATTCGCCGAGGTTTTCGGCCTGGTCCTGGCGGCGGCCAGCGGACTGGCCGGCCAGCTCGCCGGGCAGCTGCGCGACCGCCGATAACGGGCGCGGCAGCTGGTGATGTACCCCGATCTCACCCGTCGGCTCGAGCAGCTGACTGGCACCGCCGTGCGGGATACGCAACCGCTCGGGAGCCAGCACGGAATCGGCCACTTTCGCGTGCTCCTGACGGACGGGCGGATGGTGTTCGTCAAGGCCGCCGGTCCGTCGATGGCAGTGAGCCGGTCGGCGGGCGGCCTGGTCGGCCGCGTTGCCGGCGGATCGGGGGCGGCGGGCCTGGCCGCCGAGGCGAACGGGCTGCGCTGGCTCGCTGAGGCCGATGCTGTCCCGGTCCCTGAGGTCCTGGGCTGCGCGGACGGGGTGCTGGCCATCAGCTGGGTAGCGCAGGAGCAGCCGAGCCGAGGGTCGGCTGAGGCCTTCGGGCGCGACCTGGCCAGCCTGCATGGTGCCGATCCTGGCCGCCTCGGCGCGCCGTGGCCGGGATTCATTGCCGGGCTGCCGCTCGGCAATTCCGGCGGTGAATCCTGGCCGCAGTGGTATGCCAGGCAGCGGCTGCTGCCGTTTGCGCGGCGGGCCAGGGACGCGAGCCTGTTGGACGCCGCTGACGTGCGGCTCGTGGAGGCCGTCGCTGAGCGTCTCCCTGAGCTGGCGGGCCCGGCGGAGCGGACCAGCCGGATCCACGGCGACTGCTGGTCTGGCAATGTGCTGTGGTCGGGCGGCCGCGGCTGGCTGATTGACCCGGCGGCGCACGGCGGGCACCGGGAGACCGATCTGGCCATGCTGGCCCTGTTCGGTGCGCCGTCGCTGGACCGGGTGATGGCTGCTTACCAGGACCGGGCGCCACTTGCTGACGGCTGGCGAGCCCGTGTTCCGCTGCATCAGCTGCATCCGCTGCTCGTGCATGTGTGCCTGTTCGGCGCCGCCTACCGGGAGGCCATGCTGGGCGCGGCCCGCGCGGCGCTTTCCGGCCGGGCAGGCCGGGGACCGGCACGCCGGAGCTAGCGCGCTGCCGATCCGTGGTCTCGGGGATGGGACTCGATGACGTCTGGTTCCGCGCCCGCGGGAATTCCCGGCTCGGGATCTTCTTCTTCTTCTGACCTGGCGCCGAGAGCTTCTGGAGCGAGAGGCAGCGCGACGCGGAAGACGGCGCCCTCTGCGTGCGGCGACTGGACCCAGACAGTGCCGCCATGCGCGGCCACGAGCGCTGCCACGATGGCCAGGCCGAGCCCGCTGCCGCCTGAAGTCCTGGCCCTGTCGGCCCGGTAGAACCGCTCGAACACGCGTTCCGCCTGCTCTGGAGTGAGCCCGGGGCCCTTGTCAGCGACCTCGAGAACCGCGGCGAGCCGCTGCGTGGCCGCGTCGGCTGCGCCCGGTCCTTTCCTGTCCCGGCCCTCGTCCAGGCTGCCGGACCTGATCCGGACGTCGATCGGCGTACCGTCGGGGGTATGCACGAGCGCGTTGCTCATCAGGTTGCTGATTACCTGCCGCAACCGGGTCTCGTCGCCCAGCACGAGCAGGGCAGCGCCGGACCCGACGGTCAGGCTGATGCGGCGTTCCGGTGCCACGACGCGGGCATCATGCACCGCATCGGCGACCAGGGCGAGCAGATCGACGGTCTGGCGCTCGAGCGGGCGCTGCTGGTCCAGCCGCGCCAGCAGCAGCATGTCGTCCACCAGTACGCCCATCCGGGCCGACTCCTGCTCGACCCGCCGCATGATCCGGTTCAGGTCGGCCGGGGCGAGGGAGCCGGGCCGGCCGTTGAGATGATCAGACCCGGTACCCGTTGTCTCGGCGCCCGCGCTGGTGGCATCGGCCGCGAGGGATTCCGCTGCGGCGGCACCCGCTGCGGCGGCACCCGCTGCGGCGGCGTCCGGGCCGCCAGCGGCCAGGGCCCGCCCGGCAGAGCTCTCGGGAACGCTGCCGCGTGCCGACGGGTCAACGCCGCCGCGTGACGACGGGTCAACGCCGCCGCGTGACGACAGGTCAAGGCCGCCGCGCTGCCGGTAGTACTCAGCGAAACCGCGGATCGCCGTCAGCGGGGTGCGCAGCTCGTGACTGGCGTCGGCGACGAACTGCCGCATTCGCTCCTCGGATCGGCGGGCGGCGGCCTCGGAAGCGGCCCTGGCGCGGAAGGCAGTCTCGATCTGCGCCAGCATCACGTTCAGCGACCGGCCGAGTCGGCCGACCTCCGTTCTCGGGTCGCGATCAGGAACGCGGCAGGTCAGATCGCCCGCAGCGATGTCGTGCGCAGTTTCCTCAATTTCCGTCAGCGGCCGCAGGCTGGCTCGGATCACGGCGATCCCGGCCACCGCTATCCCCATCAGGACGATCCCGCTCACGATCAGGTCGATGGCGCGGAGCTTGGCAATGTCGGCGTAGAAGCTAGTGACATCGATCCCAACGATGATGGTGCCGGTTACCGCGCCGTTTGGCGTCTGGAACGACTGGCCTGGATACACTGCGATGAGCCAGATGCCGCCGCCGGACTGGGCGCCCACGGTTACCGGCCGACTGGAGTGCGCCGCAAGCCAGCTCGAGTTGGTCTCGACGGCGGGAGGGGGAAGGATCTGCGCCTGCCCGCCGTAGTCGCGCGCCCCGACCGCCACCACCTGCAGCGTGCCGCCTTGTGGTATCCACTCCACCGTCCCGCGGTAGAAAGCGCCGGGCTGCTGGCCGAACAGGTAACTCTGAACTTTCTGGCCCGAACTTGCGGAGATGCTCTGCAGACTTGCGTTTGCCTGGCCTAGCAGATAGCTCTTCAGCACCGAGATGCCAACGATGCTGATGGCCGCCAGGGCGATCACTACCAGGGCGAGGACCGCGGTGATCAGCTTGACGCGCAACGGGGTCCGGCTGGGAAGCTGCCGGACCCACCGCCAGACGCCTACCGAATTGCCCGAAAACGACATAAGGCGCTTGGGCCCTAAGACGAGGGGAGCCGGAGCACATAGCCGACTCCGCGCAGCGTGTGCAGCAAGTGCGGCTGCGCGGTGTCGACCTTGCGCCGCAGTACCGACACGTAGGACTCGACGATCCCGGTGTCGCCGCGGAAGTCGTAGTCCCACACATGGTCCAGGATCTGCATCTTGGAGAGCACCCGGTTCGCGTTGCTCATGAAGTACCTGAGCAGCTTGAACTCGGTCGGAGACAGCGGGATCTGCTGGCCGGCCCGCCAGACTTCGTGACTGTCCTCATCCAGCTCGAGGTCAGCGAACTTCAGTCGCGGCGGCGGCTCGGTGCCGTCGCCGCGAGTCCGGCGCAGTACTGCCCGGATCCTGGCGATGACCTCCTCCAGGCTGAACGGCTTTGTCACATAGTCATCACCGCCAAGCGTCAGGCCGCGGATCTTGTCCTCGGTCGAGTCGCGGGCGGTCAGGAAGACGACGGGAATGCGAGCGCCGCCGCCGCGCAGCCGCCGGATGACGTCGAATCCGTCCATGTCCGGCAGCATGACGTCCAGCACGATGAGGTCGGGCCGGTGCCGCTGCGCCGACTGCACGGCCTCGGAGCCCGCGGCTGCCGTGATGACCTCGAACCCCGCGTAGCGCAGGCTCGCGGC
>DATJZH010000080.1:0-22983 GCA_035499215.1 Streptosporangiaceae bacterium | reverse complement strand
CGGCGGCGCGGCTTCACGTCGGCTTCCTCGCGGATCAGCTCGATCACCGCGAGGGCTGCATTATCGCCCTTGCGCGGGCCGACCTTGGTTATGCGCGTGTACCCGCCGTCCCGGCTGGCGAAGCTGGGCCCGATCTCGGCGAACAGGGTGTGCACCACGCTCTTGTCGGTCACGACGCCAAGCACCTGACGGCGGGCATGCAGGTCACCCCGCTTGGCGAAGGTGATCAGGCGCTCGGCAACGGGCCGGAGCCTGCGCGCCCTTGACTCGGTCGTCGTGATCTTGCCGTGTTCGAACAGCGCAGTGGCCAGGTTCGCCAGCATGTGCCGCTGATGGGCCGAGCTGCCGCCCAGTCGACGGCCCTTGGTGGGCGTGGGCATCGGAGAACTCTCCTCGGTTCCTGCCTGGAGGGTCAGCTGACCCGTCAGTATTGCTCGGTCTCGACGTAGCCGTCGCCATCGTCGTCTTCGTCGTCGTCCGCCCCGTAGCTATCCGCGGCAGATCCGGGGTCGAATCCAGGTGGCGAGTCCTTCAGGGCCAGGCCCATGTCAATCAGCTTCTGCTTGACTTCCTCGATCGACTTCGCGCCGAAATTACGGATGTCCAGCAGATCCTGCTCGCTGCGGGCGACCAGCTCGCCCACCGTGTGTATTCCCTCGCGCTTGAGGCAGTTGTACGAGCGGACGGTCAGGTTCAGCTCCTCGATCGGCAGTGCCAGGTCCGCGGCCAGCGCCGCATCCGTAGGCGACGGGCCGATGTCGATGCCCTCGGCGTCGACGTTCAGCTCCCTGGCAAGCCCGAAGAGCTCGACCAGCGTCTTGCCGGCGCTGGCCACCGCGTCCCGGGGCCGCATGCACGGCTTGGTCTCGACGTCCAGGATGAGCCTGTCAAAGTCGGTCCGCTGCTCGACTCGGGTCGCCTCGACCTTGTAGGTCACCCGCAGGACCGGCGAGTAGATCGAGTCGATCGGGACCCGGCCGATCTCCTGGCCGGGCTGCTTGTTCTGGGCGGCTGAGACGTAGCCGCGGCCGCGCTCGACCGTCAGCTCCATCTCCAGCTTGCCCTTTCCGTTGAGCGTGGCGATGTGCAGATCAGGGTTGTGCACTTCCATGCCAGCCGGCGGCGCGATGTCCGCCGCGGTGACCGTGCCCGGGCCCTGCTTGCGCAGATACATGTGCACTGGCTCGTCGTGCTCGGAAGATACCACCAGCTCCTTGAGGTTCAAGATGATGTCGGTGACGTCCTCGGTTACCCCCGGCACGGTAGAGAACTCGTGCAGCACGCCCTCGATCCTGATGCTGGTGACGGCGGCACCGGGAATCGAGGACAGCAGCGTGCGGCGGATCGAGTTCCCGATCGTATAGCCGAATCCGGGCTCGAGCGGCTCTATGACGAACCGCGACCTGAACTCGTCTACCTGCTCCTCGGTGAGGCTTGGACGCTGGGCGATGAGCATGGTGATTCCTTTCCGCGCTGCCCGCTATTTGACAGTCGCGACCTGGCTGGCGGCAGCCGCCGCCAGCGGCCGTCGGCACCGCCCCGCTGGCGGGCCGCAGGCCGTTACTTCGAGTAGTACTCGACGATGAGCTGCTCCTGAACGAGCGTGTCGATCTGCGCCCGGGCGGGGAGCGCATGCACGAGGATACGCATCCTGTCCGGGATCACCTCAAGCCACGCAGGCACTTGCCGCTCCCCCGCCTCAGCGTGCGCCACCACGAACGGGGTCAGCTCGCGCGACTTGGCGGCTACCTCGACGATGTCGCTCTCGCTGACCCGGTACGAGGGGATGTCGACCTTCTTGCCGTTGACCAGGATGTGACCGTGCCGGACGACCTGGCGGGCCATGTCACGGCTCTTGGCAAAGCCGGCCCGGTAGACCACGTTGTCCAGGCGGCTCTCCAGGATCTGCAGCAGCGCCTCACCTGTCTTGCCCCGGCTGCGGGTCGCTTCCTCGTAGTAGTTGTGGAACTGCCGCTCGAGGATGCCATAGATGCGGCGGGCCTTCTGCTTCTCCCTGACCTGCAGCAGGAACTCGCTCTCCTTCGGCCGGTTCCTGCCGTGCTCACCAGGCGGGTAAGGCCGGATCTCAATGGGGCACTTGGGCGAGTCGCACTTGGCGCCCTTCAGGAACAGCTTGGTCTTCTCGCGGCGGCAGCGCTTGCAGTCCGGACCGGTATATCGTGCCATGTTTGTCGCTTACTCCTCAGACCCGGCGCCGCTTAGGCGGGCGGCAGCCATTATGCGGAACCGGGGTGACGTCCTGGATGGAGCCGACCTCCAGGCCGGTTGCCTGCAGGGACCGGATCGCGGTCTCCCGGCCGGAGCCGGGACCCTTCACGAAGACGTCGACCTTGCGCATGCCGTGCTCCATCGCCCGGCGCGCCGCGGCCTCGGCTGCCATCTGGGCGGCGAACGGCGTGGATTTGCGCGAGCCCTTGAAGCCGACCTGGCCCGACGACGCCCACGAGATGACGCTGCCGATCGGATCAGTGATCGAAACGATGGTGTTATTGAAGGTGCTCTTGATATGGGCGTGCCCGTGCGCGATGTTCTTGCGCTCTTTGCGGCGCACTTTCTTGACGCCGGTACGGCTCTTGGGAGGCATCCTGCTCATCAACTCCGGGAGGTGGTCGGTCCGCTGTGGCTGCCGTGCCGACCCCGACGGGGGCACGGCACTAGGGACTACTTCTTGCCGGCCTTCTTCTTGCCGGCCACGGTCTTCTTCTTGCCCTTCCTGGTGCGGGCATTAGTCTGCGTGCGCTGGCCGTGCACGGGCAGCCCGCGGCGATGCCGGATGCCCTGATAGCACCCGATCTCCACCTTGCGGCGGATATCGGCCTGCACCTCGCGGCGCAGGTCACCTTCTACCCGGTAAGTGGCCTCTATCCAGTCCCGGAGTCGGACGAGTTCATCGTCGCGCAGCTGATGGACGCGAGTGTCGGCGCTGACGCCCGTTGCGCTGAGCGTCTCGAGCGCGCGGGTGCGGCCGATGCCGTAGATATAGGTGAGGGCGACCTCAAGCCGCTTCTCATTGGGAAGGTCGACGCCGACCAGACGTGCCATCGCGGGCAGTTCTCCTTCTGTCGCGGAGGTCCTGCGCGCCGCTCCCGCGTCCCTGCCCGGACCCGGCCCCGGCCTCCTCCGGGGGTCGTCCGCCGCCAGCCTGGCCGACGGCGGACATTTGCGGTGCGCGTCTTACCTTGTTCCTGCCGAGTTCTTGGCAGCCGTGCTGCTGGCTGCCGTGCTGCGAATTGCTCCGCACTTCGAACTGCCGTGTACTTCGAACTGCCGTGTACTTCGAACTGCCGTGTACTTCGAACTGCCGTGTACTTCGAACTGCCGTGTACTAACTGCTGTGTACTGCTCTGTGCTGCGAGCTGCTGTGCTTGTGACTGCTGCCTCTGCTGCGGGGGTCTGCGGCTCAGCCCTGCCGCTGCTTGTGCCGCGGATCAGAGCAGATAACCATGACGCGGCCATGCCTGCGAATGACCCGGCACTTGCTGCAGATCTTCTTCACACTCGGCTTGACCTTCATTTTCGGTCTCCTCGGGCGCTCGGGACCGCTCGCGCGGCCCGTGCACCGTCTGCTCGTTACTTGTACCGGTAGACGATCCGTCCACGACTGAGGTCGTAGGGGCTCAACTCAACGACCACCCGGTCATCGGGCAGGATCCGGATGTAGTGCATCCGCATTTTCCCGCTGATGTGGGCCAGGACCTTGTGCCCGTTGTCGAGCTCCACTCGGAAAAACGCATTGGGCAGCGATTCCACTACCGTGCCCTCGATCTCAATGGCCCCGTCTTTCTTGGGCATATCCTCCGCGCTTCGCCGATCGTCGGCCAGCCTGCCGGTCATCGTCGTGCTAGCTGGTGCTGGTGGGTTGGGGTTACTGCTGGCCTGCCGGGCGCGGCCGTTGCTGGCCGTGCCGCGGCGGGCGTCATGCCGTCAGCGGTGGTTTGCCCCCCGCGATCCGGCGGCGTGCTTGCGCACGCATCCCGGACATGGGCGGCGCGCCCGAATGCTGCCTACACACCACGGGCACTGGCTCCGCTGGTACGGCAGCTCATGGACCGCAGCAGAGTCTACTTCAGCCGTGCCCGCAAAGCGAACCGGGCCTCCGCCGACCTGGCGGCAATGCCGATAACCGGGGCGGAGGGCAAGATATTCCCGCCGGCCGCCGCCGGGAAGTAACGCTCAGCCCGGCGGTGCGCCGCCCAGCTGATCATGGTCACCCGGCAGCTGACCGGGCCTGGCCGGGCGGCGCCGGCCATCGCGCGGGCCTCGGTGCGGGCCACCGCGCGGGCCATTCTGCGGGGCGCCGGAAATCCACCGGCCGAGCAGGATCGCGCCCCACGGCCCGGCTACGAACAGGAACCACGGCGCCCCGAAGCCGCTGATCGCCCAGACGACGACGAGGACCAGCGTGACAGTGAACCAGGAGCCCCAGGCGGCGCGCCAGGCCGGCGAGAACCTGCCATGCTGCGCCATCCCGCCCTGATCTCGGAGCGCTGCCAGCGCGGAACTCGAGCCGGGCAGCGGGCCGCGGCGGCGCTGCAGGCCTGCGTCCGGCAGCCGGTACAGGTCAATGGCCGGCAGGTCAGACAGCAGCTCCTCGATGTCGCCGGTCGTCTTGGCCGCCAGAGCGCGGTCGAGACGCTCGTCGAACTCCTCGGCGTCCAGCCGTCCTGCCGCGTGATGCTCGCGCAGCAGGGCTGCCGCCCGGTCCCGATCATCGTCGGAGACCCGGATCCTGGGATCAGCGGCCATCGGGCTCCTCTCAGCTGTTCAGCGTCGTGCGGGCAGTGGCCGGCAGCGACCGCGCCTGCCCGGCGCAGAAAGCGGCGAAACCGGAAGCCCCGCCGTCCTCGGCGGTCAGCACCCACGGGCCGTCCGCCGTGACGGCCACAGTGTGCTCAAAATGCGCTGCCGGGCTTCCGTCGGCGCTAGCCACTGTCCAGTCGTCGTCGAGCAGCCGCGTCTGCGGCTGGCCGAGCACCAGCATGGGCTCGACAGCCAGCGCCATTCCCTCGGTCAGCAACGGGCCCCGGCCGGGCTTGCCGAAGTTGGGAACAGGCGGGTCCATGTGCATCTGCGTGCCGATCCCGTGCCCGACGTAATCCCGCACGATCCCGTACGGCCCGCTGGCCTGCGCGCACGACTCGACCGCGTGCGAGATGTCCGTCAGGCGGCTCCCGGCGAGAGCGCGCGCCAGGCCGTGCCAGAGCGCCCGCTCGCACGCGTCCAGCAGGCCGGACAGCTCGCCGGTGATCTCGCCGACCCCCACTGTGACCGCCGCGTCGCCGTGCCAGCCGCCGACGATGGCACCGCAGTCGATCGAGATCAGGTCGCCAGCGGCCAGCCGCACCTGCGGGCTGGGGATGCCGTGCACGATCTGGTCATTCACCGATGTGCAGATTGTCGCCGGGAAGCCGTGATAGCCCTGGAACGACGGGACTGCTCCGGCGCCGCGTATCTCGCGCTCGGCGATCACGTCGAGCTCCGCGGTGCTGACGCCCGGCTCGGCCGCCGCTGCCACGGCGCGCAGGGCGCAAGCCACCACCAGCCCGGCCTCGCGCATCATTGCGATCTGACCGGGGGTCTTGAGCTGAATCCGCGGCTCCTGCCGCATCCGCATGACGGCCTCCAGGGATCTCTTCCACGGTACCCGCAGAACGCGCGAGCTGACCTCAGCGGATGAAGCGCCGGAGCGCGCTCAGCGACCGGTCGGTGATCTCCTCCACCGGCCCGGTGGCGTCAATGCCCAGCAGAATGCCCTCATCGGCGTAGAACGAGATCAGCGGCGCGGTCTGCTGCTGATAGACGTCGACCCGGTGCCTGATGGTCTCCTCACGATCGTCGTCTCGCTGGAAGAGCTCGCCGCCGCAGTCGTCGCACGTCTCCGGCCGCGCCGGGGGATCGAAGAGCACGTGCCAGACATGACCGCAGCGGCGGCAGGTCCGCCGCCCGGACAGGCGCCTGACCACCTCGTCGTCGTCGACGACGAGCTCCAGGACGATGTCGAGCCTGTTCTCCCACTCGGTGAGCGTCTTCTTCAGAGTCTCGGCCTGCGGGACGTTGCGCGGGAAGCCGTCCAGCAGGAACCCTGCCTGCGCATCGGGCTCCTGCAGGCGGCTGTGCACCATCGCGATCGTCACTTCGTCGGGGACCAGGTCGCCGCGGTCCATGAAGGCCCTGGCCTGCATGCCCATGTCCGTGCCCGTGCTCACGTTGGACCTGAAAATGTCACCTGTCGAGATCTTCGGGATTGCCAGGTGTGAGGCTATGAACTGGGCCTGTGTCCCCTTGCCCGCACCGGGGGGCCCGACGAGGACGACGCGCACTACCGAAGAAAACCCTCATAGTTGCGCTGCTGCAACTGACTCTCTATCTGCTTCACTGTATCGAGACCCACTCCCACCGCGATCATGATGCTGGTCCCGCCGAGCGGGAACTGCGACGAAGCCCCGACGAGCCCGATCGCGATCATCGGGATCAGGGCGACCGCGGCCAGGTACACCGAACCCGGCGCCGTCAGACGACTGAGCACGAAGCTGAGATACCCGGCCGTCGGCCCGCCGGGCCTGATACCGGGGATGAATCCGCCGTATTTCTTCATGTTGTCGGCCACCTCGGTCGGGTTGAAGGTGATCGACACATAAAAGTACGTGAAGAAGATGATGAGCAGGAAGAAGATCACCATGTAGTAGGGATCATCCCCGCGGACCAGATGCTCCTGCACCCAGAGCTGCCAGCCGCTGGTGGCGTCCGTCTTCCCGAACAGCTGCGAGGCGAGCTGCGGGATGTAGAGCATCGAGGAGGCGAAGATGACCGGGATGACACCAGCCTGGTTCACCTTCAGCGGGATGTAGGTGGAGGTGCCGCCGTACATCTTCCGGCCCACCATCCGCTTGGCATACTGCACCGGGATCCGCCGCTGCGCCTGCTCCATGAAAGCGACGAACGCGATGATCGCGATGCCGACGACCAGCACGAGCGCGAAGATGAAGCTGCCCTTGGCCGAGTAGATCGCTTCCATCTCGCCAGGGATCACCGCGATCACCTGAGTGAAGATCATCAGCGACATGCCGTTGCCGACGCCGCGGTCGGTGATCAGCTCGCCCAGCCACATGATGACCGCGGTCCCGGCTGTCATGCAGATGACCATGGTCGCGATCGTGAAAACCGAGTCGTTGGGAATCAGCGCGGTGCCGGAGCATCCGGTGATCAGGTTGCCGGAGCGGGCCAGCGCAACGATGCCGGTGGACTGCAGGATCGCCAGGCCGATCGTGAGATACCGGGTGTACTGGGTAATCTTCGCCTGGCCGCTCTGGCCCTCCTGGCGCAGCGTCTCCAGCCGCGGGATGACCACGGCGAGCAGCTGCAGGATAATGCTTGCGGTGATGTAGGGCATGATGCCGAGCGCGAAAACGGTCAGCTTCAGCAGCGCGCCGCCGCTGAAGAGGTTGACGAGCTGGAACACGCCGCCGCTGCTGCCGCTGTGAGCGGCAGTGTTCAGGCAGGCATTGAGCGCGCGCTCGGAGACCCCTGGCGTCGGCAGCGACGAGCCGAGCCGGAACATGGCGATAATGAAGAGCGTGAACAGCAGCTTCTTGCGCAGGTCGGGCGTCCTGAATGCCCGGAGGAACGCGGTCAGCATGCGCCGTCCTCGAATCGTCGGGTGAACGTCATCTGCCGCTCCTTGTCACGGGCTGGGCCCCGCTGCGCAAGCGCGACATGCTCGCCGCAGTCTAACGCGCTGACGGGACTCCGACAGCCGGCCGCGAAGTCCCGCAGTGGTCCGCCGCCGCCGGGACCTCAGCCGCCGTTCCCTTAGCCGGCCCGGCCCTCAGCCGCCAGGACCTCCGCCGCCAGGACCTCCGCCGCGGTGGCCCCGGCCGCAGTGCCACCGGCATCGTGCCGGGGGCCTGCTCCGGTGGCCTGCCGGAGCTTCAGCCCGCGCGACGGCGAGCTGGCTCACAACTCGGTGATGGTCCCGCCCGCCGCGGCGATCTTCTCCCTGGCCGAGGCGGAGAAGGCATGGGCGGTGACCCGCAGCGGCGCCGCTGCCTCGCCCTGGCCCAGGATCTTGATCAGCTCGCCGGGCCGGACGGCCCCCTTGGCCGCGAGGGTGTCCGGGGTCACGTCCCCGCCGCCCGGATACAGCACCGCAAGCCGGTCGAGGTTGACGACCTGGTAAGTGGTCTTGAACCGCAGGTTGGAGAACCCCTTCAGCTTGGGCAGCCGACGGTGCAGCGGCATCTGGCCGCCCTCGAAAGCCGCCGCCACCTGGGCTCGCGCCTTGGTGCCCTTCGTGCCGCGGCCTGCCGTCTTGCCCTTCGAACCCTGGCCGCGGCCCACCCTGGTGCGGGCCGTGCGCGCGCCCGGCGTCGGCCGCAGGTGGTGGATCTTGAGTCCTGCGCGCCCGCCCGGGGTGTTGTCGGTGTCTGCCATCTCAGTCGACCTCCTCCACGGTGACCAGGTGGCGCACCGCCTGGATCATGCCGCGGATCTCGGGACGGTCCGCCTTGACGACCACGTCGCCGATCCGCCGCAGGCCCAGGGAGCGCAGCGAGTCCCGCTGCGACTGGTTGCCGCCGATCTTCGACTTGGTCTGGGTGACCCTTAGCTCTGCCATGTCCTGCTCCGCTCAGCTGTTTCCCGGTGTCGCGGTGCTCGCCGCGGTCGCGCGGGCCCGGAGCATCGCCGCCGGGGCGACGTGCTCGATCGGCAGGCCGCGCCGGGCCGCGATCTCCTCCGGCCGGCTCAGGCCCTTCAGCGCCGCGACTGTCGCATGTACCACGTTGATGGGGTTCGACGAGCCGAGCGACCGGGAGAGCACATCGTGAATGCCCGCGCACTCCAGCACGGCGCGCACCGGGCCGCCGGCGATGACGCCGGTCCCCGGGCTGGCCGGCCTGAGCAGCACGACGCCGGCCGCCTCCTGGCCCTGCACCGTGTGCGGAATCGTGCCGGCGATCCTGGGCACCCTGAAGAAGCTCTTCTTGGCCGCCTCGACCCCCTTGGCGATCGCTGCCGGGACCTCCTTGGCCTTGCCGTACCCGACGCCGACCATGCCGTTGCCGTCGCCCACGACGACCAGCGCGGTGAAGCTGAACCGCCGGCCGCCCTGGACGACCTTGGCCACCCTGTTAATGGTGACCACGCGCTCCAGGTAGGCGGTGCCTTTCTCGGCCGCACCGCCGCGGCGGTCGTCACGGCGGTCGCGCCGTTCGCCGCTGCCTCCTGTGCCGCGCCGCGGAGTTGCTGCCATCAGATTTCCCTTTTCTTCTCGTTGATGCGAATGCCAGCCTTCGCCGGGCTTGTCCTCGTGGTGCCATCCATTTCCGAGCCAGTCATCGCGGTCCGGTCATCACGGGGCCGGTCATCACAGGGCCAGCCCGCCGTCTCGCGCGCCTTCGGCTAGCGCGGCGACGCGGCCGTGATACGCGTAGCCGCCGCGGTCGAACACCACGGCGCTGATCCCGGTCGTTGCGGCCCGCTCGGCGAGCAGCGCCCCGACCCGGCGCGCCTTGGCGGTCTTGTCCCCGTCCGCGCCGCGGATGGATTCGTCCAGGGTAGAGGCAGAAACCAGCGTGTTGCCGTGCACATCGTCCACAAGCTGCGCGAAGGTGTTTCTGGCCGAGCGGGTGACGACCAGTCTGGGCCGCACGGAACTGCCCTGGACCTTCTTGCGGACTCGCAGGTGGCGTCGCGCGCGCGCCGAGCCGCGGGTGACGGCCCGGCTCTTGACCTGCCCGTGACCCCTGGTCTTGGTGCCAGGCATCGGTTACCTCCCAGCCTTCCCGGCCTTGCGCCGGATCTGCTCACCCTGATACCGCACGCCCTTGCCCTTGTACGGATCAGGCTTGCGGAGCTTGCGGATATTGGCGGCAACCTCGCCGACCTGCTGCTTGTCAATTCCCTCGACGACGAACCTGGTGGGCGTCTCCACCCGGAAGGTGATCCCCTCGGGGGCGCGCACGGGCACCGGATGGCTGAAGCCCAGGGAGAACTCGAGGTCCTGGCCCCTGGCCTGCACCCGGTAGCCGACGCCGACGATCTCCAGCGTCTTCCGGAAGCCGTCAGTCACGCCGGTCACCATGTTGGCGATCAGCGAGCGGGACAGGCCGTGCAGCGCGCGGATCTCGCCCTCATCGCTGGGCCGGGTGACGCTGATGGCGCCGCCCGACTGGGCGACCTCGATGGGCTCCGCAACCTCGAGGCTGAGGCTGCCCTTCGGGCCCCGCACGGTGACCGCGCGGCCGTTGATGGTGACGTCCACGCCGCTGGGGACGACGACGGGCATGCGTCCGATTCGTGACATCGCCGGCTCCTACCAGACGTAGGCGAGGACTTCCCCGCCTACGCCCTGCCGCTTGGCCTGCTTGTCGGTCATAAGGCCCGCCGACGTCGAGATGATCGCGACGCCGAGGCCGCCGAGCACCCTGGGCAGATTGTCCTTGCGCGCGTACACCCGCAGGCCGGGCTTGGAGACGCGCTTGACGCCCGCGATCGAGCGCTCCCTGGTTGGCCCGTACTTCAGCGCGACCACGAGATGCTTGCCGACCTCGGCGTCCTCGACCCGCCACCCCGCGATGTAGCCCTCCTGCTGGAGGATCTCGGCAATATGCACTTTGATCTTGGAATGGGGCATGATCACGGAGTCGTGATACGCCGAGTTGGCATTGCGCAGCCGGGTCAGCATGTCTGCGACCGGGTCGGTCATTGTCATGGCCTGGTGGCCCTCCTCGCCGCGGTTTCCCCGGGGACCTGCGGCGTGGTCGGTGGGCGCGGGTTGCGCCCAAGGTGGATCTGTCGCCGGGCGCTCGCGGGCCCGGATATTGCCGCCGGCTGTTACCAGCTGGACTTGGTGATGCCGGGCAGCTCGCCGCGATGCGCCATCGAGCGGAAGCAGATCCGGCACAGGCCGAACCTGCGGTAGACGGCGCGCGGCCGGCCGCACCTGGTGCACCTGGTGTACCCGCGCACCTTGTACTTCGGCGTGCGCTTCGCCTTGGCGATCAGGCTCTTCTTCGCCACTACTCAGTTCTCCTTGAACGGGAAGCCGAGCCGCCGCAGCAGTGAGCGGCCCTCGGCGTCGTTGGTCGCGGTCGTGACGACGGTCACGTCCATGCCGCGCTGCCTGTCCACCTGATCGGGGTTGATCTCATGGAACATCAGCTGCTCGGTCAGGCCGAAGGTGTAATTCCCGCGGCCGTCGAACTGCCGGTCGGACAGGCCGCGGAAGTCACGGATCCGGGGCAGCGCGATCGACAGCAGCCGGTCGCAGAACTCCCACATCCGGTCACCGCGCAGGGTCACGTGGGCGCCGATCGGCATGCCCTCCCTGAGCTTGAACTGCGCGATCGACTTCCGCGCCCTGGCGACCGCCGGCTTCTGCCCGGTGATGACCGCCAGGTCCCGGATCGCGCCGTCGATGAGCTTGGCGTCACGTGCCGCCTCACCCACGCCCATGTTGACCGCGATCTTCGCCATCCCCGGCACCTGCATGACGTTGGCGTAGCCGAATTCCTGGCGCAGCGCCGGGGCGATCTCGGCCAGGTAGCGCTGCTTCAGCCGGGGGGGCGTGCCCGCCGCCGCGGCCGGCGGCGAACCCGCTGCCGCCGCAGCTGGCGGCGCAGCCGCGGCCGCGGCGCCGCGGCCAGCTACGCCGCGCTCGGCCGCGGGCCGCTTGGTCTTGGTGGCAGCCATCAGATTTCCTTACCGTCGGGCCGGGTGACCCGGACCTTGGTCTTGCCCTCGGTGATCCGGTATCCGGCCCTGGCCGGCTTCTTCGTGTCCGGGTCGATCAGCGCCACGTTGCTCACGTGGATCGGCGCCTCCTGGTGGATGATGCCGCCCTCCTTGGCGCCGCGGCGGCCCTGGTAGTCCACCTTGGTGTTTTTCTTGATCATGTTGACGCCCTCGACGAGGACTTTCTGCCGCTCGGGGTACGCGACCCTGACGACGCCCTCGCGCCCGCTGTCCTTGCCGGCGATGACGACGACGCGGTCGCCCTTCTTGATCTTCATAGTCGGCGCCTTCCGCGTCTCCGCCTTCTTCGGCGCACTGCTCTTGCTCGCCATCACAGCACCTCCGGCGCCAGCGAGATGATCCGCATGAAGCGCTTCTCCCGCAGTTCCCGGCCAACCGGCCCGAAGATCCGGGTACCCCGCGGGTCGCCGCCATCCCTGATCAGCACGGCCGCGTTCTCGTCAAAGCGGATGTAGGAGCCGTCACCGCGACGCCGCTCCTTGCGCGTGCGCACGACGACGGCCTTGACCACGTCGCCCTTCTTCACCCCGGCGCCCGGCAGGGCGTCCTTTACGGTGGCCACGATGACGTCGCCGATGCCCGCGTATCGCCTGCCCGAGCCGCCGAGCACGCGGATGCACAAGATCTCCTTGGCTCCGGTGTTGTCGGCGACCTTGAGCCGCGACTCCTGCTGGATCACGTCAACTCCTGCTTCTAGCGCCGGCCTCTGCGAGGACGGGCGGATCCTGGCGGGCTGGGCGGAAACCCTTCGGGTACTCCCGCCGGTGCCCTGTTACTTGGCCTTCTCCAAGATCTCCGCGACACGCCAGCGCTTGGTCGCCGACAGCGGCCGGGTCTCCATCAGCAGCACCCGGTCGCCGACGCCGCAGGCGTTCTCGCCGTCGTGGGCCTTGTATTTCTTCGTCCGGCGGATGACCTTGCCGTACTTGGGATGCTTGACCCGGTCCTCAACGACGACCACGACGGTCCTGTCCATCTTGTCGCTGACAACCAGGCCCTCGCGCACCTTGCGGTAGCCGCGGGAGACGGCGGTGCCCTGCTCGGTGGTTGCTTCCGGTCCGCTACTCATTCTCGTCCGCCTCCTCAGCCACGGTCACGATGCCGAGCTCGCGCTCCCGCCTCACCGTGTAGATGCGGGCGATCTCCTTGCGGACGGCGCGCAGCCGTCCGTGACTCTCCAGCTGGCCGGTAGCCGCCTGGAAGCGCAGGTTGAACAGCTCGATCTTCGCCTCGGCGAGCTTGTCCGCAAGCTCGTCCTCGGTGGAGGACCTCAGGTCAGCGGCTGCCAGTCCCTTGGCCATCACGCCTCACCGACCTCTCGCTTGACGAACTTTCGCCCAGATGAGCGCAGCATCGGCAGCTTGTGCGTCACTGACATCACGCCTCACCGACCTCTCGCTTGACGAACTTCGTTTTCATCGGCAGCTTGTGCATCGCGCGGCGCAAAGCTTCCCTGGCGACCGGCTCCGGGACGCCGGACAGCTCGAACATCACGCGTCCGGGCTTGACGTTCGCGACCCACCACTCGGGCGCGCCCTTGCCGGAGCCCATCCGCGTCTCGGCCGGCTTCTTGGTCAGCGGCCGGTCCGGGTAGATCGTGATCCACACCTTCCCGCCGCGCCGGATGTGCCGGGTCATGGCGATACGGGCGGCCTCGATCTGCCGGTTGGTGACGTAGGAGTGCTCCACGGCCTGGATGCCGTACTCGCCGAACGTCACCTTGGTCCCGCCCTTCGCCGCACCGTGCCGGTCCGGCCGGTGCTGCTTGCGGTGCTTGACCCTGCGCGGGATGAGCATTCCTCAGCCCTCCTCGCCCGCCGTCGCCGGGGCCGCAGTAGCCGGCTGGGCCTGCGTCTCGGGCGCGGGCGCGTCGCCACGGTCGGGACCCCCCGCCGCAGGCCGGTCGGTCCCGTCCGGGGAGCCGGGCCTGCGCCGCCGCTGCGGCGGCCGCTCCCGGTCACGGCCGGGACGCTGGCCTGCCCGCAGCGCGGCCGCGGCGGCCTCTCGCTCGGTCCTGGTCTGCGCGGCCTCGCCGCGGTAGATCCATACCTTCACGCCGATCCGGCCGAACGTCGTGCGGGCCTCGTAGAAGCCGTAGTCAATGTCGGCGCGCAGCGTGTGCAGCGGCACCCGGCCCTCGCGGTAGAACTCCGACCGCGACATCTCCGCGCCGCCCAGGCGCCCGGAGCACTGCACCCGGATGCCCTTGGCGCCGCTCTTCATCGCCGTCTGCATCGCCTTGCGCATGGCACGGCGGAAGGAGACCCGGCTGGACAGCTGCTCGGCTACGCCCTGGGCAACAAGCTGGGCGTCGATCTCGGGGTTCTTCACCTCGAGGATGTTCAGCTGGATCTGCTTGCCGGTCAGCTTCTCCAGGTCACCGCGGATGCGGTCAGCCTCGGCGCCGCGGCGGCCGATGACAATGCCGGGCCTGGCGGTGTGGATGTCCACCCGCACCCGGTCCCTGGTCCGCTCGATCTCCACCTTGGAGATGCCCGCCCGCTCCATGCCGCGCTGCAGCATCCGGCGGATCGCGACGTCTTCCGCGACGTAGTCCTTGTACAGCTTGTCGGCATACCACCGGCTCTTGAAGTCGGTGGTGATGCCCAGCCGGAACCCGTGCGGGTTCACTTTCTGGCCCACTAGCGGGTCCTCTCCCTGCTGTTTGGTGCACCGCTGCCGGAGGCACCGCGCTCGTCCGAAACGATGACCGTGATGTGGCTGGTGCGCTTGTTGATCCGGTAGCCGCGGCCCTGCGCGCGCGGCCGGAAGCGCTTGAGCGTCGGCCCCTCGTCCACCCACGCCCGGCTCACCACGAGCGAGCTCGCGTCGACCTGCCTGGCACTGGCGGCGTTGGCGATGGCGCTCGCCAGCACCTTGCCCACCGGGTCGCTCGCCGACTGCGGCGCGAAGGTGAGCGCCGCCTGCGCCGCCTCGGCGGGCATCCCGCGGATCAGGTCCACCACCCGGCGGGCCTTCCGCGGCGTGACACGGACGTACCGCGCCTTGGCCCTCGCTTCCATTGCTCTCTCGCTCTCTTTCCCTGACTGGCGGCTGACGCGTGACTGCGGCGCTAGCGGCGGCTGCGCCGGTCGTCCCGCACGTGGCTGCGGAACGTGCGGGTCGGCGCGAACTCGCCGAGCTTGTGCCCGACCATCGACTCGGTAATGAACACCGGCACGTGCTTGCGGCCATCGTGCACGGCAATAGTGTGGCCGAGCATCGCCGGAACGATCATGGAGCGGCGGGACCACGTCTTGATCACATTCTTGGAGCCCCTGTCGTTCTGCACGTCCACCTTCTTCATCAGGTGGTCGTCCACGAAGGGACCCTTCTTCAGGCTACGAGGCATCGCTGTGTGCTCCTACCGCTTCTTCTTGCCGCGCCGACGGGTGATCATCTTGTCGCTGGCCTTGTGCGCCTTCCTGGTGCGGCCCTCGGGCTTGCCCCACGGGCTGACCGGGTGCCGGCCGCCGGAGGTCTTGCCCTCGCCGCCGCCCAGCGGGTGATCGACTGGGTTCATGGCGACGCCGCGGACCTCCGGGCGGCGGCCCTTCCACCGGCTGCGGCCCGCCTTGCCGAGCTTGATGTTGCCCTGCTCGGCGTTGCCGACCTCGCCGATCGTCGCGCGGCTCGCTGCGTCCACGAGCCGGATCTCGCCCGAGGGCATGCGGAGGGTCGCGCGGGCGCCCTCCTTGGCGAGCAGCTGCACCCCCGAGCCGGCCGACCGGGCAATCTTGGCGCCGCCGCCGGGCCGCATCTCGATCGCGTGCACGACGGTGCCGGTGGGGATGTTGCGCAGCGGCAGGCAGTTGCCGATCTGAATGTCGGCACCGGGCCCGTTCTCCACCCGGGCGCCCTGGCGCAGGCCCTGCGGGGCAAGGATGTAACGCTTCTCCCCGTCGGCGTAATGCAGCAGCGCGATCCTGGACGTCCGGTTCGGGTCGTACTCGATGTGCGCGACCTTCGCCGGCACGCCGTCCTTGTCCGCCCGGCGGAAGTCGATCAGCCGGTAAGCGCGCTTGTGCCCGCCGCCCTGGTGCCTCGCGGTGATGCGGCCGTGCACGTTCCTGCCGCCGCGCGAATTCAGCGGGCGCACCAGCGTCTTCTCCGGCTCACTGCGGGTAACTTCGGAGAAGTCGGCGCCGGACGCACCCCGCCTGCCCGGCGTGGTCGGGTTGTACTTGCGGATGGCCATGTGTGCTCAAGCTCCTAGAATGGCCGGCTAGCTGACCGGGCCGCCGAACACCTCGATCCGGTCACCCGGAGCGAGGCTGACAATTGCACGCTTGGTGTCCGGCCGCTTGCCCCAGCCGAACCTGGTCCGGCGCCGCTTGCCCGGCCGGTTCACGGTGTTGACGCCGGTCACCCGGACATTGAAGATGGCCTCGACGGCCTGCCGGATCTGCGTCTTGTTGGCGCCCGGCGCGACGATGAAGGTGTACTTGCCATCGTCGACGAGCCGGTAGCTCTTCTCGGAGATGACCGGACGCCTCAGGATGTCGCGCGGGTTGGGGGTCTTGTTCACTGCTGTCAGTCCTCCCGCCTGGTGCCAGGCCTGGCCCGGGCCACGAAAGCGTCCAGCGCGTCGCGGGTGAAGACCACGTGATCGCTGACCAGGACGTCGTAGGTGTTCAGCTGGCCGGAGTCGAGCAGGTGCACGTTGCGTGCGTTACGCAGGCTCTTCCAGGTCACCTGGTCGGCAGCGCTCGCGACGACCAGCACCCGGGCGGCGCCCAAGGTTATGCCGGTGACCTCGGTCAGCGCCGCCACCGCGTCCTTGGTCCGCGGCGCGCCGCCGTCCACAAGGGAGGTCACGACGTGCACCCGGCCGTGCCGTGCCCGGTCGGACAGCGCGCCGCGCAGCGCGGCCGCCTTCATCTTCTTGGGTGTCCGCTGCTGGTAGGAGCGCGGCTGCGGGCCGTGTACCGTCCCGCCGCCAGCGAACTGGGGCGCCCGGATGGAGCCCTGCCGGGCCCGGCCCGTGCCCTTCTGGCGGTAGGGCTTCTTGCCGCCGCCGCGCACATTGCCGCGGGTCTTCGTGGCGTGGGTGCCCTGGCGAGCCGCGGCCTCCTGCGCCACCACCACCTGATGAATCAGTGGCACATTCACTTTCGCAGCAAAAATATCCGCGGGCAACTCAGCAGCGCCGCCGCCGGCCGCCCCGGCGGGCGCGCCCTGGGCCGGCGCGGGATCGGCAGTGGCGCCCTGGGCCGGCGCGGGATCGGCAGTGACGCTGCCGCCCCTCGCGTCGCTGCCGCTTGTCGCGTCGCTGCCGCTGCCGCTCGCCGCGTACTCGCCGCTCGTCGTGGCCGGGCTCATCTCGCCTCACTCATAGTCGCCGGGCGCTCGCCAGCGGCGAGCGGGGTCTTGACCGCGCTGCGGACCAGGACCAGGCCGCCGACCGGGCCGGGGACCGCGCCCTTGATCAGCAGCAGGCCGCGGTCGGCCACGACGCCGTGCAGGGTCAGGCTCTGCGCCGTGGTGCGCTCGCCGCCCATCCGGCCGGCCATCCGCACGCCCTTGAAAACGCGGCCAGGGTAGGCGCAGCCGCCGATGGATCCGGGCGCGCGGTGCTTGCGCTGGGTGCCGTGCGAGGAGCTCAGGCCCTTGAAACCGTGCCGCTTCATCACGCCCGCGAAGCCCTTGCCCTTGCTCGTGGCTGTCACGTCGACCCGCTCGCCTGCCGTGAACGCCTCGGCGGTGACCTCCTGGCCCAGCGTGTACTGCGACGCGCTGTCGGTCCGCAGTTCCACCAGGTACCGGCGCGGCGTCACGCTGGCCCTGGCGAAATGGCCCGTCTCGGGCTTGTTCACCTTGCGCGGGTCGACTTCGCCGTAGCCCAGCTGCACGGCCGCGTAGCCGTCAGCATCCGGCGTCCGCACTGCCGTGACGACGCAGGGCCCGGCCGCCACCACGGTGACGGGCACGATCTTCCCGTCGTCGGCGAAGACCTGGGTCATCCCGAGCTTGGTGCCCAGGACGCCTTTGATCTGCTTGGTCATGTCGGTGCGTCCCTCAGAGCTTGATCTCGATGTCGACGCCCGCTGGCAGGTCGAGCCGCATCAGGGAGTCGACGGTCTTCGGCGTCGGGTCGATGATGTCGATCAGGCGCTTGTGCGTGCGCATCTCGAAGTGCTCCCGTGAGTCCTTGTACTTGTGCGGGGAGCGGATGACGCAGTACACGTTCTTCTCGGTAGGCAGCGGCACTGGGCCGGCGACCTTCGCGCCCGTGCGCGTGACCGTGTCGACGATCTTCCGCGCCGAGCTGTCGATGACCTCGTGGTCATAGGCCTTGAGCCGGATGCGGATCTTCTGTCCCGCCATGGTTTGGCCTCGTTGTCCTTCGCTCTGTTAGCCCCGGGTGGTGGTCGTCCCGGGCTTAACCCCCGGCGATCCCCGGTTTCCGCTTTCGCCGCTGCTGTGCTGGTCCGTGCTGACTCGCGGGCCGGACGAGTCCGGCCACACGATCCCCCGTGTTTCCTCTTCAGCCGGGGGGCCTAAGGGTCGCGGCCGATCGCGTTATGCGATGGCCGCGAGCCCCCAGGCCCTCAGGCCCTGCGCGCCTTACTTGATGATGCTGGTGACCCGGCCGGCGCCGACAGTCCGGCCGCCTTCCCGGATCGCGAACCGCAGGCCCTCTTCCATCGCGATCGGCTGGATCAGCTCGACGCGCATCTCGGTGTTGTCACCCGGCAGCACCATCTCGGTGCCCTCGGGCAGATGCACGACGCCGGTCACATCCGTGGTACGGAAGTAGAACTGCGGCCGGTAGTTGTTGAAGAACGGCGTGTGCCGCCCGCCCTCGTCCTTGGACAGGATGTAGACCTGCGCCTCGAACTCGGTGTGCGGCGTGTTGGTGCCGGGCCTGATGACGACCTGGCCGCGCTCGACGTCCTCGCGCTTGGTCCCGCGCAGCAGCAGCCCCGCGTTGTCACCCGCCTGGCCCTCGTCGAGAATCTTGTGGAACATCTCGACGCCGGTGACCGTGGTCTTCTGCGCCCGCTCCTTGATCCCGATGATCTCGACTTCCTGACCTGTGTGGATCTTGCCGCGCTCGATCCGGCCGGTGACGACGGTGCCGCGGCCAGTGATCGAGAACACGTCCTCGACCGGCATCAGGAACGGCTTCTCGACGTCGCGGACCGGCTCGGGGATGGAGTCGTCGCAGGCGGTCATCAGCTCGACGACCTTCTCGCCCCACTCCACGTCGCCCTCCAGCGCCTTCAGCGCCGATACCCGGATCACGGGCAGGTCGTCGCCGGGGAACTCGTACGCGCTGAGCAGCTCGCGGACCTCGAGCTCGACCAGCTCGAGGATTTCCTCGTCATCGACCATGTCCGCCTTGTTCAGCGCGACGACGATGTACGGCACGCCGACCTGGCGGGCCAGCAGCACATGCTCGCGGGTCTGCGGCATCGGGCCGTCGGTCGCGGCGACCACCAGGATCGCGCCGTCCATCTGGGCGGCACCGGTGATCATGTTCTTGATGTAGTCCGCGTGACCAGGGCAGTCAACGTGCGCGTAGTGCCGCTTCTCGGTCTGGTACTCCACGTGCGAGATCGAGATGGTGATCCCGCGCTCTTTCTCTTCCTTCGCGTTGTCGATCTGGTCGAACGGCGTGAAGGGATTGACGTTGGGGTACTTGTCGTGCAGCACCTTGGTGATCGCCGCGGTCAGCGTCGTCTTGCCGTGGTCGATATGACCGATGGTGCCGATGTTGACGTGCGGCTTGGTCCGCTCGAACTTGGCCTTCGCCACTGTGTCTCCTCGTTACGATCGTTCCCCACCCAGGTGGGGCCAGGCGCTTCGCGCGCTTCGTGGCCGCGCGCCAGCTATCTGGACATGCTTGCTTCTGACTACTCGCCTCGTGCCTTGGCGATGATCTCCTTGGCGATGCTGGCCGGAACCTCGGCATACGAATCGAACTGCATGCTGTAGTCCGCCCGGCCCTGCGTACGGCTGCGCAGGTCCCCCACGTAGCCGAACATCTCCGACAGCGGCACGAGCGCCCGGACGACCCGCGCCCCCCGCCGTTCCTCCATGGCCTGAATATGGCCGCGGCGGCTGTTCAGGTCGCCGATGACCTCGCCCATGTAGTCGTCCGGGGTCGTGACATCGACGGCCATGACTGGCTCGAGCAGCACCGGGTCGGCATACCCGGACGCCTTCTTGAACGCCATCGAGCCAGCGATCTTGAAGGCGAGCTCGGAGGAGTCGACCTCGTGGTAGGCACCGTCCGTCAGGGTCACCTTCACATCTACCATCGGGTAGCCAGCAAGCACGCCGAACTCGGCGGCTTCCTGGCAGCCCGCGTCCACCGACGGGATGTACTCCCGCGGGACGCGGCCGCCATGGATCTTGTTCTCGAACTCGTAGCCGCCGCCGTCGCCGCCGGTCGGCTCCAGGTTGATGACGACCTTGGCGTACTGGCCGGCACCGCCGGTCTGCTTCTTGTGCGTGTACTCGACCTTCTCGACCTTCTTCCGCACGGTCTCCCGGTAGGCGACCTGCGGGCGGCCGATGTTGGCCTCGACCTTGAACTCGCGGCGCATCCGCTCCACCAGCACCTCGAGGTGCAGCTCGCCCATCCCGGAGATGATCGTCTGCCCGGTCTCCTCGTCGGTCCTGACCTGGAAGGTCGGGTCTTCCTCGGCGAGCCGCTGGATGGCGATGCCGAGCTTGTCCTGGTCGCCCTTGGTCCGCGGCTCGATCGCCACGTTGATGACCGGAGCGGGGAACGTCATCGACTCGAGGATCACCGGGCTGGCCTGATCGCAGAGCGTGTCGCCGGTCGAGGTGTCCTTCAGCCCCATCACCGCCACGATCTGCCCGGCAATGGCCGACGGGCGCTCCTCGCGCTTGTTGGCGTGCATCCGGTAGATCTTGCCGATCCGCTCGCGGCGGCCCTTGGTCGAGTTCTGCACCTGGGCGCCGGTCTCCAGGCGGCCGGAGTAGATCCTGATGTAGGTCAGCTTGCCGAGGTGCTGGTCCGACATGATCTTGAAGGCCAGCGCGGAGAACGGCTCGCTGGTGTCGGCGTGCCGCTCGATGATCTTTTCCTCATCACCGACCGCATGGCCCTTGATGCCGGGGACGTCGAGCGGGCTCGGCAGATAGTCGACGATCGCGTCGAGCATCGGCTGCACGCCCTTGTTCTTGAACGCGCTGCCGCACAGCACCGGGGTGACCCCGCCGGCGATGGTCGCCCGCCGGATGGCGGCAATGAGCTGCGCCTCGTCCGGCTCGGTGCCGTCGAGGTAAAGCTCCATCATCTCCTCGTCGTTCTCGGAGATGGTCTCCACCAGCCGGTCGCGCCATTCGCGGGCTGCCTCGGCGTGGTCATCTGGGATGGCGACGACATCGTACTTGTCGCCCTTCCCCTCGGTCTGCCACAGCAGCGCACGCATCCTGATCAGGTCGATGACCCCGCGGAAGTCGGACTCGACACCCCACGGCAGCTGGATCACCAGGGGCGTGGCGCCGAGCCGGTCGGAGATCATCTCGACGCAGCGGTGGAACTCGGCGCCGACCCGGTCCATCTTGTTGACGAAGCAGATCCGCGGCACGCCGTAGCGGTCCGCCTGCCGCCAGACGGTCTCGGACTGGGGCTCCACCCCGGCTACCCCGTCGAAGACGGCGACGGCGCCGTCGAGGACCCGCAGCGACCGCTCCACCTCGACGGTGAAGTCGACGTGACCCGGCGTGTCGATGAGGTTGATGGTGTGCTCGCGCCAGCTGGTGGTGGTGGCCGCCGACGTGATCGTGATGCCGCGCTCCTGCTCCTGCTCCATCCAGTCCATGGTGGCGGCGCCCTCGTGGACTTCACCGATCTTGTAATTGATGCCGGTGTAGAACAGGATCCTCTCGGTGGTCGTGGTTTTGCCCGCGTCAATATGCGCCATGATCCCGATGTTGCGGACCCTGGCGAGTTCGGTGGCGGTCTGCGTGGCAGCCACTGGTACGATCCTCGATCTCCTTGTTGAGTCGCCGAGGCTTGTTCGTCTCGGCGATTCTTGCTCTTGTCTCCAGATATGGCGCCCGCTACCAGCGGTAGTGGGCGAAGGCCTTGTTGGACTCGGCCATCTTGTGTGTGTCCTCGCGGCGCTTCACGCTGTTACCGAGGCCGTTGCTCGCATCGAGCAGCTCGTTCATCAGCCGCTCGGTCATCGTCTTCTCCCGGCGCTGCCGCGAGTAGGCAATCAGCCAGCGCAGCGCCAGCGTGGTACTGCGTGAGGCGCGCACCTCGACGGGCACCTGGTAGGTGGCACCGCCGACTCGCCGGCTGCGCACCTCAAGCGTCGGCTTGACGTTGTCCAGCGCGCGCTTGAGCGTCACCACCGGATCGTTGCCGGTCTTGTCCCGGCAGCCTTCGAGCGCGCCGTAGACGATGCGCTCGGCCAGCGAGCGCTTCCCGGCCCGCAGAACCTTGTTGACCAGAGCGGTGACCAGCGGCGAGCCGTACACCGGATCGGTGACCAGCTGCCGTTTGGTCGCGGGGCCCTTGCGCGGCATGTCAGCTCTTCTCCTTCTTCGCGCCGTAACGGCTGCGGGCCTGCTTGCGGTTACGGACACCCTGGGTGTCCAGGGAACCGCGGATGACCTTGTAGCGCACACCGGGAAGATCCCGCACCCGCCCGCCGCGGACCAGCACGATGGAGTGCTCCTGGAGGTTGTGGCCCACCCCCGGGATGTAGGCGGTCACCTCGATGTGGCTGGTGAGCCGGACCCGCGCGACCTTGCGCAGCGCCGAGTTCGGCTTCTTGGGCGTGGTGGTGTAGACGCGGGTGCAGACACCGCGGCGCTGGGGGCTGCCCTTGAGCGCCGGGGTCTTGTTCTTGGCTACCTTGTCCTGGCGGCCCTTTCGGACCAGCTGCTGGATGGTGGGCACCGCGTCTCCGTCTTCGTCTGCTCGGGCGCCGTCGGCGCACCTCTCGTCCTGCCAAGCCTGTTCGTTCTGCTGCTGCCGTGCGGTCGGCTACAGCCCCTACCAGGCGGGTTCCTGCCCTATCTGACCTGCGACTTCATCCGGCCCGCCGACCCCCGTGGTCGTGCGTGTCGCCGTCATCACAGTGCACCGGCCGGTAAAGGCTCAGCACATCAGAGAGGGAAGGCCTGCGCACGCGGCCGTTCGCTGCTCCCGGCCATTAGCCATGGCAATTTCAGCCCGCTAGCGCGCGCGTACCCGTCAATGACGGGCACGGTGAA
>DATJZH010000079.1:0-7337 GCA_035499215.1 Streptosporangiaceae bacterium | reverse complement strand
CGGTATGCACGGTGGCGGGTTCCGCGGTCACGACCGTGGCGGCCGGCCCGTGCACGATCACGGCCTCGCAGGGCGGGAGCGCCCGCTACGCGGCGGCCCCTGACGTGAGCCGGTCCTTCCAGGTCAACCCGGTCCAGGCCGGGTCGGCCGCGCAGACGATCACGTTCGGGCAGCCGCCCGACGTGAAGGCCGGCGTGCCAGTCGCCCTGTCGGCGCACGCGTCGTCGGGGCTGCCGGTGTCATTCACCTCCGACACGCCGACGGTATGCACGGTGGCGGGTTCCGCGGTCACGAGGGTGGCGGCCGGCCCGTGCACGATCACGGCCTCGCAGGGCGGGAGCGCCCGCTACGCGGCGGCCCCTGACGTGACGCGGTCGTCCCGGGGGAACCCGGTCACGTCGAAAGTGGCAGGTGTGGTCAGCTTGCTGGCGGCCGCGGCCGTAATCCTCGCGGCCACGGCCGCCACCCTGGCAGTGCGCCGTCGGCGGCTGCGCTCGCATCTGCCGACGGCGCTTGGGCCGAGCGTGCGGGCCGTGCCGAATACCGGCCCGCCGGGCCTGGTAAGCGTCCATACCACCGGAACAGATGCGACGCACACGGTGCGCATCGAACCCAGCCGCGGATCTAGCATCACCACGATCGAGGAGGCAAGGCCATGACGCCAGCCGTGCAAGACCGCCCCAGCTCCACCCTGGATCTGCTGTTCGGCCCGGGCGAAGAGGCCCCTGGGCCATTGGCCCATCAGATGCTGTCTGCAGGCGCCGGCGGGAGCCTTGGCCGCGCCCTGGAGAACCTCCCGAAGGCGACCTACGAAGCCGCCGTCAGCGAGGCCACGACTCAGGCCGCCGGGCTCCTGGATGTCGACCTGATCGGCCTGCTCGTAGCCGGATGGCGCGCACATCATGACCTCACCGCCGCCGCGAGGCACACGCTGGCTACGCCCGGCAGCACCGAGCTGGTGGACCTGGCCACGCACCGGATCACCACGACTCAGCGGCCCTCTGTCACTGTCCTGGTGGACGGTCACCAGGTGGCCATCCTCCAGTTCGACCTGTCCGTCGTGTTCGATGTCAGCGCCCTAGTGGCAGGGATCAGCGCCGGGCGGCTGGTCGCCCTGCACTCCGGGCGCTGTCACATCACCGCCACCCTGGCGATCCAAGGGACCGATGTCGTCACCAGGCAGGCACGCCTCGAGCTGCCTGGCGTGATCCCGCTCGGCCCCGGCATCCGGCTGCTGCCCGCCCGGAACTACTCGGCCGGGCAGCAGCCGGAAAGCTCCGATGACGACCTCGCCCAGCGGACAGCTGCTGTGTGTGAGGACACTACCCAGCTGTCTCCAATCCCGCGCCGCCAGGTTTCCGGGGAGATCTGACGAGACTTGTGGACTTCGGCGATGAGTGGCGCAAGGGTGGATGTCGGGATCAGCCCCGGCGGCACCGGAGCCGCAGGCATCGACACAGGCCACTGACCAAGGGGAGAGGAGCGAGCACCGTGGACATGAAGCTCGAGGTGGTCGTCATCCCAGTCACTGATGTCGACCGCGCGAAGGAGTTCTACGGCAGCCTCGGCTGGAGGCTCGACGCCGACCGCGCCGCTGGTGACAACATCCGCATCGTCCAGCTCACACCTCCGGGCTCCGACTGCTCGATCCAATTCGGCACGGGGATGACCCCGGCCGCGCCCGGTTCGGCCCAGGACCTGTACCTGATCGTCTCCGACATCGAGGCTGCGCGCGCCGAGCTCGTCGCCCGCGATGCCGAGGTCAGCGAGGTGTTCCACGAAGGGGCGCCGGGCGCTCGGTTCCAGCACGACGGAACGAATGGCCGCGTCAGCGGCCCTGCGCCCGATGATGCCAGCTACGGCTCGTTCGTCTCCTTCAGTGACCCCGACGGCAACAGCTGGCTGTTCCAGGAAGTCACGACCCGGCTTCCCGGGCGCGTCGACCCGGCCGCGACTTCGTTCGGCTCCGCAAGCGACCTGGCGAGCGCGATGCGGCGCGCGTCGGCCGCGCACGGCGAGCACGAGAAGCGCATCGGCGAGGCAGACGCGAACTGGCCCGACTGGTACGCGGCGTACATGGTGGCGGAGCAGGCGGGGACGGAGCTGCCGACATGAGCGACTATGACGTGATCGTTCTGGGCGGCGGTGCACCGGGCGAGCACTGCGCTGCGGCGCTGGCCGCGCGCGGGCTCCATGTCGCGATCGTTGAGCGCGAGCTGGTCGGCGGCGAGTGCTCGTACTGGGCCTGTATTCCGTCGAAGTCGCTGCTGCGCCCCGGCGAGGCAGTGCAGGGCGCGCGCGAGGCCGGCGCGAGCGCGCAGGTGGACGTCCGGGCCGCGCTGGCCTGGCGGGACTTCATGGTGTCGGGCTATTCCGACGCCGGCCAGCAGCGCTGGCTCGCCGACCGGGGCATCGGCCTGCTGCGGGGGACGGGCCGGCTGGCCGGACCGGGCGTGATCGACGTCGCGGGCGTGCGCCACACCGCGGACCACATTGTCATCGCGACCGGCTCTGCGCCGGCGGTGCCGCCCATTCCTGGACTCCGCGAGCTTGACGGAGTCTGGGGCACCCGCGAGGCGACGAGCATGAAGGCCGTCCCGCGCCGCCTGCTGGTGCTCGGCGGCGGGCCCGCGGGCGTGGAACTGGCCCAGGTGGTGCGCCGTCTCGGCGGCGAGGCGATGATCATCGAGGGTGCCGGTCGCGTGCTTCCCCGTGAGCCGGCAGCGCTTGGCGAGGCGCTCAGCGAGGCCCTGCGCCGGGACGGGATCGAGCTGGTGCTCGGCAAGCAGGCCACCGCCGCTCAGCGCGACGGTAACGACTACGTCCTGCACCTCGATGACGGCACGGACGTGCGGGGTGACCGGCTGCTGGTGGCGACCGGCCGGCATCCGCGGGTCGAGGGCATCGGCCTTGACACGGTGGGCGTCGAGCCGGGCCCGCACGGTATCGGTGTTGACGAGTACCTGCGCGCGGGCGAGCGCCTCTGGGCCATCGGCGACGTCAACGGCATCTGGCCGCTGACCCACGTCGGCGAGTACGAGGGCGACGTGGTCGCGGCGAACATCGCCGGCGATGCGCGTCCGGCGAACTACGAAGCCGTTCCCCGGGTCACCTACACCGATCCGCAAGCCGCGGCGGTGGGAGCGGTCGACGCGGAATACAGCGCCACCGCGCCGGTTTCGGAGGTGCCGAAGACCGCCACCTACACGCACGCCTACGCGGAATCCAACGGGTTCCTGACGCTGCTCAGCGACGGCGAGCGGCTGACCGGCGCGTACGCGCTCGGGCCCGAAGCTGGCGAGTGGATGCAGCAGGCGACGCTAGCCATCCGCGCGCACATCCCGGTCGAGGTGCTGAGCGACACGATCCAGCCCTTCCCCAGCTTCTCCGGCATCTACGACGCGGCAGTGAACGCGCTCCGCATGCAGATCGCGGACATGCCCCGGCCGACCGGGCCGATGAACCCGCAGATGGCGAGCATGTCGGGGTGAGCGCGACCGCGCGGGCTGTGTTTCGGCCGATTCATTCATCCTGACAAACATCACCCGTACAGGTCGAGTGTCTGCTGCAGCCTGAGTACTCGGCCAGGGATCACCGGCTGGCCAGGTGCTAGATTCCGAGTCGCCGGGACAGGTCTGAGGCCAGCACGCCAGCTGGGTCGATCTCGGCCCGCAGTTTGCGGAACTCCTCCAGCCGCGGATACATCCGGGCGAAGGCCTCGGCGCTGACCCGGGAGTCCTTGGCCAGGTAGACCCGCCCCCCGGCGCCGAGGACCAGGCCATCGAGCCGGTTAAGCAGCCAGTCCAGCTGCGGGATTCCGGCGGGGAAGTCCAGCGCCAGCGTCCAGCCGGACATCGGAAACGACAGGCAGCCCGGATCACCGGGGCCAAAGCGCTTCAGCACCGTGACGAACGACGGGGCACGGAGCCGGCCGATCCACTCCAGCGACCGGCGTACCGCCTGCTCCTGGCCGAACGGCACGACAAACTGGTACTGCCGGAATCCGGCCGGCCCGTAGACCCGGTTCCAGTTCCTGATGCCGTCAAGCGGGTGAAAGAACGCCCCGATGGTCTGGATCTCTCCCTCACGCCGGCGCGGCGCCTTCCGGTACCACGCCTCGTTGGCGAGGCCGACCGTATACCGGTTCAGCAGCCCGCTCGGGAAGAGGGGCGGCGCGCTGAGCCGGGACGCCGGGCGGAACGCCAGCGGATCGCGCCGGTCCGTGCGGCCGAGGTCGCTGAGCGCGGCGAAGTTGCCGCTGGTGATGACCGACCGGCCCATGCTCGCGCCCCTGGCCAGGCAGTCCGACCAGGCGACCGTGTACCGGTAGCGGTCATCGGTCCGCGACAGGTACGCCATCGTCTCGTCGACGTCGCCGGTGCGCACGGTGTCTACCAGCAGCCGCGACGTCTCGACCCTGGTCAGCTGGATGGCGGCCCGCAAGATGATGCCGGTCAGCCCCATCCCGCCGGCCGTCGCCCAGAACAGGTCAGGGTCGGCCCGCGGCGTAACCCGGCGGCACTGGCCGTCGGGCAGCAGCAGGTCGAGCCACGGCACGTGCTGGGCGAAGCTCCCCGCTGCGTGATGATTCTTGCCGTGCACGTCGGCCGCGATGGCGCCGCCGATCGTCACCTGGCGGGTCCCCGGCGAGACGGGCACGAACCAGCCTGCGGGCAGCGCCGCGACCATCAGCTGCTCCAGGCTGGTCCCCGCCGCGCAGGTCACCAGGCCAGTGCCCGGGTCGAATTCGGTGATCTGGTTCATCCTGGCGGTCGTGATGACCAGGCCGCCGTCGTTCTGCGCGGCGTTGTTATAGCTGCGGCCAAGCCCCCGGGCGATGACGCCCCTGGCGGGTGCCTGCCGCAGGAGTCCCGCGACTTGCGCCGGATCAGTCGGCTCGGACACCGCCGCCACGGTGGGCGCCAGATGGCCCCAGCCGGTGAGCGTGACCCTCCGGCTGGCCGGCCAGGCAGTCTGCAGCGCGCGGTCGGGCATTTCCTCAGCCCTTCACATCGGTTGACGGCAGGCTACCGGACTCGCCATGTCGACCCGGCGCAGCGCGCCCGCCTCGCAGCGCGCCCGCCTCGCGGCACGGCCGCTCGCGGCACGCCGCCGGTCAGGGCATGGCCAGCGGCAGCGAGGTCCGCGACGGTCCGCGGACTGAGGCGCAGACCCCGTCGCTGGCACTGGCGGCCGCCACCCGTTCTGGCGCTGGATCTTCATAGGTCGTGGTCCGCTGCCGCACGGGCCGTCCCGCGGCTGCCACCATCGCGGCAAGCTGGCTGATCGTCTTGTAGGAGCCGTTGCGCGATCCGGCCATCCGGCTGATGGTCTCCTCCATCAGCGTGCCGCCCAGATCGTTGACCCCGCCGGCCAGCACGTCGCGGCACTGCTCGTCGCCGAGCTTGACCCAGGAGCACTGGATCGAGCTGACCGCGCCGTGCAGCATGATCCGGGAGACAGCGTGCACGGCCCGGTTCTCCCGCCGGGTCGGGCCTGGCCGGGCCAGCCCGGCCAGGTAGATGGGCGAGCTGGCGTGCACAAACGGCAGCAGCACGAATTCGGTGAAGCCGCCGGTCCGGTCCTGGATGCCGCGGATCACCCGCAGGTGCCCCACCCAGTGGGCGGGGGTGTCCACGTGCCCGTACATCATCGTGGCGGTCGTGGCCAGGCCGAGCTCGTGCGCCGTCGTGATCACCTCGATCCAGGCGGCAGCCGGCAGCTTGCCCTTGGTGAGCACCCAGCGGACCTGGTCGTCGAGGATCTCCGCCGCCGTTCCCGGCAGCGAGCCCACGCCCGCCTCGCGCGCCCTGACCAGCCACTCCCGCACCGGCAGGCCGGTGCGGGATGCGCCGTTCATGACCTCCATCGGGGAGAACGCGTGCACGTGCATATCCGGGCAGCGCCGCCTGACCTCGGCCGCGATGTCGAAATAGGCGGTGCCGGGCAGGTCGGGGTGGATGCCGCCCTGCATGCAGACCTCGGTGGCACCGGCATCCCAGGCTTCCCGCGCCCGGTCGCCGACCTGCTGCAGCGACAGCGTGTAGGCGTCGGCGTCGGTGCGCCGCTGCGCGAAGGCGCAGAACCGGCAGCCGGTGTAGCAGACGTTGGTGAAGTTGATGTTGCGGTTGACGACGTAGGTGACGTCGTCGCCTGCCGCGTCCCGGCGCAGCGAGTCGGCCAGCCAGGCGACCGCGTCGAGCTCGGGCCCGTCAGCGTCGAGCAGCGCCAGAGCCTGGGCGTCAGTGAGGCCGGCCGGGTCGGCCTCGGCCCGGCGCAGCGCCTCGCGCACCTCGGCGCGCAGCCGCTGCGGCGCCGCTGCCGCGGCGGGCGCCGTCTGCCGGGCAGCCGGGTCGATCCGCGCGGCTATTTCGTCCCAGTCACCGTACACCTCGGCGAAATCGCCCCGGCGGTCCTTCGTCCGGCCGCTGGTGTCGATCGTGACATGCAGGTCGGTCCGGCCGCTGGAGCCGCCCCAGCCGCCGTCCGGCTCCTGCCAGGGCCGGCCGCGCGGCATCGCGCCGGCCGCGGCCAGCCCCGTGGCCGGGTCGGCGAGCGCGGCCACGTGCGCGGCCAGCCGCGGGTCCAGCCAGGGCTCCCCGAGGTAACCGGGGTAGATGGTCAGCCGCTCGCGCAGCTCGAAGCCCGACGCGGCGGTCAGCCGGGTCAGCTCGTCAATCTGCGGCCAGGGCCGTTCCGGGTTGACGTGGTCGAGGGTGAGCGGCGAGACCCCGCCCCAGTCGTCGATTCCGGCCGCCAGGATCAGCTGATGCTCGCCGCCGATCAGGTTCGGCGGCGCCTGGATCCGGGCCGCCGGGCCGAGCACGAGCCGGGCGACGGCGATGGTGGCGGCCAGATCATGCAGGTCCGCGTCGGGGACGCCGCGCATCCTGGTGTCCGGCTTGGCGCGGAAGTTCTGCACGATGACTTCCTGGATGCCGCCGTACTCGCGGGCGACCTGGCGGATGGCGAAGATCGAGTCGGCCCGCTCGGCCAGCGTCTCGCCGATCCCGATCAGGATGCCGGTGGTGAACGGCACGGCGCTGCGGCCGGCATCCTCCAGCACCCGCAGCCGGACCGCCGGGTCCTTGTCCGGGCTGCCGAAATGCGGGCCGCCCTTGTCGGTGAACAGCCTCGCCGCCGTGGTCTCCAGCATCATGCCCATCGACGGCGCGACGGCCTTGAGCCGCTGGAAGTCCTGCCAGCTCAGCACGCCGGGGTTCAGGTGCGGCAGCAGGCCGGTCTCCTCCAGCACCCGGATGGCCATAGCCCGGACGTAGGACAGGGTGTCGTCGTAGCCGCGGGCGTCCAGCCACGCGCGGGCCTGCGGCCAGCGC
>DATJZH010000078.1:0-10377 GCA_035499215.1 Streptosporangiaceae bacterium | reverse complement strand
TGCCCGCCGCCGTACTGAGCCTCGTAGGCCTGCCGGGACCCGCAGACGCTGGCCTTCGGGCAGGCGCAACGGCGGCCGTCCTCAGCCAGCTTCACCAGCACCTGATCGGCCGGGACATTATGCCCGATCACCGTGCCGGGGCCGTCCGGCGTCTCGACGGCTGAGCCCAGCTTCGGCGCCTCCTCGCGGAACTTCTGATACAGCGGGTGCTCGTATTTCAGGCAGCACATCAGCCGCCCGCACGCACCGGCGATCCGCAGCGGATTGACCGGCAGGTCCTGGTCCTTGGCCATCCGCACCGATACCGGCTCGAAGTCCTTGAGGAAGGTCGCGCAGCACAGGTCACGCCCGCACGGGCCGATGCCGCCCTGCAGCCGCGCCTCGTCCCGCGGCCCGATCTGGCGGAGCTCAACCCGAGCGCGCAGCCGTCCGGCCAGATCCCGGACGAGCGCCCGGAAATCCACCCGGTGCGGCGCGCTGAAGTACACCGTGACGACGTTCGGCGCGTCCAGGTAGTCCACCGCGATGATCTTCATCGGCAGCCCGAGGTCGCGGACCAGCCGCCGCGCAGCAACCCGCGCCTCCGCGCGCCTGGCCCGGTTGGCCGCGTCCCGGCTGAGGTTTTCGTCGGTGGCAAGCCCGACGCAGACCGGCAGCCCGCCGATCTCGTCGTCGACCCACTGCGGCGCCCAGATGCACTCGGCGACCTCCGGGCCCGCGTCAGTGGGCACCAGCACCTTCGTGCCGACCGACGGCTGGTACGGACCGGGGTCCAGGTAATACAGGCGCCCGTTCCGCTCGAAGCTGACCGCCATCATCATGCCCACCACCCCAGGTTACGGTCGGAGCCGGTCAACCACCCCTCGGGCTGCCCGTTTTGCAGCGAAACGGGGGGTCCGCCATATTCCGTCCTGCCCGGCGGGCGAGCCCGCAGAGGCGCGCTTTCGTGATCGCGGAGAGTCCTTCGCGAGGAGAACTGAAATGCTGCCCGAGCACGGACGCGGCCCGCGCAGAGCCAGGTCGGCGGGCGCCGGTCAGTCGGCGGCGAGGGCGATGGCCATCTCCTCGACTGCCAGCAGCGGGGCGACGCTGACGGCCAGCCGCTCCCGGCACAGCATGATCGATTCCATCCGCCGGACCGTCGACTCGGGCCGCGAGGAAGCCGCGAACAGTCTGAGCTCATCGGGCTGCTCGGTGCTGGCCAGCTCCACGTCAGCGCCGAGCTGGACGGCGAGCACATCGCGATAGAACCCGGCCAGGTCAAGCAGGGCACGGTCCAGCGCGTCCCGCTTCAGCCGGGTATTACGGGATTTCTGCCGGTCCTCGAGTTCCCGCAGTGCGCCTGCTCCGCCCCGGACTGCGGTCGCGACCCCCCTGCCGGTCGAGCCCTCGCCGAGGGCGCGGCGCAGCGCATCACGTTCCGGCACGTCGAGCTCTTCTGCCGCCGCGGCTGCTTCCTCTTCCGCGGACTTGACCAGGGCCGCCGCTGCGGCGAGCGCCCTGCCAAGGCCGTCGCCGGGACCGCCGCCCCGAAGCTGCAGCGGAAGGCGGAGGACCTGCGCCCTGCGCCGTGCCGCGCCCGGATCGGTGGCCAGCCGGCGGGCCCGGCCGATGTGCCCCTGCGCAGCCCGTGCGGCCGCCAGCGCGTCGTCCGGCCTGACACCGTCGCGGGCAAGCACGCCGGCCACCGCCGCGGCTGAGGGGACGCGCAGCGTGACGACGCGGCAGCGCGACCGGATGGTGGCGGGCATGTCGTCGGGCGACGGGGCGCACAGCAGCCAGACCGTCCGCGGTGCCGGTTCCTCGACGGCCTTGAGCAACGCGTTCGCCGCCTGCTCAGTGGCGCGGTCGGCGTCTTCGAACAGCACGACCCGCCATCGGCCGCACAAAGGGGCGGTGGCCGCGCGCAGCACCAGGTCCCTGGTCTGCCGCACCCCGTACGACAATCCGTCGGGGCGGATGAGCAGGAGGTCGGCGTGACTGCCGACGGCTACCTGGCGGCAGCATGGGCAGTGGCCGCAGCCCTGGTCAGCGCACAGCAGGGCAGCGGCGAAGGCGCGCGCAGCCACCGAGCGGCCCGAGCCCGGCGGTCCGGTGAACAGCCAGGCGTGCGTCATGCCCGCCGCGCTGGCGCGTCCGCCTGGCGGCGCCGCGGCCGCCGCCACGGCCCGGCGCAGTTCGGCCCTGGCAGCGTCCTGGCCGGTCAGCTCGTCGAAAACGGCGCCTTCGGTCATTCGCGTACCGCGGGGAAGCTGCCCGTGGTCTCTTCGGCCGTGACCGGCACGGGGTCGGGCAGCAGGTCCCTGATCCGGCCCTGAATCTCGCGGCTGAGGTCTGCGGGGTCGCGCCGCGCATCAAGTACCAGGTACCGGCCCGGCTGTGCCTGCGCCAGGCGGAGGAACCCGGCGCGGACGCGCTCATGGAACTCAGCCGGCTCCGCTTCGAGCCGGTCGGCCGACCTGGCCCGGCGGCTGAGCCCGATGTCGGGGGGCAGGTCGAGCAGGATGGTGAGATCGGGCATGAGCCCGCCGGTCGCCCACTGGTTCATGCTGGCGATCTCACTGACCGGCAGCATCCGCCCGGCACCCTGGTAGGCCAGCGAAGAATCGACGTACCTGTCGGTGACGACGATCGCCCCGCGCCCAAGCGCGGGGCCGATAACCATGGACACGTGCTCGGCGCGGTCGGCGGCGTACATCATGGCCTCGGCCCGCGGGCTCAGCCCGGTATGGGCTGTATCGAGGAGAAGCGCTCGCAGCCGCATGCCGACTTTCGTCGCGCCCGGCTCGTGCGTGGCCAGCACGTCGAATCCCTGTTCGCGCAGCCAGATCGCCAGCAGCCTGGCCTGGGTCGACTTGCCGGCGCCCTCGCCGCCCTCGAGCGCAAACAGCAGCCCGCGGCGGGCCGCGGGCCGCTCCCCCGGCGTCTCGCCTGGCACTGGGGGCGGATTTTCGCCGTGGAACACCGCGGTCAGGTCAGTCAGCAGCGGCATGCCCTGTCGGTCGTCCATCTGCCGGTACGATACCCGCCCGAGCAGCAGCGCGACGATGGCGGCGAGCAAGAGGACCAGGTTGTACCCGACGCTGTTGTACCTGATGTCGGCGATCCGCAGCGCCTGGCCGCCGACCGCAGCGTGCACGGCCGCGTTGAACGCGGCCGCGAGCGACGGCGCGATGGCGATCGTGGCGAACAGGATCACCCGGATCGCGGACTGCAAGAAGGCGAACGTCCGGCCGCGCGTGTCGTCATCGACCTCGAGCCCGACAACCGTGTAACCGGTCACGTATGCGACCCCGGCGCACGCGCCGAGCACCACCACCAGGATCGTGGTCGTGGCGAGGTTAGGGATCACGGCGATCAGCGCCAGCGGCAGCGCCGCGAACGCGATCGACAGTCCGAACAGGCGGCATCTGCTGAAGCCGCGCAGGATGCGAAGGCCGAAGAACATGCCGCCGGCGAGCCCGATGAATATCGCCGCCCAGACCAGGCCCCAGCCGGCGCTGCCGCCCATCAGGATGTTCTTGACGTAGGAGGGACCCAGGCCGACGACGACTCCGCCCGCGGCGAACGCGCCGACCATGCCGAACACGATTCCGCGGACGACCTTGGTCTGGCCGAGGAACTGCCAGCCTGCCCAGATGGATTTTGCCACCGACGGCGTGGTGGTCGCCGCGCTGCCCTGCCGCCGCCGCGGTATCTGACGCAGCGTGAATACAGTCACCGCCGAGACGACGAAGGTGGCCGCGTTGAAATACAGCGCGAGATTGACCTGATCGGTCGATACGTAGTGCGAGATCCCGGCCAGCCACCTGCTGACCAGGGCCAGCACGGCGAAAACCAGGCCCGCGATGGGCGCCGTGCCGTACGTGGTCAGCAGGCTGAGCTGGTTGGCCTGCTCCAGCTTGTCGGCCGGGACCAGGTTCGGCACGCTGGCGTCTTTGGCCGGGGTCCAGAACGTGGATGCGCACGATGCCAGGAACTGGGCGACATAAAGCCAGGTCAGCTTGTCGACGACGCCCAGTGCCAAGTTGAGCGGGATGGACAGGTAGAGCACCGCCCGTACCACGTCGAAGACGATCATGGTCAGTCGCCGGTCGAACCTGTCGGCTACCGCCCCGGCGAGCGGGCCGATGATCAGCGCCGGCAGCAGCGAGCTCAGCCAGACGCCGCTGACCGCGTACAAGCCGCTGCGGCCGCCGAGGTCGTTGGCGAGGATGGAGAGCGCCACCAGGCTGAGCCAGTCCCCCAGGCTGGACAGCGACAGCGCGATCCACAGCCGCCGGAACGGCCGGATCGATAGCACGCCGGAGCGGCCGCCACGCAAAGGGGACCTAAAGTTCACGGCAGCAGGGTATCGGCAGAACGGTCACCGCAGCGGTGAGGCGCGGGGCGGGTCGATCACCGGAGCTTGTCAGACCCCGAGATGACCTGCGCAGCCGCCAGGGCCCGCCGACGGCGCTGCCGGCGTCACGACTTCCTGGCGCGCGAGCCGCGGGAGCCGCGGGAGCCGCCCGGTCCGCCGACGGCCGATGTTCCTGTCCCGGATCTGGCCGCCCCCCGGGCCCTGCGCTTCGCAGCGGGCGCGGCCGACCGGCGCTCCGCCAGCAGCTCGATCGCCCGCTGCGTCGTGATGGACTCGATGGTGTCGCCCTTGCGCAGCGAGGCGTTGGTCTCGCCGTCGGTCACGTACGGGCCCCAGCGGCCCTCGCGAAGCACGATCGGCTTGCCGCTGGCGGTATCCGCGCCGAGTTCGCGCAGCGGCGGCTGCGGTGCGGCCCGCGCCGCCCGGCCGCGCTTCTTCGGCTGGGCGAACAGCTCCTTCGCCGCGTCCAGCGTCACCGTGAACATCTGGTCCTCGGATTCCAGCGATCGGCTGTCGTTGCCCTTCTTCACGTAGGGGCCGTACCGGCCGTTCTGCACGGTGACCAGCTCACCATCCAGCTCGCCGAGCGTCCGGGGCAGGCTGAGCAGGCGCAGCGCGTCCTCCAGCGTCACGCTGTCCAGATCCATCGACGCCAGCAGGGACGCTGAGCGCGGCTTGGCCGAAGCGGGCGCGCCGTCCTCCAGCTGCTCGGTCACATACGGCCCGAACCGGCCCGCCTTGGCGACGATCGTCTTGCCTGTCGCCGGATCGGTGCCGAGGATCTTGTCACCACTCGGCCGCTCCAGCAGCTCGGCGGCATAGTCGGGGGTCAGCTCGTCGGGCGCGGTGCCCTCCGGCACGTTCACCCGCTGGCCGTCACGTTCCAGGTAAGGGCCGTACCGGCCAACCCGCACCACGATGTCAGTCCCCGCCAGCGGGAAGGAGCTCACCTCGCGGGCGTCGATATCGGCGAGATCGCTGACGAGTTCCTTGAGGCCCTCCTCGCCGTCGGTGCCGAAGTAGAAGCGACGCAGCCACGGCACGCGTGCCGCCTCGCCGCGGGCGATCTCATCCAGGCCGTCTTCCATCCGGGCGGTGAAGTCGTAGTCCACCAGATGCGAGAAGTGTCGCTCCAGCAGGGTGACCACGGCGAAGGCGACGAACGAGGGGACGAGCGCGGTCCCCTTCTTGAACACGTAGCCGCGATCCAGGATCGTCCCGATGATCGAGGCGTAGGTAGAGGGCCGGCCGATCTCCCGATCCTCGAGTTCCTTGATCAGGGATGCCTCGGTATACCGGGCCGGCGGCCGGGTGGCGTGCTCGGCGGCGGCCAGCCGGATCGCCGTCAGCGGATCGGCCTCAGCCAGCGGCGGCAGGCGGCGCTGGTTGTCATCAAGCTCGGCGTCCGGGTCGTCCGAGCCCTCCACGTAGGCTTTCAGGAACCCGTAGAAGCCGATGATCTTGCCGGATGCGCCGAACTCCGCGTCCTCGCCGCTGGTCGACCGCCCCGTGACCCGGACCGACACCGATTCCCCGGTGGCGTCCTTCATCTGCGAGGCGACAGTGCGCTTCCACACCAGCTCGTACAGGCGCAGCTCGTCGCCGGACAGCCCGGCCTGGGCAGGGGTCTTGAAGCGGTCCCCGGCGGGCCGGATCGCCTCGTGGGCCTCCTGGGCGCTCTTCACCTTGCTGGTGTAGACGCGCGGGGACTCGGGGACGTACTCGGTGCCGTACAGCTCACGGGCCTGGGCACGTGCGGCGGTGATCGCCGTCTGCGAGAGCGTGATCGAATCGGTCCGCATATAAGTGATGTGGCCGTTCTCGTACAGCCGCTGCGCGACGCTCATCGCGTACTTGGCGGAGAAGCCGAGCTTGCGGGAGGCTTCCTGCTGCAGGGTCGTAGTGCGAAACGGGGCGTACGGCGAGCGCCGGTACGGCTTGCGCTCAACCGACCGGACGCTGAAATCCGCACCGGACAGCCGGTCAGCCAGCGCCGCGGCTGCCCCGCCGTCCAGGTGCAGGATCGGCTGGCTCGGATTGTCAGCGCCGCGCAGTTCCCCGGTCGGGGTGAAGTCCCGGCCCTGGGCGACCCGGCGGCCGTCCACGGACACCAGCGTGGCCGGGAACGATGCCGCCGCGGAGGCGCCATCGGCCGATGCCCGGGCGAACTCAGCCTCAAGATCCCAGTACCTGGCGCCGCGGAACGCTATCCGCTCCCGCTCTCTGTCCACCACCAGCCGGATCGCCACCGACTGAACGCGGCCAGCTGACAGCTGCGGCATGACCTTCTTCCACAGCACCGGTGAGACTTCGTACCCGTAAAGACGGTCCAGTACGCGGCGCGTCTGGTAGGCCTCCACCAGGCCGTCATCCATCTCCCGTGGACTGGCGACGGCCTGCGCGATCGCCTCGGGAGTGATCTCGTGGAAGACCATCCGCCTGGCCGGCACCCGCGGCTTCAGCTCCTCCAGAAGATGCCACGCGATGGCCTCGCCCTCGCGGTCCTCATCAGTGGCCAGCAGGAGTTCGTCGGCGTCCTTGAGGAGCAGCTTGAGCTTGGAGACCTGCTGCTTCTTGCCGGAGTTGACAACGTAGAGCGGCTCGAAGTCGGCATCGATGTTCACGCCGAGGCGGGCCCACGGCTCTTTGCGATACTTCGCCGGTATCTCGGCCGCCCTGTCGGGCATATCGCGAATGTGGCCAATGCTGGACTCGACGACGTAGCCCTTGCCGAGGTAACCCGCGATCGTGCGCGCCTTGGCAGGCGACTCGACGATGACGAGCCGCCTGGTGCCATTACCCGGGGTGCCGCCGTCGGCCTTGCTGCTCCTGGCGGCCGTACCCGTCCTTGCTGCCACGCTCTTCACCTTTACATCCCGCGGACGCCAGGAGGCTACCGCAGGCATCCCGCAGGCACCGGCTGTCCGGCCACTCTGCGTTCCTGACAATCCAGGGCCAGCGACGGAGCGTAGCCAAGCAATCTTCGCCTGTCACCCCGTCCGCTGTCCCTGTCGTGAACCTGAACCGGCCGGCCGCGGCTTTGTGTTCCCGTGCCCCGGCGACCTGTTTCCTCAACGCTGATTGAACCACTTCTTTCATCGAGCACAATAAGGGTGATGGCGGAGTACTCCTACCTCGTGCTCAACCTGCCGCGCGGAATGTCACGGGATGTCGCACGGCGCATCCTGACCGATCACGCCGAGTACGGGCAGTGGGAACTGTCCGGGCTCCGGCTGCACGCCGACGGCAGCAGGAAGGCCACGCTGCGGCGCACGATCATCCGGCCAGTCCGGACGCAGTTGCCGGGCAGTCCGCGCAGTCCGCGCTGACGGGGCTGGCGGTTCAGGAGCTGCCGGTTTAGCTGTGCGCCTGTCAGTTGCAGGCCGCGCTGTCCAGCGGCTGAAGCGGGAAGACGGTCATCATGGCACCGAGCGGGCCGGAGGGGGCGGCATGCCGCGGTACGCTCCGACGGGGCTCCGGCGTTTTCCCGGTCGGCCGGTCATCGGGGCGCCGGTGCCGACTCCGGTAGGTCCCGCCGGACCGGCCGTTGCCGCGGGCACCGGCCGCCGGCTGGCCGTGACCCGGCTGACCATCCTCGCGCGCACCGGCTGCCAGCGAGGGTCCGGTGGGCCGCGCGCCGCCGGCCATACCGGCCGCCAGGCGGCCACCCTGCCCCCGGCCATCGGCCGCACCGGCCGCCGGCCGGGGTTTGCCGGGCAGGCCCGGGACAACCACCTCGCGGTCCGGGTCCCCCAGCGCCTGGATCAGCGGACGCTCGCGGGCTGTCACGGCGAGCGGAGGCCTTTGCGCTGTCCCTGCCGGCGGATGCTCCCGGGCCGCGTCTAGCCCGCGGGCGCTGGGCCGCGCGGCCGGGACCGGGCCTCCCGGCGCAGCGGGCATCGCCTGACTGGCCGACCCGGCGGTCAGGAGCCGGCGCCGGGACCGCCGGGACCGCCGCGGCCCGGAGAGCACCAGGAAGCATGCGCCGGTCATCAGCGCGCCGACCGCGAAACCGTCCAGCGACCCTGCCCCGAGCGCCGGGACGGCGCCGGTCCCCAGGCCCGTTGCGACGGCTGCTTCCTTCGCTGCCAAGACTGCCCACGTGTTCATCAGTCGCTCCTCGTCATTAGTGGTGACGTCCTGCTGCTTCGATTACACACTGCTATTTAAAAAATGCGCTGCGTGTCCAGTTGCGGTCGTGGCCGACCCTTGATCGAGCGGGGCATTCTGGGCTGGGAACTGCTGACCCGGCGCGGTGGGCCGGGCTATCTGGTCAAGCGAGGCGGAATTTGCCGGAAAGGCCAGCCGCTGCGCTGGTTACCGCCGCGGGCGCGGGGCGCGCCGGTCCCGGCCGGATGGCCGTGACCGGCGGAGCGGGACCAGGCCGGCCGGGAGGATCAGGCAGCCCAGACGCCAGGCTCGCCCGTCGGCCACGGCAGCGGGCCGCCGGGCCGCGGAACTGCCGCCGGGCGGCAATTCCGGGCACCGATCCTCTTCCGGCGACACCGCGACCCCCCTTGTCGAAACCGGCTAGCGGGGGGGCCGCTGACCGGGGCGCCATGCGGAAGGGTGCGCTCCGGGGAGGTCGGCCCCCACACGATCCGTCAACATAGCACTACTTAATGTGTGCATACAGGCAAGGCGCGAAACGGCACCACGCGTCCCCAGACTTCCCGAGCCATCCGGGCGGTGACTATAGGTTCTGACCTGGAGCAAAGGGCTAGCAATGATCCAGAAAATGATCCAGCACGGCCGTCCCGAACCGCAAGGCGTCGACCGGCACGCGCTCGTCCACGCCGTGGAACATGCCGGAAAAATCAAGATCAGCTGGCAGCCGCAGCGGCGCGAAGCCGAAACACCGGATGCCGAGCCTGCTGAACGACTTGGCGTCGGTGCCCCCGGACAGGCAGTAGGGGACCAGCCGGGCCGCCGGGTCGTGGCGCAGCACCGAAGCGGTCATCGCCGCCACCAGATCGCCGTCGAAGGCAGTCTCCACCGCGATGTCGCGATGCACGAACTCGCGCTGGACGCCAGCGCCAAGCAGGCTGTCGATCTCGCTGAGAAAATCCTCCTCGTAGCCGGGCAGAAAACGTCCATCTACCTGTGCCGATGCTGTCTGCGGGACCACATTCACCTTGTAGCCAGCGGTCAGCATGGTGGGATTGGCTGTATGCGTGAGCGTTGCACCGACCATGCGCGAGATCGGCCCCAGCTTTTCCATTATCTCGCGAGTATTTTTGGGCGAAAATTCGATCCCTAGCGCGTCGCAGGCCTCCTGCAGGAAATCCCGCACTGCCGAGGTCAGGCGGATGGGCCACTCGTGGCGCCCGAGCCGCGCCACGGCCTCGGCCACTTCGGTCACGGCGTTGTCGGCCTGCAGCATGGAGCCGTGGCCGGCGGTGCCGCGCGCGGTGAGCCGCAGCCACGCCATGCCCTTCTCGGCTGTCTGGATCAGGTACAGGCGCCGGCCACCGATCGTCACGGTAAAGCCGCCAACCTCGCCGATCGCCTCGGTGACGCCTTCGAACAATTCGGGATGGTTCTCTACCACCCAGTGAGCACCGTAGGTGCCTCCGGCCTCCTCGTCGGCCAGGAAGGCCAGCACCACGTCCCTGGGCGGCCGACGCCCCTCGCGCAGCCGCCGGCGTACCACCGCGAGCACCATCGCGTCCATGTCCTTCATGTCGACGGCGCCGCGGCCCCAGACGCAGCCGCCGCCGATCTCACCGGAGAACGGGTGCACTCGCCAGTCCGCCGCGTCAGCGGGGACGACATCGAGGTGGCCGTGGATGAGCAGGGCCGGCCGGGACGGGTCCTGGCCAGCGATCCGGGCCAGCACGCTTGTCCGTTTAGGATGAGACTCCAGCAGCACGGGCTCGATGCCCACCTCCGCGAGCAAGGCGGCGACGTGCTCGGCCGCCGCCCGCTCGCCCGGGCCCGAGTGGTCGCCCGGATTGGTAGTGTCGATCCTGATCAGGTCGCTGGCCAGTGCAGCCACGTCGTCGCTGGCGGTG
>DATJZH010000077.1:0-17552 GCA_035499215.1 Streptosporangiaceae bacterium | reverse complement strand
CCTTGCGGCGTCTACGACCCGGCACAGGCAAGGATCGAGGCCGAGTCGGTCCGCGGCATCTGCGAGAAGTACCAGCAGAACTCCGACCCGGAGTTCCGGGCTCGCGCCCTGGTCATCAAGGAGGAGCGGTCCGACCTCGTCAAGCACCACCTGTGGGTGCTGTGGACCGACTACTTCAAGCCGCCGCACTTCGAGAAGTATCCCCAGCTGAACCAGCTGTTCAATGAGGCGACCAAGGCCGCGGGCGCAGCCGGCACCAAGGGCAGCACGGATGTGGCCAAGGCCGATGAGCTGCTCGCGAAGATCGACGAGATCGCGAAGGTCTTCTGGGAGACCAAGCAGGGCTGAGATTCTCGGGCGCCGGGCATTCGCCCGGCCGGCGGGCCGCGCGACCTCTTCCCGCGCGGCCCGCCGTCGGCTGTCTGTCATCCCTCTCGCCTGCTGGCCGCGCGGCGCGTCAGCACAACGCACCGCGCACGGTAAGTTGCAGGCAGGAGCCGGAACCGCCGCAAAGCGAAGCCACCGTCCGGCCGCTGCTGGAGGATAGACGTGACCGAGGACACGACCGTACCGGCGACCGCGCAGGCCGCCAGCGCAACTCGTGACGGGGCCCCCGCGCTCGCCGCCGATGGCGGCGGGGGGGCGCTGGCTCCCGCCGCCGCGCATACCGCCCGCCGCGCCGACGCGGCGGATCAGGTGACTGTCCGGATGCCGGCCGAGAGCGCGTATCTGTCGGTGCTCCGTACCGCCACGGCCGGCCTGGCAGCCCGGCTGGATTTCACGCTCGACGAGATCGAGGACTTGCGCATCGCGGTGGACGAGGCCTGCGCCATGCTGCTCGGCCAGGCCATCCCCGGCAGCAGCCTGGAGTGCGGCTTCGCCCTGGAGCCGGAGATGATGACGATCTCGGTGTCCGTGCCCTGCCTGGCGCCACGCGCGCCGGCCAGCGACACCTTCGCGTGGACGGTGCTTTCGGCGCTGGCGGGGAGCGTCGAGGCCCATGTGGGCCACGGTGACCGGCTGACCATCGTCATGCGCAAGAACCGCCTGTCATCGGGGTCTGTGTGACGGGGGAAGCTGAGATCGCGTTGACCGAGGATTTCGAGACCATGCCGGCCGGGCCGCCCGCCGGGCGGCCCGGAGCAGGCGACAGCGACGGCGCCGCGGCTGCGCTGCTCGACTTCCGGGATGCTGCCGAGATCGAGGCGGCGGGCCTGCACGCCGACGATGGCGACGAGGATGCCGACTCCCCCGACGTGCTGATACCGGCCAGGATTGCGCATGCGCCGCGCGAGCGGGGCCACGCCAGGGAGCTGTTCGAGCGGCTGGGCGAGCTGCCTGAGGGTGACCAGGAGCGGCTGCGCATCCGCGCTGAGCTGGTCGAGCTGCACCTGCCCCTGGTCGAGTACCTCGCACGCCGGTTTCGGAACAGGGGTGAGTGGCTTGATGACCTCACTCAGGTGGCCACGATAGGCCTGATCAAGTCCATTGACAGGTTCGATCTGAGCCGCGGTGTCGAGTTCTCCACCTATGCCACGCCGACTATTGTCGGCGAGATCAAGCGCCACTTCCGGGACAAGGGCTGGGCGGTGCGCGTTCCGCGGCGGCTGCAAGAACTGAAGCTCGCGCTGACGAAGGCCATCAGCGACCTCGCTCAGCGCCTCGGCCGGGCGCCGACCATCGCCGAGCTCGCCGACCACCTGCAGATGAGCGAGGAAGAGGTACTCGAGGGCCTGGAATCGGCTAACGCCTACTCGACGGTGTCGCTGGACGCCCCGGACTCCGGCGATGAGGACGCGCCGGCCGTGGCCGAGTCCCTGGGCATGGTCGACGATGCGCTGGAGGGCGTCGAGTACCGGGAGTCGCTCAAGCCGCTGCTCGAGCGGCTGCCGCCGAGGGAGAAGAGGATCCTGCTGCTGCGCTTCTTCGGCAACATGACGCAGTCGCAGATAGCCACCGAGCTCGGCATCTCGCAGATGCACGTCTCCCGGCTGCTGGCCCGGACGCTCACGCAGCTGCGCGAGGGCCTGACGACTGACGAGTAGCCTGCCGGCGGCCCCGCGGCGCGTCAGGCTCCTGATCCTCCGGGCGGCTCCGGCCGTCTGGCCGTCAGGGCACGGGTGCTGGGCGGCGCCAGCAGCAGGAAGAATCCGGCGGCGGCCAGCACCAGCCCGGGAATGCCCCAGGAATACCGGTGCCCCTGCACCAGGTAGATGCCGACGATGCCGGTGAACAGCTGGGTGAGCAGGGCCGGGGTGCGGCTCCAGCGCCGGGCCCGGGCAACGCCGGCCGCGACGAGCCCGAGCGCGGCAGCCGTGCCCGCGCCGATGATCGTCAGCGCCACACCGCTGGAGACCTGGTAGGAGCGCCCGCTGCCGGCGTCAATGCCCGCGAGCACGGTAGCCACCAGTACCCCGGCTGCCTCCGCCGCCTGAACCGCGGCAGCGGCGCCGAGCATCAGCGGACGCTCCGGCGCCGCCTGCCCGGCCCTAACCGGATGCGGCGGCGCGACCTGGCCCGGCGCCTGGCTAGCCTGAGCGCGTGCGCGCGCTCTTGATCGTGAACCCACATGCCACCTCCACGACCCAGCTTCGCCGGGACGTGATCGCGTCGGCCCTGGCTTCCGCCGTCGAGCTTGAGGTCATGGAGACACGCTACCGGGGACACGCCACCGGCCTGGCAGGCACCGCCCTGTCGCGCGGCTACGGCCTGGTGATCACGCTCGGCGGCGACGGCACGGTCAACGAGGCGATCAACGGGATCATGGGCGCGGACGGCGGCGAGGACGGCCCGGCGCCCGCAGCCAGGCTGCCGGCCCTCGCCGCGCTGCCGGGCGGCAGCGCCAACGTCTTCAGCCGGGCACTGGGCCTGCCGCCCGATCCGGTGGATGCGGCCGGGAAGATCCTTCAGGCGCTCAGCCAGGACCGGGACCGCGCAATCGGCCTGGGCATGGCCGGCCGGCGGTACTTCGCCTTCAATGCCGGCCTGGGCCTGGACGCTGAGGTCGTGCGGGCGGTCGAAGGACGGCGAGCGCACGGCAAGGCCGTCACGCCGGCACTGTACCTGCGCACGGCGCTGCGCCAGTACTACCGGGTCACCGACCGTCACCGGCCTGCGCTGCGGCTTGAACTCGACGGCCGGCCCGCGGACGGTCCGCTGTTCCTCGGCATCGTCTCGAACACGGCGCCGTGGACTTATCTCGGCAAGCGCGCCGTCCAGGCCAATCCCTGTGCGGGCTTCGACTCCGGGCTCGACCTGTTCGCCCTGCGCACGCTCCGGACTGTGAGCACGCTTCGGGCGTTGCGCCAGATGCTGGCATCCTCTGGCCGCCCGCCCCGCGGCAGCAGCGTCTTCACGCTGCACGACCAGGCGGATCTCACCCTGACGGCCGAGCGGCCGGTGGCCTTCCAGGTTGACGGCGAGTACGTCGGCGAACAGGAGCGGGTGAGCTTCCAGTCGGTCCCGCGGGCCCTGCGAGTAGTCGTCTGACCGGCCCCGCGGCGGCGCGGCCGATTCCGTCACGATGGGGCCGGACCAGCGTCAGGCCGATTCAGCTGAGAACCATGGGCGCTATGGGGCGCCAGCCCTCGGCTGGGCTCCGTGGGGCACATCGTGACTGATCTGACACCGAAATCGGTCCGAACCTTTGCCAAAGCCCCTTGCGATTGATCGCCGAGCTTGAGAAGGTTGTAACGCTCCTGCCGAGAGGCGAACAACCGTACGCGTAAGGGTTCCGGTGGGGGTTACCTGCGAAGACTGCCCGCGAAGAGGCAGAAAAATGTCGTCGTCGCTGGAGCCAACCGGGGTATAAGTTTCGTGACATGATGAAACCCCAGAGATCGGGAAGCCGGTAACGGAACCGACATATACTGCGCAGCTAGTGAAAGCATTCACAAGCTCGACCGAGGCGACGGGCTCCAGCGCCGGGGCCGTCTGCAAAGAGGAGTTGACCTCATGGACTGGCGTCACTACGCCGCCTGCCGTGACGAAGACCCGGAACTGTTCTTCCCGATCGGGAACACCGGTCCCGCGCTGGTCCAGATCGACGAGGCCAAGCGGGTGTGCCAGCGTTGCGCGGTGACGGAATCCTGCCTGCAGTGGGCACTGGAAAGCGGGCAGGACGCCGGTGTCTGGGGCGGCTTGAGCGAGGACGAGCGTCGGGCACACAAGCGCCGCACGAGCAGGATCAGGGCCCAGGCTACCGCGTGACACGCCGGGTCGGCACGGGTTCGGCGGGGCAGACTTGCCGGGGTTCCCGGCGGCATGCGGCTCCTGCGGTGCGTCGTGCGGCTGCTGCCCGGCGCGGCTGCAGCTATCCGGTGCCAGCAGGCTCAGCAACCGGCAGGTCAACCAGGACCCTGGTCCCGCCGCCATCGCGTGGCTTGATCTCCAGCGTGCCGCCGAGTTCGGCCACGACCAGCGTGCGGACGATCTGCAGGCCCAGGCTCGCGGCCGAGTCGAGGTCAAAATCTGCCGGAAGCCCCACTCCGTTATCACTGACGGTCACCGTGAGCCGCTCCGGCCCCCGCACCGCGGTCACCTCCAGCATGTCGCCAGGAGCGGGGCCCGCCGGCCGGCTGAGGCCGTGCTGCAGTGCATTTTGCAGCAGCTCGGTCAGGACCAGCGCCAGGGGCGTGGCAACCGCCGCGGAGAGCATGCCGAATTTGCCCCGCAGGGTCGGCGTCATATTGGCCTCAGCCGCGGACACCTCGCCCGCCATCATGGCTACCCGGCTAGCTACGTCGTCAAAATCGACGATCTCCTCCGCTGCATGCGACAGCGTCTCGTGCACTATGGCGATGGAGCCGACTCGGCGGACCGCTTCCTGCAGCGCCGCGCGGGCCTCCGGAGGCTGCAGCCGCCGCGCCTGCAGCCGCAGCAGCGCCGCGACGGTCTGCAGGTTGTTCTTGACCCGGTGATGGATCTCCCTGATCGTAGCGTCCTTGGTGAGCAGCTCGCGCTCCCGGTGCCGCAGCTCAGTCACGTCCCTGAGCAGGATCAGCGCACCGGACCTGGCACCCCCCACCACTCCCAGCGGGATCGTGCGGAACTGAACTACCGCGCCGTTGGCCTCTACTTCGGTCTCCATGTGGGCCCGTCCGCTGGCGGTCAGCATCAGGGAGTCGTCCCGCGGCCCTCCCGTCGCGCACAGCCGCGCGGTGAGCGGCCCCAGCTCCCGGCCCACCAGGTCCGCGGTCAGGCCGAGCCTGCGGTAGGCGGACAGGGCGTTCGGGCTCGCGTAGGCGACTTTCCCCGACTGGCCCAGCCGCAGCAGCCCGTCGCCCACCCGCGGCGACCGGACGAGAGCGGGCTCCTCGCCCGGACGCGGAAACATGCCTGCCGCGACCATCTGGGCAAGGTCGTCCGCCGCCCGGAGGTAGTTCAGGTCCAGCCGGCTGGGCGTGCGCGCGGAGCTCAGATTGGTCGACCGCCCGATCACCGCGATTACCCGCTCGTCTCGCACGACCGGGATGGTCTCGTGCCGCACCGGCACCCCGCTCGTCCATTCCGGGTCGCCCTCGCGGCAGATCCGGCGCTCGCGCATGGCCACGCTGAGAAACGGCCCCTCTCCGGCCGACCGCACCGTGCCGACGATGTCGTCAGGAAAGGCCGTCGGGCCGGTCGTCGGGCGCATCTGCGCGAGCGCGATCCAGCCGCCGCCGGTCCGCAGCGGCGCCCAGAGCACCAGGTCAGCGAAGGATAGATCAGCCAGCAGCTGCCAGTCGGACACCAGCGCATGCAGCCAGTCCAGGTCCGCCTCAGTGATCTGCGCCCGCCTGGCGAGGTCGTTCAGCGTCGGCACTATGCCATCATCGCATCCAGTGTGCGCGACCCGGCGAGGGCCGCGACAGCTGCCGGGCTCTCGCTGAGGGACGTCGCCACCCCGGCCCGGCACCGGCTGCCGGTCGTCATGATCTGCGGGAAACAAGCCGCTACCGTCCGGCAGCCGCCCGGTGCAGGAACCGCTCGCGATCGACGACAACCCGCTCCACGGTGCCCGCGCCGATCACCACCTCCTCCTCCTCCTCCTCCTCCTCCTCGCTGGCTCGCGGACCTGAGCCCGGCCTGCGGGCGATGAACATGAAGACCAGCCGGGGACCAGCTATCTCGGTCAGCTCGGCCTCGACCGCCAATTCCGCGCCCAGCAGACTGGCGCGCCGGTGCTCAAGCCGCGCCGCGGTGCCGACAGAGGCCTGGCCGGGCTCCAGCTGCGGTGCGATGGCCGCGACGCTCGCCGCCTCGGCGAGCGCGAGCAGCCGGGGGGTGGCAAGCACCGGAAAGTCGCCGCTGCCCGCCGCGATGGCTGTGTCGGCCTCGGTGACCGTGGCCCGCACAGTGGCGCGCAGGCCGACGGCCAGGCCCTGGCCGGCGGTCATTCGATGACGGCGATCAGGTCACCCTCCTGGATGACGTCGCCCTCGTCGACGGCCAGCTTGGTGAGCGTGCCCGCGCCCTCGGCCAGCACCGGGATCTCCATCTTCATCGACTCGAGGATAACCAGCGTGTCACCGTCGGCTACCGCGTCTCCCTCGGAAGCCACGACTTTCCAGACGTTGGCCACCATCTCCGCGCGGATCTCGGTCACGCGCACCTCCTCGCGTCCTCGCCTGGCGACCGCTGCCAGGCCTGCGCATTCATCATTCTCGCTGGCGCCGTGTCAGGGGCGCAGCCGGGCAACTACCGACGTGTCGTAATGGCCGCTGGCGAACTCGCTGCTAGCGAGGAGTTCCGCATGAAACGGCAGATTGGTTCTGACGCCGGTGATCTGGAAGGCCGAAACGGCCTGGCGCGCCCGCTCGAGGGCCTCATCGCGGTCGCGGCCGTGCACGCAGAGCTTCGCCAGCAGCGGGTCGTAATGCGGTGTCACGGTGTTGCCTGCCGCATAACCCGCGTCCACCCGGATGTGCGGGCCTGATGGCTGCTGCCAGCCGGTGATGGTGCCGGGACTAGGCAGGAACCTCCTGGGGTCCTCGGCATAGATCCGCAGTTCCACCGCATGTCCTTGCGGCGAAACAGATCGCGGATCGAAACTCACCGGCCCGCCATCGGCGATGAGGAGCTGCTGCTCGACTAGGTCGATGCCCGTGACCAGCTCGGTGACCGGATGCTCGACCTGCAGCCGGGTGTTCATCTCGAGGAACATGAAGTCGCCGGAGACGGAGTCGACCAGCAGCTCGACGGTCCCCGCGCCCTGGTATCCGATCGCCTCTCCGGCTCTGACTGCCGCCGCCAGCAGCGCGGCCCGCAGCTGCGGGGTGACCCCCGGCGACGGAGTCTCCTCGGCTACCTTCTGATGGCGGCGCTGGACCGAGCAGTCCCGCTCGCCGAGCGCGACGATCCGTCCGTCGGACAGGCCGAGGATCTGCACCTCGACGTGCCGTGCGCTCGGCACATAGCGCTCCACCAGGATCTGCGGCTGGCCGAAGAACCGCTCGGCGCGCGAGCGAGCGGTCTGGAAGCCAGCCCGCAGCTGGTCCTCATCGGCGGCCACGCTCATCCCGATGCCGCCGCCGCCCGCCACCGCCTTGATCATCACCGGATATCCGATGCGCCCGGCGTCGGCGATCGCGGCGCCGATATCGGTCACCGGCTCGCTGCTGCCGGCGGCTACCGGAACCCCGGCCCGCTCCATCAGGTTCCTGGCGCTGACCTTGTCGCTCATCTGCTCGATCGCCGCCGGCTGCGGGCCCACCCAGGTGAGACCGGCCGCAAGCACCGCGGCGGCGAAGGCCGCGTTCTCGGCGAGAAAGCCGTAGCCGGGATGAATGGCTCGCGCGCCGGTCTTGCGGGCAGCCTCAAGCACGGCCGCCGCGTTGAGGTAGCTGCTGGCCGGAGGCGGCGGCCCGAGCAGCACCGCCGCATCCGCCTCGGCCGTGAAGGGCAGGTCAGCATCGGCTTCGGAGAAGACGGCGATAGCGCGGATGCCCATCCGCCGGACCGTCCTGATCACGCGAAGGGCGATCTCGCCGCGGTTGGCGACCAGGACCGATTCGAGCACGCCCGGAAGCTTACAGCCGGCTCACCAGCGGCCGTTTCGCGACCTCGCTGAGCGCCTCGACGACGCCGGGGTCGTACTGGACGGCAGTGTCGAGGCGCAGCCGCTCCAGCGCCGCCGATGCCCGGTCCCGGTCGGCCGAGCCGCCCACGAGATCGTCGAAGGCGTTCGCCGCGCGGATGATCCTGCTGCCGATCGGCGGCTGCGGGTCATGCCCGCGGCTGGGCCAGCTCTGGCAGCGGACCAGCTCCGCCACCTTGTCGAGTACCCCGGCCTGCCGGATCACGTCGGCCCCCAGCTCGGCGATGCGCTCCTGATCGGCGGCTGACACCAGCACGGTCGCCCCGCCGGGAATCGGGTCGCGTAACGACAGCTGTCCGATGTCGTGCATCAGCGCGGCGTACTCCAGGTCCAGCAAGTCGGGCTCGGTCATGCCCAGCTCCCGGCCCACTGCCACGGCTAGCTTGCTGACGCGCATCGAGTGCCCGCCCTCCACGTAGCCGCCGACCTCGGTGACCCGTGCCAGTGACCGGACGGTCTGCAGGTACGTGGCGCGGATGCTGGCGTACCGGCGGAATGCCACCTGGGTGACAAGCAGCGGCCCGAGGAACAGGACAAGCTCTGCCAGCCCCATGACCTGCGCGCCAAGCACCGCGATAATCGCCCAGGCGCCGACGGCCGCGCCGAGCGGACCCTGCACGTGCATCTCGTCCGACAGCGCTACCGAGAACCTCGCGCTGAGGTCGTCGGCCCTGATGAGCGCGCCGATGACGGTGTCCACCAGCCAGCCGACCGCGAGCAGCACGGCCATCAGGCCGATGGCGACCGGCAAGCGCCCGGTGAGCCCGAGCGAGGGATTGGCCACCAGCCACCGGAAGATGAACGCCACGCAGGCCACCGCCACCAGCCGGGTGGACATCCCGGTGATCCCGGCGGGGCGGCCGGCCGCGATGTGCGGCAGTGCCCCGACCGCCATGCCGATGGCGGCGACCGCGACGATCTGCAGTGCCGGTATGTTCGCGACGCCATGGACGACCTGAAGACCCGGCAGCCTAGGCGCACTCACGCCGTTGACCTTCATCAGCAGGGCGTAGGCCATGGCGCCGGCCATCGCTATCGGTGCGGATTCCCGGCCGCCGGGCAGCGCCAGCCGCAGCAGCTCCCCGAAGGCGATGAACCCGCCGAACGCGACAGCCTCGCCCGGCAGCACGATGCCCAGTGCGGTGTGCGCGAAGGCGGCCACGACCAGCATGATCGCCACCGCGAGCACCAGCAGCCGGCCGGAGTCGAGTGCCTGCCAGGACGACCAGCGCTCGATCGGCTGCCGGGCGGTCATCGTCGCGGCCCTCACAGGTTCTCCACAACCTGCAGCGGCGTGGTCGGATCGTCGTGATCCTGGGCTGTCACCGCGGTGCGGTCCGGCGGAGCCACCGGAGGCTCGGGCAGCTGCCAGCCATCGGTGTGCAGGGCAACGATGAAGGCGTCCACGAGCAGCGGGTCGAACTGGGTGCCCGCGCCCTTGCGGAGCTCGTCGACCGCCGCGTCGATCCGGCGCGGCTGCCGGTAGGACCGGGTGGACGTCATGGAGTCGAACGCATCGGCCACCGCGATGATCCGCGCGAACTCGGGAATCTCGTGGCCGGCGAAGCCCATCGGGTAACCACGGCCGTCGACGCGCTCATGGTGGTGCATGATGCCGGCGAGCGCCTCGTTGAGGAATCCGATCTCCCTGACGATCTCCAGGCCGCGCATGGGATGCAGCTGGATGGCCGCGTACTCCTCCTCCGTCAGCGGGCCGGTCTTCTGCAGCACCTTGGTTGGCACGCCGAGCTTGCCTACGTCGTGCAGCATGCCGGCGAACATGATGGCCTCGACGCGCTCGGGCCGCATGCCGATCCGGCGGGCGATCATCCCCGAGCCGCGCGATACCCGCTCGCTGTGGCCGCGGGTATAGAAGTCCTTGGTCTCCACGGCCTGACAGAGCGCGGCCATCGTGGCGGCGTAAGCACGCTGCTGCTCGGCGAACTGGCCCATGGTCCACCGGGCCACAAACAGCGGCACCAGCACCAGCGCGGCTGCGGAAGGCCCGATCTGTTCCCAGAGCGCGGCGATGACTAACCCGAACGCCGCGTAGCCCAGGTCGGAGACTAGCAGCAGCACCAGGCTGGATTCCAGCCGGAACTTGCGCCGGACACCGCGCTCGGGCTGGTTCAGCCGCAGGACCCCCCAGACCAGCATGTGGTTGGCGAGCACGTGCACCGCGGCCGCCGCGGCGAATGGCCCGATGATGTTTCGGAAGTAGTCCGGCACGACCGCTGCGGATCTTCCCACCGGGCCGCCCAGCGCCAGGAAAACCGTTCCCGCGGCGAAGCCGGACAGCGCATTCATCGCTCCGTTGAAAAACCGCTCCGCCAGCAGCAGATGACGGCGCAAGCTCAGCACCGACGCCGCGCCGACCAGCGCGGCACCGACCGGGCCAAGGAGCACCACGGCAGCGAGGGTCGCCGCGGAACTCGGCGACCACGCTGACTGACGCTCGGCAATCGGCGTGGAAGTGCAATCGCAGATCAGGAAGAGCGCGCACAGCACGGCGAGGTCGCCCCACCACAGCGCACCCGCCCGGTATCGCGGCGCGGATACGATGACCGCTGCCGCCGCGGCCACGACCAGCGTCATGTAGAGCCAAGCAGCTCGGGAGACCCTGCCCATGACCCCCTCACCCTGGCTGTCGCTGCCCGCCGGCGCCGCTGAACCTGGCGCCACCGCGCCGTTGCCAGTCCAGCCGTGCGGGCAGAACGCATTCCGGCCCGATTGCCGCCACTTAGAGTAACGCGATGGTCAGGAATCGCGTAAGCCTCTGCCGCATTGTGAACAATTAGCAATGTGCTGCAGGCGTCTAGTGACCGACTCGCCGGCGGGCAGCGGTTCAGGCGGTCAGGGCGCAGCGGGCCGGGTGCTGGCGGCCGAGGCGCGGCAGGCCAGGTGCCGGCGGCCAGGGTGCGGGCGGCCAGCCTGCCGGGGCAGCTCGCTGAGACCGGCTAGTCGATGCGGATCTGAGTGATCTCAAGCTCCGCACGGATCGCGGCGATCCTGATCAGCACCTTGGTGCGCAGTTCCGTGGGCACGGCCTCGTGGCCGCAGTGCTTGTGCACCAGGCGCCGGACAGCCTCCTCGAGACCGTACTCGCGCAGGCACGGACCGCACTCGCCGAGGTGCTGGCTGATCGACGCGATCCCCGTGTCCTCGATCTCGCCGTCCAGGTAGGAGTAGACGCGCGCAAGTACCTCGCTACACGGCACTTCGTGTGGCTTGCCGCAGCTCATTTCGCGTCCTTCCCCGGCGTCTCGTCCGCTGATGACGCGTCGGCGGGGGCAGTTGACGCCGCCCTGACCAGGCCCTCGTCGGCCGCATAGTCCTGCAGCAGGTCTCGGAGCTGGCGGCGCCCGCGGTGCAGCCGCGACATCACGGTCCCGATGGGCGTGCCCATGATGTCGGCGATCTCCTTGTAAGCGAAGCCCTCGACATCAGCCAGGTATACCGCTATCCGGAACTCCTCCGGTAGGGACTGCAGGGCAGCTTTGACGTCGGAGTCGGGCAGCCGCTCCAGGGCCTCCGCCTCCGCCGACTTCAGGCCGCCCGATGTGTGCGAGGCGGCCCGCGCGAGCTGCCAGTCCTCGATCTCCTCGGTACCCGAGCGCTGCGGCTCGCGTTGCCGCTTCCGGTAAGTATTGATGAACGTGTTGGTGAGGATACGGAACAGCCAGGCCTTCAGGTTCGTGCCCACCTGGAACTGATGGAATGACGCGTACGCCTTGGCGAAGGTCTCCTGCACCAGGTCTTCGGCGTCGGCCGGGTTGCGGGTCATCCGCATGGCGGCCGCATAAAGCTGATCCAGGTACGGCAGCACATCCTGCTCGAAGCGCTCGCTGCGCTGCTCAAGTGTCTCAGGGACCGGACCCACCCCCTTCGCTGTAGCCGACTGCGGCGGTCCGGCCTGCCATCGGGCACGGCCGGAGGATACGCCGGAGGATACAACGCCAGGCATGGCGCGCTTCCTGATGACTACCACGGAAGCGTCATCCCGCGGATAACAGCTGGCTAGTGGCACGGCTGCTGCAACACGACACCCCGCTGCTTCATTCCGGTGCCGCCCGCCGCGGCGGCAACGCGTGTCGCCGGGCACCGCCGGCATCGAGCCGCTAGCGGCGCTGCCTGTCCAGCCGCGACTGGCACGAGACGCACCGGGCCGCCTCGGGCTTGGCTTCCAGCCTGCCCTCGGCCACCGGGCCTCCGCAGTCCACGCACATCCCGTAGGTGCCGAGATCGATTCGCCGCAGCGCGCCGAGTACCTGGTCCAGCTGCAGCCTGGCGACGGCCAGCACCGCCTCGGCGCGCTCGGTCTCGGAAAGGTTCGTCCCGGCGTCGGCCGGGTCCGGCGGGTAGTCGACGGTCCCGTCGTGCTGCATGTTCGCCCCGTTCAGGACGGCGATGGACCTGCCGAGCTCAGCGCGAGTCTCTTCCAGATGCTTGCGAGCGGTTTCGGTATCCAACCCGCCTCACCTCCTTGTCCGGCCGGTGCCCGGCGGCCCGCTGATCGGTCCGCCGCATGGCCGTTCAGCTGGCTGTTCGCCCGGCCCGTGATCGTCTGGCACAGCGCGCTCGACCAGGCCGGGGCCGTTGTTGCGGACGGAATTGACCTCGGTCGAGACCGGGTAGGATTGCAGCGCCTCGGCGGCTGCCGGGACCAGCAGAGGCCGCAGATCGCCGGGATCGGTGTTGTCCGGGTCGAGCCAGTCCGTCCAGCTGCCCGGACCGATGATCATCGGCATCCGGTCGTGGATCTTGCCGAGCTCGTCCGGTGCGCTGGTGGTGATGATCGCCGCGCTCCAGAGCCAGGCGTCAGGATCGTCGTCGGATCGTGCCCTGTCCCGCCACAGCTCGTACAGCCCGGCGAAGGCCAGCAAGCGCCCGTCGGCGCGGTGAATGTAGTACGGCTGCTTGCCCGTGCCCTTCCCCCGTGGACTGTCCGCGGCGGCGCTGCCGCCCGGCTTCTGCCACTCGTAGTAGCCGTCGGCGGGCAGCAGGCACCGGCGCCTGGCGAAGGCACGCCGGAACGCAGGCTTCTCGCCCACCGTCTCGGCCCGCGCGTTGATCAGCCTGCTGCCGATGGACACGTCCTTCGCCCAGGACGGCACCAGCCCCCAGCGCACCACCCGCAGCTCGCGCGCTCCGCCGTCCTGCTGGCGCGTGAGCACGGAATAGACCGGCTTGGTCGGCGCGACGTTGTAGTCAGGCGCCAGCGGCTCGGCGACGCGGTCGCGCTGCACCCTGAACTCCTCAAGGAGCTCGATGCGCTTGCGGGCAGACGCGTACCGACCACACATGTTCTCACCTTGACGCCGCATCACTGGCAGGGGGAAGCTCGGATTGAGGCAGTTCATAGCCAACATGGGCGCTTGCCAAACCTTTGCCGTCACTTGCCTGTCCTCGCGGGCGCCCGCCGCCGCTGCGCGCCTGGCGGCTCGTCCGGCCGCTGGCCGCCCGCACAAGCCAGTACGCTGCCAGAATGGACGTATCCGCGGAATTCACGGGTGACCAGGACAGCGCCTGGCATGCACCTGCCGCAGTGGGCCAACTGCGCGCCGCGGTGCGGCTGCCCGGCTCGAAATCCATGACTAATCGCGCGCTTGTGCTGGCTGCGCTGGCGACCGGGCCCGCGCGCATCACTGGTCCGCTGCGGGCCAGGGACACGCTGCTGATGGCCGCTGCCCTGCGCGCGCTCGGCGCGGCCATCGACACCGGCGATGACGCCGGGCGGGCCGACTGGCTGGTGACCCCCGGCCGGCAGGCCGGTGTCGCGGCTGTTGACGTCGGCAACGCGGGCACCGTGCTGCGTTTCGTGCCGCCAGTAGCGGCGCTGACCTCGGCGGATGTCGAGTTCAGCGGCGATGCCCGGATATCTGCCCGGCCGGTGGGACCGCTGCTGACTGGGCTCAGGGAGCTCGGGGCAGTCATCGACGACGGCGGCCGCGGCGCCGTCCCGTTCACGGTGCGCGGGCGCGGCGGCGTGCGCGGCGGCACAGTGACGCTCGACGCGTCTGGCTCCTCGCAGCTGGTCTCCGGCCTGCTGCTCGCCGCCCCCCGTTATGACAAGGGCGTCGAGATCAGGCACGCGGGGCCGCGGGTGCCCTCGGCCCCGCATATCGCGATGACCGTACGGATGCTGCGCGCCGCAGGCGCGCAGGTGGAGGCTGATACCCGGCTCCGGGACGGGTCCGCGCATCGGTCTGCCGTTTCGGATATCTGGCGAGTACGCCCCGGAGTGCTGACAGCCCGCGTGATCGACATCGAGCCCGATCTGTCCAGCGCGGCGCCGTTCCTGGCGGCTCCCCTGGTGGCCGGCGGCAGTGTGACAGTCGCGAACTGGCCCGCGCGCGGCCTGCAGGCGGCCGGGCAGATCCTGGACGTGCTGACGGCGATGGGCGCCGACTGCGCCGCGGCAGCCGACACCATGACGGTCCGCGGCACCGGCACCATCCGCGGCGTCACCGCTGACCTGCGGGATGTCGCCGAGCTGACACCGGTGCTCACCGCGCTCGCCGCGCTGGCCAGCGGGCCGTCGGAGTTCACCGGGATCGGCCACCTGCGCGGGCACGAGAGCGACCGGCTGGCGGCCCTGGCAGCCGAGATCGGCGCCCTCGGCGGGGAGGTCACCGAACTGCCGGACGGCCTGCGGATCGTGCCGCGGCCGCTGCGCGCCGGCAGCGCGCCATTCGCCAGTCACGACGATCACCGGCTGGTGATGGCCGCGGCCGTCCTCGGCCTGGTCGTTCCCGGCCTGCGGGTGGCGGGAGCCGGCACGGTGGGAAAGACATTCCCCGGCTTCCGCAGCCAGTGGGCCCAGCTGCTGGAGCGCTCCCCCTGAGGCGGCCCAGCCACGGCGGGCTGGACGAGGACGACGTGCGGATCCGGCCGGGCAAGGGCTCCCGGCCCCGCACCAGGCGCAGGCCCGCGCACGAGGACGCGGCCGAGGCGTTCGTCGTGGCGGTCGACCGGGGCAGGTACCGCTGCGTGATCGCCGGTCCTGGCGGCCAAGTCGGAGCAGACGCCGGCGGCCGGGCCGTGACGGCCATGCGGGCGCGCGAGCTCGGCCGCAGAAGCGTCGCTGTCGGGGACACCGTGAGCCTGGCCGGCGATGTCTCCGGAGCGCCCGGCACGCTGGCCCGGATCGTCCGCATTGCGCCACGCAAGTCGGTGCTGCGGCGCTCGGCCGACGACACCGACCCGGTCGAACGCGTGATCGTGGCCAACGCCCGGCAGCTCGGGATCGTCTGCGCGCTGGCCGACCCGCCACCGCGGCCGCGGCTCATCGACCGGTTCCTGGTCGCCGCCTACGACGCAGGGCTGGACCCGCTGCTCTGCCTGACCAAGGCGGACCTGGCCGGCCCGGCTGACTTGCTGGCCGTGTACGCTCCGCTCGGCATCCCCTACGTGGTGACTGGCACGCCGCTGACGCCGCACGCGCTCGGCGAGCTGCGCGGCCGGCTGGCCGGCCGGGTGAGCGTGCTCGTCGGCCATTCGGGCGTCGGCAAGTCGACTCTGGTCAACGCCCTGATACCGGACGCTGACCGGGCCGTGGGCACGGTCAGCCCGGTAACCGGCCGGGGCCGGCACACGTCCTCATCGGCCATCGCGCTGCGGCTGCCGGAGGGCGGCTGGCTCATCGACACCCCCGGCCTGCGCGGCTTCGGGCTCGGCCATATGGCGCCGGATCGCGTTGTGCGCGCGTTTCCTGATCTGGCCGAGGGCGTGGCACTGTGCCCGCCGGGCTGCGGTCATCTGGACGAGGGGTGCGGCCTCGACGCGTGGGTGGCCGATCATGGCAGTGACCCGTCGCTCGTCGCGCGGCTGGAATCGCTGCGGCGGCTGCTGCGCAGCCGCGAGGGTCTGGGCACCGGCGACAGCGGCGGGACTGCCGACCACCGCGAGAGCACCGAAGACAGCGAAAGCAGCGGCGGCACGGAGCGCAGCGGCGGCAGCTGAGGACTCCCGCCGGCCCGGAAAGCGCGGGCGGGGGTCCTACTGGACATGAAAGGCAGCTCGCTGTGGCCTGGTTAGCGATACCGTTTCGCGCCATGGCGGATTACGACGACGACCTGCGGTTCGCGCACGTCCTTGCCGACGCGGCGGACGACATCACCATGCGCAGGTTCCGGGCCCGCGACCTGAGCGTGCAGGCCAAGCCTGACCTTACCCCGGTGACCGACGCCGACCTGGCCACCGAGGAATCGCTCAGGCATGTGCTGAGCCGGGCCAGACCCCGCGACGCGCTGCTCGGGGAGGAATTCGGCAAGTCGGGCGTGGGCCAGCGGTGCTGGGTGATCGATCCGATCGACGGAACCAAGAACTACGTGCGAGGAGTGCCGGTTTGGGCCACCCTGATCGGGCTGATGGCCGATAACGCGGTCACGGTCGGCGTTGTCTCCGCGCCCGCGCTCGGACGCCGATGGTGGGCGGGGCGCGACGGCGGGGCCTGGACCGGACGCAGCCTCACGAAGGCTACCGCGTGCCGCGTTTCTGCTGTTTCCAGCCTTGCGGATGCCTCGCTGTCCTACTCCGGCCTGTCCACCTGGGAGGACAGCGGCAAGCTGGCGGAGTTCCTCAGCCTGGCCAGGGCGGTCTGGCGGACACGCGCCTACGGGGACTTCTGGTCACATGTCCTGGTCGCCGAGGGGGCGGTCGACATCTCGGCCGAGACCGATGTCTCGCTCTGGGACCTGGCCCCCCTGCAGATCATCGTGGCGGAGGCTGGCGGCGTCTTCACCGATCTGTCCGGCAGAGCCAGGCCGGACGGCGGCAGCGCCGTGTGCACTAACGGATTGCTGCATGCCGAGGTGCTGGCACTGCTGGCGGCAGGCTCCGCCGGGAACCGCAGCGCCGCGGCAGACTGAGCCGGGCAATCCCGCAGATCTGCACAGGGCCGGGTCCGGCTGGCTCTTGCCCTGCGGCTCGGGATCACGGATGCTGGATCTCAGCGGCGATCACATGTTCACAAGGCGGGCTTCTCGTCCCGTGTGCCTGCTCGGGACCTTGCCCTGCGGACAGCTGTGGGGCTCACCAGACCGCGGGAGCGCTCGCGTCAGCGATCTGGGGAAGGAGCAAGCGAGAATGAATGTGCGAGACGGGATGACCAGGATCATCCTGAACATTGGCCCCGTGCACACGCTTCGGGAGGCTTCGCGCCTGATGGCAGCGCGGCATGTCGGGGCCGCGGTGGTGACCGACCCCGAGCATCCGGGAATCGGCATCCTGACCGAGCGGGACATCCTCGAGTCTGTCGGTTCCGGCCAGGATCCCGACAAGGAAATCGTCGCCCATCACCGGACGGCGGCCGTTGTGTTCGCCGCGCCGGAGTGGACACTGGACCAGGCGGCCGAGGCCATGGTCAGGGGCGGTTTCCGGCACCTCGTAGTCCTCGATGGCGGCGAGGTCGCCGGGCTGCTGTCGATGCGCGACATCGTGCGCTGCTGGTCTGGCGCACGGGTGCCGGCTGGTG
>DATJZH010000076.1:0-5572 GCA_035499215.1 Streptosporangiaceae bacterium | reverse complement strand
GAAGGTCAACGGCAACACGGGGGAATGGCATGCATCGCAAGCTCGACATCCTGAACGAAAGAGGTTACGTCATCCTACGTGACCGGCCCGGAGCACCCATTGCGCCGGCCGAGTGGGAATCGCTCCAGTACATAGACTGGAAGAGCGGCGGCGACACGAACTTTGCGCCGCTGGCATCGGCGACGGGCGAGATGGACTGCCGCGGCTTCTGGGATCACGGCAAGCCGGACAAGGACGGCATCTGGACAAAGAACCGCGAGCTGGCACCGGGCCTGGCTGACTATGTCGAGGGCATTGGCGGCAACTTCGGCCGGGTCCGCGTCATCAAGCTCAATCCCAGTGACGAGGCGACCGCACTTCGTCAGCTTCACAGGGACGACAATAACCGCCTCAATCCCAGTGGCGAGGGCTGGGTGGTCCGATCGTGGCTGGAACTGGACGATGCGCCCGGCAAGTCGGTTTTTATCCTGCGCGAGGACAAGGGCGATGCCGCGACCGAGACCCGCATCCTGCTCCACCCGGGAATGCAGCTGATGATCGATACGGAGCGGCTCTACCACGTCGTCTGGCACCCAGGTCCGCGGCCGCGCTACTCGCTGATTACCTCCTGGGAGAGCGACGACGTGATCGACTGCTGGCTCGGCCGCGAGCTCGCCGCCGAGCGGGACCTGGCGCCAGCTCTGTGACGCAGCCGGCGCCGCGGAAGGCGGCAGCGTGCGCCTAGCGTGCGCCCGAGCATGCTGCCGCCGACCCGCCCAGCCTGGCTCAGGTAGCCTGGCCGTATCGGCGGGCAATCTGCCGGATGCGGCCAAGCTGATCCTCATAAGCCTGGGCCGCCTCTTCTCCGGCCTGGGTAGAAAGCGCGACCGAGTCTATGTAGGAAACGGGGACCTCGGCCAGGCGCGCTTCCAGACTGATAACGATGGCCAGCAGACATTCGATCTGGAACGGAAACGTCCGTTCCTCCACTGTAGCCAGGATGGTGTTGACCGCGGTCTGCGAGTAAGCCTTGAGGCCGCGATTCACGTCGGTCACCTGGGCTGCCAAGATAGGTAGCAAGACCTGCCACGCTTGAATGTAGTCCTGCCCCCGCCTGTCGCGTTCAGGGTCAATGTAGCTAATCGCCTCTTTATGCCGACGCGAAGCTACCGCACCGGCATGCCCGCCGACGAGTACTTTCTCGGCTAGCAGCATGACCTGATCAGGATGCAGCGACAGATCGGCGTCATAATCAACGAACAGGCTGAACTGCTTGCCCGAATTACCCTGGAGGCGGTCAGCCTGATGCCGCGCATAAGCGAAGCCGGCCAGCACTGAACCACCCTTGTGGCTGACGGCAGGGCTTTCCATTCGCGCCTCCCAGCCCAAGGCCGGAGCTTCTCGAATAAGATTATTGAGGAGCAGGACCTCCATGTTAGCGCACGAGTCCGGGTTTGCCTGGCGGTAGCCGGCTATAAGGTGATGCGCTACTTTCGAACTCACCAGGTCAGGATCGCCGCCGCCATCGCACCCATCGTCTATCACGATTACCGAAAAACGAATTCGGGGGAACTGCGCCGATAGCCTATCGAAGCGGCTCAGCTTATAGACCAGAGCATTTTCGCCGTACGGGTTCTCAGCCGAGCGCGGCATCAGCCGTCGTCCCTCGCGAAATACGGGCTGAATCACATAGAGATTCAGCTGGGCTCGCTGCTGATCCAAGTACTGCTGAATGTGCGCCGCGGCTTGCCAGGACGCCACCACTCGCGCTGCAGTACCCAGCGCCAGATACGCCCCAGTATCGGTCTGCTGAAGCTGCCTGAGACGGTGATCAGTCCGGCCGGCCGTCCGTTCGCTCAATTCGGCCACGAGACGGTCGAAGCCCGGCTCAGTGTAGTCGTATGGCTCCTTAAGCCGAATCATAGCTCCTCGTTCTTGACTGAGCGCATCGCGGCGAGATCGCACCCCCCGGGCGAACCGGTGGCTGAGCGGGCCGATGAGTGCGCCATCTTAACCTGGATCACCTCGTTGTCCGAGCTGGATCGCGACGAGCGCCGCGCACCTCGGAGCTGACCGCTGCGAGGCCGGCGCAGCGGACAGCCGCCCGATGCGTCACCCACCCCGGGCCACTGACCTGGACCAGCCGATCCGGGCCGCTCCGACGCGGCAAGGCCGCCCCGGAGCGGCCGTCCCGGCGGGCCCGATGATCTCACGGAATGGCAGCCGTGCCGCCTTCGCGCCCGCCCCGACCGCCTCGGGGAACCGGCGGCGGGCCGCTCCCGCGACCCGATCCGTGAAATGATGGCCCCGGCAGAGAAGGTGAGTAAATGCGCCGAGTTCTGGCTGCCCTCGCCCTGGCCGGTTCCCTTGCCGCCGCTGCGGTCAGCGGCTGTTCTGCGCCAGTGACCACGAGATCCTCAGGCGCCCTCCATGCCGGACCGCCGCCCAGCTACTACCTGTCGCTGGGCGACTCCTTGTCGCAAGGCGTCCAGCCGGACTCGCCGGGTATCAGCACCAGGACCCGGGACGGCTACGCTGACCAGCTCTACGCCGCATTGCGCAGCCGCCAGCCGGGCCTGCGCCTGGTTAAGCTCGGTTGCCCGGGCGAAACCACCGCCACCATGATCCATGGCGGGATCTGCTCGTATCCTGGCGGCTCGCAGCTGGCGGCTGCAGTCAGCTTCCTGCGCGCGCACCGGGGCCGGGTGCCGCTGATCACCATCGACATCGGCGCTAACGACCCGAGCTCCTGCATCGGCGCGCCGTCTGCCGCCAGGCTCGCATCCTGCGCCGTCAGGTCCATCCCGGGCGCCGCTGCCAACCTCGCCAGGATCCTGGCGAGGCTCCGCCAGGCCGACGCGAGCGGCCGCATCATCGCGATGAACTACTACCTTCCCTCGCTGGGCGAATGGCGCGACGGCCTTGTCGGCCAGGCGCTCGCGCGGCTCAGCGAGCTGGCCGCCGCCGGCTACAACATCCTGCTGACCAAGGTCTACCAGGCATTCGGCGTCCGCGTCGCCGACGTTTTCAGCGCCTTCCACACCGCGGACTTCGGCGGTCAGGCGAACCTGCCGGAGTTCGGCACGCTCCCGCGCAACGTCGCCGCGATCTGCCAGTGGACCTGGGAATGCGCCGCGCCCCCGCGCGGGCCGAACGAGCACCCCAACAAGACCGGCTACGCCGTGATAGCCCGCGCCTTCCTGCTCGCCGATGCTCCCGGCTGATCGAGGGCCATACCGCCGGCGTTCATACCCAGCGGGGTATTATGACAGTAAGCGCAACGCAAGGGAGATCTCTCATGCAGATCGATGAGCAGGCCTCGGGGCAGGTGCTGAACCGGCTCCGCCGGGCACAGGGCCAGCTGGCCGGCGTCATCAAGATGATCGAGTCCGGCCGGGACTGCACCGATGTCGTCACGCAGCTGGCCGCCGTGTCGCGCGCCCTGGACCGGGCCGGTTTCAAGATCGTCGCCAGCGGGATGCGGCAGTGCCTCAGCCATGACGGTGACGCTCCGATGACTGAGGAGCAGATGGAGAAGATGTTCCTCACCCTCGCCTGACCGCCGCACCGCCTCCGACGAGACAGGAGCAGCAGATGAAGTACGGGATCACCGTCCGCACCCCGGCATCCTTCGCCGACACGGCGGCGGCAGTCCGCGAGGCGCTCAAGGGACAGGGCTTCGGCGTGCTGACCGAGATCGACGTGCAGGCCACCCTGCGCGACAAGCTCGGCCAGGACGTGGAGCCTTACCTCATCCTCGGGGCCTGCAACCCGGCACTGGCGCACCGGGCGCTAGCCGCTGACCGCGGGATCGGCCTGCTGCTCCCCTGCAATGTCGTCGTCCGGACCGAGGCAGCCGAAACCGTGATCGAGGCGCTCGACCCGCAGGCAATGGTCGCCGTCGCCGGCGAGCCGTCGCTGCAGCCGGTCGCCGACGAGGCAGCAAGCAGGCTCAGAGCCGCGCTGGCCTCCCTGGCGGGAGACTGACCCCTTCGGGTCGCCTGCTGAGCAGCCGGCGGCTCGCGCAGCCGCGGTGGCCTGCTGACCGGAGAGCGCACGTCCGGCCGGCTCCGAACGTCTACATCAGTTGAGCTGGCGGGCCAGCACTGGCGTCAATGACGGGAACGCCCGGTGCAACCGCCGCGGTGATGGCGGCCAGCCGCTCGCGGTCGAGCCGCCAGGTGATGATGCTGCGGGTTGCCCAGGCTGCGACTCCGGGCACCCGGCGGCTGGAGTCCGGCTCGTTGCCTGGTGGGAGGGCGAGGGCACCCGGCCGGCGCCTGATTCCGATGCCCTGGGCCAGGGCATACCGTCCCCGAGCTCGCGGGTAGAGCGGGTAGAGGATGATCTGCTCGACATCCGCCCAGTGGACAAACACGGCGGGGATGCGGCGGAATGGCCAGCCGGCCGGGTCGGCGCCGAGCGTAATGCCGGCGTAGTCGGCGCGGAAAGCGATCATGCGGCTGGCGGGCCCGGCCAGCCACGGCAGCGCGAGAACCACGCTCAGCGCGATGAAGATCAGCTGCACGGAGAGCGGTCCGGCGGACAGGGCGGCAAGCGACAGCACGCCGCCGGCGACCGACACGGCTGCGCTGCCGGTCAGCCTGTGGCGTTCTTCGTAGCAGCCCGGGTCCGGGATCATTCTACGATGTTCCCCCCGGCGGGCCGCTCCCGCCAGTGCCCCGAGCCCCCCCAGCCCCGCGCCGCGCCGAGAAGGGGGCGGGCAGCGCTGTTCACGCCAGACCCGGTGATCTCCACTGCGAGCTGCTCGACGAGGTCAACGACGCCGGGCTCGCCGTCTCGCTGACGCATCCCAGCCATCCCGGCAGATCCTTGAGCTGCAGGAATTGGCAGCAGCGCCGCCGGGACGTGTTTACAAATGCGTGACATTGCCGAAATCCACAGGTAGCAATATCCGATAACAGTTGATTGCCGCGCGAGCCGCTGTCGTTATGCCCGCCCAGCGCAAGCGCCGATCAGTTCACGAGACCGAATAAATGCCCTGTCCCTTGGGCCGACTGTTTCGACCACCAGGAGGAACCTTGAGCACAAACGAATCCGGTCCGGCGGAGCATGCCGAGCCGGTGACGGTAAAGACCACGCGGACATCGACCGGACGGCTGCTGAACTGGACGCAAGCTCGGGCGGCTGTACCAGAAAAGCTTTCAGGGAACCATAAGGGGCCTACCGAAAATATGATTATGGACGGCTTTATCTGGCATTCGATGTCGTGTGTTTGCAATAGCTGCGTACGCAACGATAATACTTTTAATGTTCAGTTTAATCGCCGGGATTTCCGACCTATACGATAGCGGGCACCTTGTCGGGGCCCGGTCAGCCAGTCTCGGCTGGCCGGGGCCTGCTGCTGCTCGCACCCGGCGGCGGGGCCAGGAGAACGAGATCTTCACCCGGCCGCGGCGGGGTGAACGTGTGCAGTCCCTCCCCATGGAACTGCGCCCGCGGTGTGCCGGGTCGGGCGGCCAGGGGATGATGGACGGGTGACTGTGCCTGCCCGGCGATCGCAGCAGTGACCGTATGGCTGCGCGGCGGCGAGCCGCGGCTGCCGCCAGGCAGGCCGGGATCTGCTCACCGG
>DATJZH010000075.1:0-2169 GCA_035499215.1 Streptosporangiaceae bacterium | reverse complement strand
CAAAGTGGGTGAGGCGGCCTGGGTCGGGCGCCGGGTGGGTCTCGGCGGCCGCAACGTCGCGACCCTGGTGTTCGAGACCAGCGCTCCCGCGCGCGTGGACCGCCTCGCCGATGATGCCGCGGCCGTGACCGCGGTCGCGCGCGGGTCGGGGGCGCGTTCCTCGGCCGGGGCGCCGATCAGTGTTGAGGGCCGGCTGTGGGGCGTGATGACTGTCGCGTCGATCCACGAAGACGGGCTCCCGGCCGGGACCGAGCACCGGCTGGCCGGGTTCACCGAGCTGGTCGCGACCGCGATCGGCGAGGCGCAGGCACGCGAGGAGCTAGGCACGCTCGCCGACGAGCAGGCCGCACTGCGGCAGGTCGCCACAATCGTCGCCCGCGGGGAGCCGCCGAGCACGGTTTTCGCGGCGGTCGCCGAGGAGGCTGGACGGCTACTTCCCGCCGACCTCACCCTCATCGGCCGCTACGGCCCCGGCGATGCCGTGATGGACATGGCCCTCTGGAGCCGGACCGGCGCTTCGGGCCCCGTCGGCCGCAGGGTCTCCCGGCGCGGGCGAAACGTCGCCGCGCTCGTCTTCGACACTGGCCGCCCGGCGCGGATGGACAGCTATGAGGAGACCTCCGGCGGTTCCGCCGCGAACGCTCGCGACCAGGGGATCCGATCGTCGGTCGGCGCGCCGATCAGCGTCGAAGGCCGCGTCTGGGGCGTCATGGTCGCCGCCTCGACGCAGGCGGAGCCGCTGCCGCCGGGCACGGAGACGCGCCTCGCCGCGTTCACCGAACTCGTCGGGACGGCGATCGCCGATGCCCAGGCCCGCGTGGAACTGCGCGGCTACGTCGCCGAGCAGGCCGCGCTGCGGCGGGTGGCGACGCTGGTCGCCCGGGCACCGCCGCCGGAGGAGGTGTTCGTCGCGGTCACCGAGGAGGCCGGGCGGCTGCTGGTCGCCGACTTGACGGCGATGACCCGGTACGACCCAGGCAACGTGGCAACGGTCGTCGGCGCGTGGAACAGCACTGGCGCCACCGTGCCTGCCCCCGTGGGCACCCAGGTGAGCCTCGGCGGGCGGAGCGTGGGCACGCTGGTGCTCCAGACGGGCCGGCCAGCGCGGATCGACGACTATGCCCGCGCCTCGGGGCCCACCGCCGACCTCGACCGCGAGCTGGGCATCCGTTCGGTGGCCGGGGTGCCGATCCGGGTGGCCGGTCGGCTGTGGGGCCTCATGAGCGTGTACTCCACGCGCGAGGAGCCGCTGTCGGCGGACACCGAGGCGCGGCTGGCTGGGTTCACCGAGCTGGTCGCGACCGCGATAGCGAATGCTGACACGCGCGAGGAGTGGCGTCAGGCTGCCGCCGAGCAGGCCGCGCTGCGGCGGGTGGCGACGCTGGTCGCCCGGGGAGCACCACCTGCCGAGGTGTTCGCGGCGGTCGCTCAGGAGGTAGGTCGGCTGTTCGCTGCCGAACTCAGTGGGGTGGTCCGGTACGGCCCTGACGGCACTGCGACGGCGGTCGGGTCCTGGGGCAGGACCGGCGGCACTCTTGCCCCCTACACGGTGGCTCTTGGCGGCCGGAACGTGAGCACGCTGGTGTTCGAGACCGGCCGGCCGGCGCGGATCGACCGGTACCCGGCCAACGACCCCAGCGCCGTGACGGCCGGTGCGCTCGGGCACGGCGCGCGGTCGGCCGTCGCCGTGCCGATCAGCGTCGAGGGTCGGCTCTGGGGGGCGATGCAGGTGGCGTCTGCGCGTGAGGCAGGGCTCCCCATCGGCACAGAGGACCGCCTGGCCGGTTTCACCGAACTCGCCGCGACCGCGATCGCCAACTCCGAGGCGCATACCGCGCTGGTGACCTCGCGCGCGCGCATCGCCGCCACTGCCGATGAGACCAGGCGCCGCATCGAGCGCGACCTGCATGACGGAGCCCAGCAGCGCCTGGTCTCACTGGCGCTGCAGCTGCGGGCAGCGCAGGCCTTGGTGCCGCCTGAGTTCGGCCAGCTAGAGGCCGAGCTGGACCGGGTGGCCACCGGGCTGACGGGTGTGTTGGATGAGCTGCGTGAGTATGCGCGCGGGATCCACCCGGCGATCCTGGCCGAGCGCGGTCTCGGCCCGGCTTTGAAGGCGCTCGCCCGCCGTTCGCCCATCCCGGTCCGCCTGGACGTGCGGACGGACGCCCG
>DATJZH010000074.1:0-18082 GCA_035499215.1 Streptosporangiaceae bacterium | reverse complement strand
TTGAACAGCACCCGCCCAGCTAACCACCATCGTGTCCAGCCTGTCAGCGACAGTGCAGGTCAGGCACCCCAATTGAGTATTCGAGCGGCACAGGATCAGCCGGCCCGGGACGGCGATGAGCCGCCGCCGCAAGGTGGCGATCATGGCTTTGCCGCTGCGGACGCCGTGCCCTGCCAGGATGTCCTCACCGGCGGTGCGGGCGGTGAGCTGGTGCAGCCAGGCGGCCATGCTCGCGGCGAGCAGCGCCCCCCACATCCAGGCCATCTCCAGCTGCGGTATCGCCACGCACCTGCCGTCCGCGGCGTAGCGCCAGCCGTGGTAAGCGCAGACGAGCTCGCCCCCGTCGATCCGGCCCAGGGACAGCGCGGTGCCGCGGTGCACGCACAGGTCCGACAGCACCCGGAGGCTGCCGTCGCGTCCCCGCCACAGCACGAGCGGTTCGCCGAGCAGATCGGCGGGCAGCGGCTGGTCGGCGAGATCAGCCGCGAAGGCGACCGGATGCCAGCACGCGCGCTGGGCACGCAGGTTGGCGAACACACCGGGAGGTGTCACGGTCGGCCTCCTGCCTGAGCGGCGCGGCGCGCCGGAACCGCCGCGGCGGCGATGTCGCCGGCCTTTGGGCTGGACAAGGCGATTATGCAGCCAGCCGGACCATCCGCGTCCAGCGCCCGGGCGGGCAGTGACCCGCCGCTCCTGCGGAAGACTGGCGGATCGACGACAATGGCCGGGTGACGCTGTCCTGGCTTGTCGCCGTCGTCGCGCTGGCCGGGCTCGTCGGCGGGATCCCGGCGCGGGCAGCCGTTGCGCGGTATTCAGCCGCGGGCCGCCGGGCAGCCGCCGGCGCGAACGGAGATGCCGGCGGCGGGTTAGACGGCACCGGAGATGCCCGGGCCGGCGGTGCTGATGCCGGCGGCGGGTTAGACAGCGCCGGAGATGCCCGGGCCGGCGGCGCTCATGCCGGCGAGGGCAGCGCTGCCGCAATGACGGCGGCTGGCCGGAGCCTGCGGCTGCCATCACTGTCGGTCGAGGCGGCGGCCGCAGCCGTGGTCGGCATGCTCGCAGCCAGTGCCGGGCCGGTTCCGGTGCTGCCCGCGCTCTGCTGGCTTGGCGTTTGCGCAGTTCCGCTCGCGCTGATCGACATGCGAACGCGGCGGCTGCCGAATGCCCTCACCGCAGCGGCGTATGCGGGCACCCTGGTGCTGCTGGCAGCGGCAGCGGCAGCGGGCGGTCACTGGGCACAGCTGGCCCGCGCCGCAGCGGGCGGAGCGGTGCTCGCCGCGTGCTTCCTGGCGCTTGCCATAGGCAGGCCGGGCTCCGTCGGGCTAGGTGACGTCAAGCTGTCAGCCAGTGCCGGGACGGCACTGGCCTGGTTCGGCTGGCAGGTCCTGTTCGGCGGGATATTAGCCGGCCTGCTGCTGGCCGCGGCCTACGGCCTGACCCTGCTTGCGCTGCGGCGCGCGACGCTGCGGCAGCAGATCCCGTTCGGCCCGTTCCTGCTCGCCGGGACGCTAGCGGCGATCACGGCGGCGCTCATGGGTTCTCACTAGTCCTGGGATCCCTGGCTCGTCAGACCGCAGCTGAAGCTCTCTTCCCGGCCGGGGGATTGCGAGGTTGCCGATCGCGGGCCGGGTCCCCGGCCCGCGCGCGACCGGATGAGTGTTCACGTTCCGGTAGCGAAGGGTCGTGGATTGGTCGCAGAATGCGTAATGCTGTCAGCTCGGTCAGATACACATCAATTAGGGTCAGCAGGAGCAGTTCTGCGCATGTCCTTCCTTGCCGCCGGCCGTCGTCGGCTTCCCAGCGCGCAGGTTCGCCTGTTACGGCCAGACGGCCGTGCCGGGCGGCAGCCGAGGCCCTGTGACCTCCGCCGCGCGCGCCGGAACTGGCTTGCTGCCCCGGCATTCGCCGCCGCGCTCGCAGCAGCCGGATGCGCGAGCCAGGCGCGCGTCGAACTGCCGCGCAAGTCCGGGCCAGATGTCGCCCCGGCGGCACCGACGAACCCGAGGCCGACCGAGCGGCAGCAGGCCGTCACCGCCTACGACGGCTACTGGCAGGCGTACGCCCAGGGCATGACCGCCCGGAATGCGGCCGCGGCGCGTTCGATTCTGGCCGGTTACGTCACGTCTGCCAGCATCCCGCCATTGATCGCGGCCTACCGCCGGGACTGGGCCGCGCACGAAATCGCCTACGGAGCGGCCGTAACCCATGTGCTGAGCGTCCGGATCAGCGGCCAGCACGCCACGCTGCACGACTGCCTGGATCTGAGCCGCTTAGGCGTGCAGGACGACCGCAGCGGCCAGGCCGTCCCGGACAGCTTCGGCCTGCCGCGGCTGAACTTCTACGTAACGCTCCTGCTCTCCCGCGGGCGGTGGCTGGTCAGCAACATGCAGCCGGTGGTGGTTCCATGCGAGCCCTGACGTTCCTTCTGGTTACGGCGGTGACGATGACAGCGCTGATCTCGGCGGCGATGGCGGGCGTGCCCGAGGCGCGGGCCGCAGGCCCGCCGGGCGTCCCCGGCTGCAGCTACTCGTTCCAGCCGCCCGACAGCTGGGTGCTGAACTGCAGCAGTGGCAGCGGTACTCCCGGCGGGCCCGGCTCCGGTGGCGGCGGCTCCCGCGCGTCGAAGTACGCCTGCACGCTGACGCCCCTGTCGGCGGCCCAGATTCACTTCCTCGGCCTGCCAAAGGCACCGAACGGCGACAAGTGGGAGGCGATCACCTGCCCGGGCAGGAGCCCGTTCGGCGGGGTGGCACTGGTATCCGCAGCCGGGGCTCCCGCGGTAACTCCGCAGGAACTCCTGCAGATCGCGATGGGCGAGCTCAAGGTTCCCGCCCTGCGGCCTGCCACGGCGCCGCCGCTCGGCAGCGACGGACTTGTCGGCCTGCCCGAATGGTTCTGGATCCCCGGCCCGCGATGGAAACCGGTGACGGTCACCGTCAGAGCCGGGCCGGTGTGGGCCGAGGCGATCGCGACGCCCCGTGAACTGACGTTCTTCCCTGGCGCCGGCCTGCCCGCCGCATCCTGCGCGGGGCCCGGCACGCCGTACGGGAGCCAGGCCCGGCACGGTGCCGCGGGCAGCGACTGCAGTTACACCTACAGCCGGTCCTCGGCGCTGCAGCCACGACACGCCTACCCGGCATCGGTGACCGTGACCTGGCGGGTGACCTGGATGGGCTCAGGCGGCAGCGGCGGAATAGTGGACGCGGGCCTGCAGGTCGGCTTTCCCGTCGCCGTCCGGGTGGCCGAGGCGCAGGCCCTGGTGACGAGCCGATGAGCGCCACCGAGCCAGGCGGCGGTTTCGGGACCGTGTACCATCCCGGTCCCGACCTGACTCCCGACGGCGAGTCGGAGGGCATCGCCCGGGGCCAGCTGCGCAGTCTGCCGCGACGACGGCGGCCGCTGATGGTTGCCCTCGCCGTCGCGCTGGTCGGGGCCGGGATCCTGGCGAGCGCGGCACTCTACCAGCAGGAGAACCATCAGGTGCCGGTCCTGGTGGTGACCGCCAACGTTGCCGAGGGCTCGGTGATCGGTGCCGATGATGTCGGGACGACGTCGGTCGCCGCCGGCCCCGGCGTCCAGACCGTGCCGGCCGGCCAGCTGCGCCAGGTGGTGGGCCTGGTGGCAGCCACGCCGCTGCGGCAGGGAAGCCTGCTCGCCCCCGCCGATGTGGCGACGTCGCAGCCGCCCGGCCGCGGCCAGGTCCTCGTTCCGCTCCCGGTCCGGCCGTCGGGCCTGCCGGCCAGCGGCCTGGCGCAAGGCGACCGGGTGATCGTGGTGCCCACCACGAGCTCGGCAGGCGGCACGGCCAGCGGCGGCGGAGGCGGCCTCGTGCTGACACACCCGGTAGCCGGGATCGTGCAGGCAGTCACCCTGGCGCCAGACACCGACGGCTTTGACGTTGTCGACCTGCTGGTGCCGGCCGCGTCCGGAACTGACCTCGCCGAGCAGGCAGCCACGAGTGACATCTGGCTGTACGTCACCAGCAGGAGCCCACGATGAGCCTGTATGCCCTCGTATCGCCGGGCGGCGCGCCGGGCGTCACCACCTCGGCCGTTGCCCTCGCACTCGGCTGGCCGTCCCAGGTGATCATTGCGGAGTGCGACCCGAGCGGCGGTGACATCCTGGCCGGGCTGTTCGCCGGGCACCTCCCCGCGAGCAGCGGGCTGCTGCCGCTAGCCGTCGAGGCCGGAAGCAGCGCCGATGCGGCTGCCCTGGCGCTATGGCACCAGCTGATCGACCTGGACGACGAGCGCAGCCGCCTGCTGCTGGCCGGCATCACCGATCCGCGGCAGGCGGCGGCGCTCGTGCCGTCGTGGCCCGCGCTGGCGGCAGCTATTGCAGCCGCTCCCGCCGACGTCGTCGCCGACTGCGGGCGGCTGGACGGCGCGCCCGCTGTCGAGCCCGTGCTGACGGCGGCGAGCCTTGCGGTGCTCGTGCTGCGGCCGTCCCTGCGCCAGGTCAGCAAGGCCAGGCAGCGGGTCGAGATCCTCACCGAGATCCTCGGCGGCCGGGACCGGCTGGTGCTGCTGCTGGTCGGCAAGGGACCGCATCCGGCGCGGGAGATCGGCAGGACGCTGGGCGTAGCGGTGGCCGCCACCCTGCCGCAGGACGGCAAGACGGCCTGCCTCCTGTCGGACGGCGCCGGCACCCGCCGTGGCCTGGCCACTCGGCCGCTGGTAAGAGCCGCCGCGGCAGCCGGCCGCGCGCTGCGCGGGGCCGTTCCCGGCAGCGGGCGGGAAGCTGCAGGCGATGCGGCGCCGAGATCATGGGCCGGACCGGCCGGCGTGCCGGCCGCAAGCGCCGGACTGTACCAGGGGGAGCCTGTCGCCCTGGCTGCGGCCCCGATCTGGGAGCAGGGCGCGGCGGGACCGCCGCACGCCGCACCAGCGACCCAGCCAGGCACCGAACCGCCCGCCGAGGCACCCGGCGGCTGGCGATCGGCGGACGGGGATCCGGCGCCGCCCGGAGGGCGCGCGCCCGGACACGGGACAAGCGCATGACGGACGTGCGCTGGAACCCGCCGGCCCGGCCTGCCGGCCCGCGGGCAGCCGCGCCCGGCACGTACTTGCCGCGTGGCCAGGTGCCGCCGGACCAGGTGCCGCCGGACCAGATGCCGCCCGGCGGACCGCTGCCGCGTGCGCTGCGCGGGGGGATCAACGAGATTCTCGCCGCCGTCGCTGACCGGCTGCAGGACGGCGCCGCCGCGGCTGACGTGCTCCCGCTCATCCGCGAGGCGGTACGGTCCTGGGCCGAGCGGCAGGTCAGAACTGGCGCTCAGGTACCGTCGCCAGCCGACCGGGAAGCCCTGGCACAGGCGGTCTATGACCAGCGTTACGGTCTGGGTCCCCTGGCCGGGTACCTGCGCGACCAGCATGTGGAGAACGTCGACGTCAACGGATGCGACCAGGTCTGGGTGACCTACGCGACCGGCGAGCGGGTGACCGGCCCGCCGGTCGCGGCCACCGATGCGGAACTGATCGCGCTGATTCGCAACTGGGCAGCGCGCGGCGGCCAGACGCCCAGGGAATTCTCCGCGGCGGCGCCGCTGGTGAACGTGGCCCTGGCCGGCGGGGCCCGGATAACCGCCACCATGTCGGTCACGCCGCGGCCATGCGTATCGCTGCGCAGGCACGGTCACCTGGACGTCAGCCTCGGCCGCCTGATGCAGCTCGGCACCGTTGACGCCACCACGGCCGGCTTTCTCGCCGCGGCGGTCCGGGCCCGCTGCAACATCATCGTCACCGGGGGCGTGAACGCGGGAAAGACGACGCTGCTGCGCGCCCTCGCCGGGGAGATACCGCCCGGCGAGCGGGTCGCGACCCTGGAATCGGAGTACGAGCTGTTCCTGCACGCCATGGCGCAGCATCCGGACGTCATCGCCTTCGAGGCACGGGAGCCGAACTCCGAGGGGGCTGGCGGCATTCCGCTGCATGACCTCGTGGCCCATGCTCTCCGGCACAACCCGCAGCGCATCATCGTCGGCGAGGTGCGCCGCGGCGAGATCATGCCGATGCTCGAGGCGATGAACTCCGGCCAGGAAGGGTCGATGTGCACGCTGCACGCCAACTCCCCGACCGAGGCCTTCGACCGCATCCTGATCCTCGGCCTGCGCGGCGGGCTGGCGCTGGCCGAGCGCGCCATCCACATCCTCGTCGGGATGGCCGTTGACCTGATCGTGCACGTCCGCAAGCGCTTCGACGGAACCCGGACGCTGCGGTATGTCACGGAGATCCTCGAGGTCATGCCGCCGGGAGACACCGAGCGGCCGTCCGCCAACCGGCTCTTCCTGCCCACCGGACCTGGCGGCGCGGCCGCCGCCGCGCACACCCCGTCGTCCCGGCTGCTCGAGCGGCTCGTGGCCGCCGGATTCGATCCCGCCCTGCTGAACCGGCAGCGGGCCGCAGCCCGGACCGGGAGCCGGGCATGACGCTGCTGGCGGCCCTGGCCGGGGCGACGGTCGCCGCGGGCATCGTGCTGCTCGTCCGTGAGCTGCTGCGGCGCGAGCCACCGCCCGGCGTGCCGCCCAGAAGACTGCGGCCGGCCACGCTGCCGGCCGGCACCAGCCGCCGGATCCTGCTCGCCGTCGGTGCCTGCCTGGCCGTGCTGGCCATCACCCGGTGGCCAGTGGCCGCGCTCGGGGCGGGAGCGGCCGTCCTGTTCCTGCCACGGCTGAGCTTCTTCGGCGGCCACCGGCATCGCACCGCCGTACTCGAGGGTCTCGAGCAGTGGATCCGGCGGCTGGCTGACATGCTCACTGCCAGCCGGGGACTGGAGGAAGCCCTTGAGATGAGCGCCCGGTCGGCCCCGGCGGCCATCAGGGCGCCTGTCACGGCGCTGGTCAGCCGCCTGTCGGTCCGCACCGGCCCGGAGGCAGCGCTGCGCGCGTTTGCCGCCGACATCGACGACCCGGCCGGCGATCGCATCGCCGCCGCTCTGATCATTGCCATGGGCAGGCGCGGCGGCGGGGCCAGGGACGTGCTCAATGCCCTGGCCGTCCTGCTGGCCAGGGACGTGGCCGCCCGCCGTGAGATCGAGGCGGAGCGAGCCCAGCACCGGACGACCGTCAAGTGGATCACTGTCTTCGTGGCCGCGTTCACGGTCTTTGCCGTCCTGAACCGCGCCTACTCCGCACCGTACGCGACCTTCGCCGGCCAGGTGGTCCTTGCCCTGGTGCTGGTGGTCTACGCGGCGGGGCTGGCGTGGCTGCACCGGCTCGGCAGCAGCCCGGCGCCCGGCCGGTTCCTTAACGGGCAGCCTGAGGACGCAGCCATGAGCCTGAGGACGCAGCCATGAGCCTGAGGCCGCAGCCATGAGCCTGTGGGTGCCCGTTGCCGGGCTCCTGGCCGGGCTCGGCGTATTCCTCATCGTCCGCGAGCTGATCCCCGCTCCGGTCCGGCTCGACGCCGCGCTCGGACGCCTTGAGCGCGGCGCCGGTGCCGCTGCCACCGGGCCGGGCGCGCCGTCCGCGGCACGGCAGCTGGCCGCCGCGGCGGGCGCCGCCCTGCCCTGGCTTCCGGTCCCCTCGGCCGACCTCGCGCTGCTCGGTCAGGATCGCGACGGATTTCTGGCCCGCAAGGTCATCTGCGGGCTGATCGGGCTGGCCGCCGTGCCGCTGCTTGCCGCCCTGCTGGCACTCCGCGGCTCGAGCCTGCCGCTGGCCGTCCCGGCGGTGATGTCACTGGCACTGGGCGGGCTGCTGTTCTTCGCTCCTGACCTGGTAACGCGCATCAACGCGGCCGAGCAGCGGGCGGATTTCCGGCACGCGCTGACCAGCTACCTCGACCTGGTATCGCTGGAGCGCGGCGCGGGGGCAGGGCCGACCGAAGCGCTCGAGTCCGCCGCTGGCATCGGCCGGGGATGGGCGTTCCTGCGCATCGCGGCCGCGCTGGAGCAGGCCCGCCGGGCCGGGGCGGCGCCGTGGATCGCGCTGGCGGCACTGGCCGACGAGACCGGCGTCAGTGAGCTCGCCGACCTTGCCGACATCGCCGAGGTCGCCGGGCACGAGGGCGCCCGGATCCTGGAAACCCTGGCAGCCCGCGCCGGATCAATGCGGGCTGAGGCACTCGCGGCCGACCGGGCCAGGGCTGGGTCGCGCAGCACCACCATGGTGGTTCCGATCGCCCTGCTCGCAGCGGGGTTCCTGCTGCTGCTGATCTTCCCTGTCGTCTACCGCACGCTTGGCGCGGGCTAACGCGGCTCGCGCGCCGAGGAAGGAAGGTCCTGATGGTCCCGCTCGTGCAAGTGGTTGGCTACCTGCTCGATCGTGCCCGCTGCCGGGCGAGGGCGGCGCTGGACGGACAGCCAGAATCGGGGGCCCTGACGCTGGAGTGGATCGTGATCGCCGGGATCCTTGTGGTCGCGGCCGGCGCCGCGGCCGTGATCTTCAAGCACGCGATAAGTGCCGCGGCGAGCAAGCTGCCGTAGCGATGCGCCGGGCATTGAGCCGGCCGGACGACGGGGCGCTGACGCTCAGCTATGTGATCATCGTGCCGGTGTTCCTCGCCGGGCTGATGGTGATCGTGCAGGCGTCGGTGTGGTATCTCGCGCGTCAGGCGGCGCTGGCGGCGGCCCGGCAGGGCGTCGATGCTGCCCGGGTACTGGGCTCGGCGCCGGGAGCCGGCCCGCGCACCGCGGTCGCGTTCGCCCGGTCGGCCGCGTCCGGCTTCCTGCTGCGGCCGAGGGCCTACGCGCTCAACCAGAATGCGACGACGCAGGGCACCATCCAGGTGACCGTCACCGGGACGGTGCCGTCGCTGGTTCCGGGGCTGGCGCTGACCGTCACCCAGGTGGCTGCCGGGCCGGTGGAGAAGTTCACCACGCCCTGACCCTTTCTTCCGATGCTGAACGGAGGCCCGTGATGGGCGCCGGCCGCCGCGACGGCGAGGCGGGCAATGCCGCGCTTGAGCTGGTGCTGCTCGCGCCGATCGTGCTCGCCCTGATCGGGCTGGTGATCGCCGCAGGCCGGACGTCGCTCGCCCAGGGATCGGTGCAGGCCGCGGCGCGCGACGCCGCCCGGCAGGCATCCATCGCGCGGACGCCGCAGCAGGCGCTGCTGGCCGCGGCCACCAGCGCGCAGGCCGAGCTGTCGCGGGAAGGACTGAACTGCTCGCCAGTGCCCGCGGTGCGCGTGAACGTCACCGGCTTCGGCGCACCGCTCGGCCAGCCGGCCAGCGTCAGCGCGACCGTGACCTGCCAGGTTCCGCTGTCCGACCTCCTGCTGCCGGGCATACCCGGCAGCAGGAAGCTGCGCGCGAGGTTCAGCTCGCCGCTCGATCCCTATCGGGGACGGTGATGTCACAGTGACTGTCACACGCCAGGAGCACACTGGGCGCCGTGCGGCTCGCGGCGGCGGGCCCCGGACCAGGGAGCGGCGGCGGATGAGGTTACCCGGCAGCGCGGGCCAGGCGGCGCGCGCCGCTGACGTCCGGCGCGCCGCGGCGGAAGATCGCGGATCGCTGATCCTGATGCTGGCGGTCTTGCTCATAGCGCTGGTCGCGCTGGCCGGGCTCGTGATCGACGGCGGCGCCAAGCTGGACGCGGCGCAGCGCGCGGCGGCAGCTGCCCAGGAAGCGGCGCGGGCCGGGGCGGGCATGGTGAATCAGGCGGAGGCTTACTCGGCCGGCACGTTCACCGTTGATCAGGGCCAGGCGCTCGCCGCCGCGCGGCATTATCTGGCGACATCCGGCTACCAGGGCACTGCCGCGGCCGTCGGCGTCAACGCGATCCGGGTCACCGTGACCGTCAGCGAGCCCACGAAGATCCTTTCCATCGTCGGGATCGACTCGATGACCTCGAGGGGCTCGGCGACAGCGGTTCTGGTCACGGGCGTCACGGGGCCGGGGCGATGAGCCGGGGCCGCGGGCGCACCGGCCTGCTGCGGGGCGTGGCGGCGCTGATCACGCTGCTCTTGCTGGTCGTCGCGCTGCCGATGCTGCTGTACCGGCTGGGCGGCTCGCCCATCCCGGCGCATGTCCCCGGCTGGCAGCAAATCGGCCACGCCGTGCTGCGCCGGGACGACGGCGGGATCTTCCTGGCTGCCGTACGCGACGTCAGCTGGCTGGCCTGGGCCGCGTTCACGGTCGCAGTGCTGGCGCAGGTCCAGGCGACACTGCGCGGCCGCGCTGCCCCGCGGCTACCGCTCTTCGGATTCCAGACGGCCGCGGGTCACCTGGTGGCACTGGCGCTGCTCAGCTTCAGCGGGCCCACGGCATTCCTGCTCGCCGGACAGCCGGCAGCGGCGGCAGCCGCCGCTGCCCCCGTTTCCGCTGCCTCGGCCGGACCGGCCGACGGGCCGACCACCGCCGCGCCCGCCAGCCACGGTCCGGCCAGCAGCCATGCCGACAGCCAGGCAGGAAATCCCGCCGATCGCCCGGCCGGCAGCGTGCCTGACGGCCATGGTCTCGCGACGGACCGTCTCGCCGCGCCAGGGCCGGCTCCCGCCCGCCCGCCCGGCCAGGTATCCGGATCGCCCGTCCCGCAGGTGATGAGCATGGGCTTCTATCAGCTGGTAACCGTTCGGCCGGGCGATTGCCTGTGGACGATCGCTCAGCGCTACCTCGGCGACGGGGATCGCTATCCGGAGATCGTGCAGCTCAATCTGGGTCATGACATGAGCCGCGGACAGCCGTTCACCGACCCGTCAGTGATCATGCCCGGCTGGGTACTGCAGCTTCCGGCCGCGGGCATCATGCATCCGCAGCCAGGCCAGCGGCACTCCGGGCCGAACGGTCACGGGCCGCACCCATCGAGGGAGCAGCGCTTTCGCCGGCCGCATCCGGCGGCCAGCCTGCCGGCGGCTACCGCGGGTGCGGCAGTTCCCGCCGCCGGCAGCCCGGCGCGCGCGCAGTCAGCCAGCCCGGCCGCGCGGGCCACGGCGGCCGGGCCTGCCGCGTCGGCTGCCGCGGCTGCGCCCGGCCCGGCGCCAGCTCAGCCCGCGGCAAGCACTGCCGCGAGCGTCGCCGCTGTCAGCGGCAACGACGATGCCGCCGGCGGGGTGCTCACAGACTCGCGGCGGATGCCGCCGGCGGCCATCTTCGCGGCGGGCATGCTCGCCGGAGGAACTGCTGTCACGCTTGCCCGGCTAAGGCACCGGCAGCGCCAGTCCCGTCGCCGCGGCCGCCGCATCCCGCTGCCCGTGAGCGCGCCCGTAATGGCGGCCGAGCGGCGGATCCGCGCCGAGGCTGGCCCGCAGCCCGCATCGGCACTGCGCGCCGCACTCAGTAATCTCGGTGCCGGGATTGCCGCCGCCGGGCATCAGATACCGCAGATCACTGCGATTCACGTCTGCCCGGACTGGATGGATGTCCTGCTGGCCAGTCCCGCCAGCGAGCCGCCGCCTGAGCCGTTTACCGTTCCCGGCGGCCGCCAGGGCATGGCGTGGCGGCTGTCACTGCCCGCCGACGCGCCAGCGCCCTCGCCCGCGACCTGCGGCGGTGACCTGCTGCCCGGTCTGTTCACCGTCGGGGCCACCGAGGACGGCTACCTGCTGCTGGACCTGGAGTACCTGCGGGTAACCACAGTCGAGGGGACGGCGGAGCTGACGGACCGGGTACTGTCGAGCGCCGCGGCCGAGCTGGGCACCAGCGAGCTTGCGGGCTGGTACGAGCTGATCCTGGTCGGGTTTCCCGAGCTCGCGACGGCGGGCGGCCGCGCGACCAGGTGCGAGCGCCTCGATGAGGCGCTGGACCTGCTGGCCGCCAAGGCGGTCGCACTGCAGCGTCGCCTCGGAAGGGCCGAGGCCGATATCCGCGAGCACCGGCTGACTGCGCCCGACGACGAAGACTGGGCGCTGACCTTGCTGGTCAGCCGGGTGCGGCCGACGCCGGGACAATTTGCGCTGCTGCTTGATCTTTGCGGCGACCCGGCCGGCATGGCCGCGCTGATTCCGGGCGGGACCGACGCTCCGGACGGCCATCCGGTGCCGGCCAGCATCGAGCTCGCGGCTGATCCGGGCTTGCCCGCCGAGATTACCGCGCGGATCCGGCCGCTCGGCCTGCACGCCTGGCCGCAGCCGTTGGACGCCGCCGACTACGAGGCGCTTGCGAGCATGTTCGCGACGGCCGCCCAGGAGCATGACGTGGCCGCGGACGCGCCCCCCTACGACGGCTCGTCCTGGCCGTCATGGCCGCCACCTGCTGTCGCTGACCTGGATCCGCCTGGCGGCCCGCACGGCGAGGATGACGCTTACCAGGCTGATTACCCGAGGGAGCCGGCGCACACCGTGAGCCAGGCCCTTGCCGGAGACGAGGATGAGGGTCTGATCAGCGACCCTGGTGCGGGCCGCGAGCCGGATCAGGGCCGCGAGCCGGGCCAGGGCCGCGAGCCGGGCCAGGGCCAGGACCAGGCTCAGCCACCGGAGCAGCCGAGCCTGCGCGTGGGGGTGCTGGGAAGCTTCACGATCAACGGGGCTCCGGCGGCGCTGCTGCCAGCGCAGAGCCAGCTGGTCCTGGCCGTTGCCCTGAACGGCCAGGACGGCCTGTCTAACCAGCAGCTGTGCTACCTGCTCGGGGCAGATCCCGATCATCCCAGGCCCAGCGACTCGCTCCGGCAGCTGATCGTGCGCACCAGGCGCCAGCTCGGGCGTCTTGCGGACGGGCGGGAATGGATCGAGCACCGCGGATCGGGCCAGTACGCGCTGCACCCGGCGGCGCGCTTCGACTGGGCCGAGTTCGACGAGCTGGCCAGCAGCGGCATCTCCGGCCGCGACGCGGCGAGCCTGCGCAGGGCCCTCGGCCTCATCCGCGGGCAGCCGTTCACCGGCTGCGACTACTGGTGGCTCGATCCGGCGGTGACCGAGACCGTGCGCGCGCAGATCATCGACGCGGCAGAAATGCTGGCCGAGCTAGAGCTGGCTGCCGGCGATCCGGCCGCCGCCGCCCGGGCCGCGCGGACGGGCCTGGCCGGCGACGCCGGGGCCGAGCAGCTGTGGCGCGCGCTGATGCGCGCCGAGCATACGGCCGGGAACCTGACCGGCGTCCGGGAGGCGTGGAGCCGGTGCCTGGACGCCATCGCCGAGATCGCCGCCGACGGGCAGCCCCATCCGCGCACCGCGGCGCTCTACCGGGAGCTGCTCGCGCAGGCCGATCCGCGGCCGGCCTGGTCACGCGGCTGAGACTGACTGGTGCCGTGGCCGGCCGGTCGCATGCGGCTGGCGGGGCAACGGGTGAAACGATCGCATTGTGACGCCGCCGGAACCAGGTCCGCCGCTCGACCGCGCCGTGCCCCGGGTATCCGCGGTTGCCGACGTTGCCGACGGTGTGCCGGCAGTCAGTATTGACGATCACCTCGAAGCCCGCGTCCGGCTGCCAGCCGATGCGCTGCGCTGCATTGTCGAATGCGTCGAGATCGCGCTGCTCGTCGGCCTCGGCCTGCTGGCCCGCGCGACGGTCAGCGGAGTCGAGACCAACGTCGTGGGTGCCAGTCAGCTGGCCGACAAGAAACTGCTCTCCGGCGTGCTGACGCTGCTGGGCGACCTCGCGTTTATTGCGCTGCTCATCCTGGCGCTGGGACTGGCAGTCCGGCTGCTCATCCGCCGTCAGCCGCGGCGGCTGGCCGAGGCGGCCGGCGCGGGTGCCGTCGCGGTGGTTGCGGTGGCCATAGCCAACATGCTCTTGCGCCAGCCGGCCGCGGCCCCGCTGTATGACGCGCTGACCCTGTCGGCTCCCCATGCCCCGCATGCGGGCGTGCTCGACTGGTACCTGGCTGGCCTGGCTGCCTACATCACGGTGGTCGGGCTGTCGGGCCGCCGGCGATGGCGCAGCGCTTACTGGGTAGCGCTGGGCTTTTACGTGCTGGCCAGCCTGGCGAACGCGAAAAGCACGCACGAGACCCTGCTGTCCCTGCTGATCACCTTGCTGATCGGCTCGGCCATCGGGTCGGGGATGCGTTATGCCTTCGGCTCGTCGTCGGACCGGCCGACCGCGGCCGAGATCGCGGCAGCGCTCACGGCGGTCGATGCGCCCGTCAGCGCCATTCGCCGGATCTGGGACACCCGCACGGAAACCCGGCGCTACGCCGTGACGATCCGTGGCGGCGCACGGCGCGATGTCACGGTATTCGACCGGGACCAGCAGGCCGCCGACGCGCTCTACCGCCTCTACCGGCGGGTGCGGCTGAAAACCCAGGTGTCGCGCAGCGGCCCGCTGACCGTGGAGCGGGCCGTGGAACGCCGCGCATTGCTCACCTACGCGGTGGGGGACGCGGGCGTCGCCACCCCTCGGCTGTGCGCGCTGATCAGGGTCGGGCCCGAGGCATCCGTCATGGCCAACGAGCATCACGATGGCACGACGCTGGCGGAGCAGGACGGCGCGGCCACGGATGAGCAGTTGCGGCGCGTGTGGGACGTTGTGCTGCAGCTGCATCAGCACAGGGTTACGCACCGCAACCTGACTGCTGATCGCATCCTGTTCGCCAGCGCCAGCGGGGGCGGCAGCGCTGGCAATGGCGAGGTCGTGCTGCTTGAGCCGGGCGACGGCGATGTCGCGGCGAGCGACCTGCAGGTCCGGCTTGACCTGGTTCAGCTGCTGGCCGAGCTGGCCCTGATGGTCGGCCCGGAACGCGCCGCCGATGTGGCTGCCCAGAAACTCAGCAGCGCCGAGCTCGCGGCCATGGTGCCGCTGCTGCAGCCGGTGGCGCTGCACCGCACCACCCGGATGGCGGTGCGCCGCCACAGGGACGTGCTGCCCGCGCTGCGCAAGCGCCTCCTGGCCACCACGCCAGACGGCGAGGTCGCACCGGTCCAGCTCGAGCGCGTGCGGCCGCGCACGCTGATCACCCTGGTCGCCGGGGTGGTCGCGGCCTACATCGTGATTGCCCAGTTCACCAAGGTCAGCATCGGCGCCGTGCTGAAGCATGCGGACTGGCGCTGGGGCATCCTGGTCGTCGCCCTGTCGGTCCTGACCTATGTCGGCGCCACCTTCGGGCTGACGGGGTTCGTCCTGGAGCGGCTCAATGTGGTCCGCACGTTCCTGGCCCAGCTTGCCGGGTCGTTCGTGACGCTGGTCACCCCCGCGGCCGTGGGCGGGGTGGCGCTGAACATCCGCTACCTGCGGAAGGCCGACGTGAGCGCACCGGATGCCGCAGCAAGCGTCGGAGTCTCCCAGGTGGTTGCGTTCGGCCTGCACATGCTGCTGCTGGTGATCTTCGCGGCGCTCACCCGCACCTCCAGGGAAAGCCCGCTCAGGGCGCCGCCGACCTGGGTCTGGATCGCGCTGGCAGTGCTGGCGGCGGCCGTGCTCGTCGCGCTGGCCATCCCGGCCGGGCGACGGCTGCTGCGGTCCCGGCTGGCGCCAACGCTCAGCCAGCTCATCCCGCGGCTGCTGGACGTCGCGCAGCGACCAGGGAAGCTGGCCGAGGGCATCGGCGGCGCGTTCCTGCTCACGGCCGCCTACATTTTCTGCCTGGAGGCCTCGGTCCTCGCGCTCGGCGGATCGGTGCCGCTGGCGAGCGTCGCGGTGGTCTACCTCACCGGCAGCGCCATCGGCTCGGCCGTGCCGACGCCCGGCGGCATCGGCGCCGTGGAGGCGGCGCTCTCGGCCGGCCTGACCGCGGCGGGGATGCCAGGCGCCAAGGCGGTCAGCGCGGTGCTGCTGTTCCGCCTGGTCACCTTCTGGCTGCCCGTGCCCATCGGCTGGGCGGCCATGAACTACCTGCAGCGGCAGGAGGCTCTGTGACCGGGCCGCGGCCTGCTAGGTCAGGCGCGCCACGGCCAGCGCCGCGGCCAGCAGGGCGATTCCCCAGGACATCGCGCGCAGCGCCTGCTCCAGCGGCGCCAGCAGGCGCTGCCCGTCCAGCGCGATAACGCGCCCGTCGGCCATGGTGATGCTTCCCGTCACCGCCGTCGTCCGCCGCCGCAGCGTGCGCGCCGGGGTGCTCAGCGCCCGCTGGGCCAGTGAGAGCGCGAGAGCAGCAGCCGCTGCCAGCACCGGCGCGACGGCGAGGCGGCCGGCCTCGGCGACGTATCCGGTCAGGACGGGGAAGGCACCCCAGGCGGCGGCGAAGCCCGCGTCGGTGTGCACGATGCCGCCGAACAGCTCGGCGTTATAGGCGATAACCAGCAGTGGGCCGACCACGAGGAACGGCAGCAGGAGCCAGCCCGCGCGGAAGAGGCCGGCCGCGCCCATAACGCAGGCGCCCGCTAGCCCGATGACCACGGCGGTCAGCAGGGCGGCAGCCGGGATCCGGGTGCGGAGCGGCCGGCCGTGCAGCTCGTCCAGTGCATGCGCGGCAACCCCGACGGCCAGGAAGAACGCGATCAGCGCCGCGACCATCGGAACGAGCGTGACCCTGGGTGCGAGCGCCGCGCCGATCACCACGTAGGACAGATGCCAGGCGGTGTAGGGCGGATGCAGCAGGGTCCACCAGTCGCGCCAGCCGCCCGAGCGGGCGGCATAGTAGGCGGGTCTCGGCGAGTCTGCGGCCGGCGTCCGCGGATCTGGCGGGCGGGTGGCGCGGCTGTCAGTCACCTGCCCGGGTTCCCCACATCACCAGGCCGCCGCCGAGGCTCATCATCCGGAAGCCGACCTGCTCGAAGCCGGCCTGCCGCCAGGCATCGACCGTCCACGCGACCGGATACCGCTGGTAGTGGGCGCAGATATCAGGCCCGAGGAACCGGCCCACGGTGAACCATTGCGGGCCGCCGCCGAGCAGAGCGCCGGCTGGCAGCAGCAGCCAGGTGTAGAGCCGCCACAAGAATCGCCAGAAAGCCGACGGCGGAACGCAGAACTCCAGGCTGGCGGCCCGGCCGCCCGGCCGGATCACCCGGCCAAGCTCGCGCAGTGTCTGCTGCGGGTCGGCGACGTAACGCAGCAGGTAGGTGAAGGTAAGGGCGTCGAAGGCGGCATCGCGGAATGGCAGCTGCTCAGCCCGGCCCGTGACCAGGCCGATACGGTCAGCCTGGGCCGCCGCGGCGACTTTCCGCCGGCCCTCCCCGAGCATCTGCTCGGTCAGATCGACGCCGACGACGCGGGCGTTAGTCCGCGCCGCGATCTGCAGCGCGACGCCGGCGGTCCCAGTCGCCACGTCAAGCACAGAACCGCTTGCCGCAGGGAGAATCTGGTCGACCATCGCGCGCCGCCACCGTGCGTTCTGGCCGAAGGACAGCAGTTCCTCGAGCCGGTCATATCGTGCGGGCAGCGGAGCGAATAGACGCTGGGCGAATCGGTTTCGCTCGGCAGCGGCGGAAACCGGCACGGGCGGCTCCTCAATGCTCACGGGGTTTCACGGTACGCCACGCCGCGTTTTGGCCCGGGAGATTGCCGCGTATTGGGCCACTTTCGCGGCTCGCTCTTCGCTAGCGTCGAGGTGATGCCCGCGCCCCCGGCCGCGGAAACCACGCGCACGAAGCCGGACGAGGCCCAGGTGGCTGAACTGCTGCCCGGTGCGGCTGAAGGACAACCGGCGCAGGGCGGGTCACCCGCGCAGCGTCAGCCGCGCGGGCTGGCGGGAACCTGGCCATCAGGGCTCAGCCAGCTGCGGCAGCGTGATCGTGAACCGGGTCCGCCCGGGCCGGCTGGCCAGTTCGACGCGGCCCTGATGTGCGGTGACCACCGCGTCGACGATCGCCAGTCCCAGCCCCGTGCTGCCCGCGGTGCGCGAGCGCGAGCCATCGCCGCGGACGAAGCGCTCGAACAGGGCCGGCTGCAGTTCGGCAGGTATGCCGGGCCCGTCGTCGGTCACCGTGACCACAGCGGCGCCAGCGCCGCGCGGCGCGGTCGTGCCGCCGGCACCGGCGGACACCGCCAGCGTGACGGTCACTGTGCTGCCCGCCGGCGTGTGCCTGGCCGCATTGCTGAGCAGGTTGACCAGCACCTGATGCAGGCGGTGGTCATCGCCGCGGACCAGGACCGGCTCGTCAGGCAGCTCGAGCATCCACCGGTGGCCCGGCGCGGCGACGCGCGCGTCGCTGGTGACGTCGATGGCCAGGCGGGTCAGGTCAACGGGATCGCTGGCCAGCGGGCGGCCCGCATCGAGCTGGGCCAGCAGCAGCAGCTCGTCCACGAGCACGCTCATCCGGGCTGACTCGGACTCGACCCTGGTCAGGGCGTGCGCGACAGCGTCGGGGACCGGGCCGGGATGGCGTTGG
>DATJZH010000073.1:0-15857 GCA_035499215.1 Streptosporangiaceae bacterium | reverse complement strand
GGCGGAGGACAAGGGGCCTCGGACGCCTCGACGGGCAGCCTGCCCAGGATGGTGTGTACCGCGGTGCCGTCGAGCACGCCGTCCACGAGGTTGGCGTCGCCGATGAATCGGGCCAGGTCCGCATCGGCCGGCCGCAAGTAGAGATCCTGAGGGGACGCGCACTGGGCGATCCTGCCGTCGCGCAGGACCGCCACCCGGTCGGCGGTGGAAAGCGCCTCGTCCTGGTCGTGGGTCACCAGGACCGCGGTCGTGCCGGCCTCGCGCAGCAGCCGCAGGACGTCAGCCCGGACACTGGCCCGCAGGTGCGCGTCGAGCGCGGCGAACGGCTCGTCGAGCAGGACGATGTCAGGCCGGATGGCCAGCGCCCTGGCTAGCGCGACACGCTGCTGCTGGCCGCCGGACAGCTGATGCGGGTAACGCCGGCCAAGCCCGGCGAGCCCCACTGTGTCCAGCAAGCCGGCCGTCCGCGGGCCCTTGCGGTGGCGGGCGGGAAGGCCGAAACCGACGTTGGCCTGGACCGTGAGGTGCGGGAAGAGACCGCCCTCCTGCGGGACGTAGCCGATCCGGCGCCGTTCCGGCGCAAGGTGCGCGCCCGGTCCGTCCACCACAGCATCGCCGATCGTCACGGTGCCGGCGTCGGCTCGCTCGAAGCCCGCCAGGATCCGCAGCAGTGTCGTCTTCCCGCTGCCGGACGGGCCGAGCACCGCCGTAAGAGATCCTGCGGGCACGCTCACCGCCAGGCCGGCGAGCACCACGTGGCCGGCGAAGGCCTTGTCCAGCCCACTGACGGCAAGCGATGTCATGCTGTCATCCTTGCGCGCGCTGACCGGTCGAAGAATCGCCCGAGCACGTAGCTGGGCACGGCGGCCAGGGCGATCATCGCGAGGGCGAACGGGGCTGCCTGGCCGTAGGACAGGTTCTGCTCGTAGGCCCAGAACTGGGTGGCCAGGGTCTGGGCACCGGTCGGGATCAGCAGCAAGGTCGCGGTGAGCTCTGTCACCACGGACAGGAAGACCAGGCAGAACGCTGCCGCGAGGCCAGGCCCGATCAGCCGGAGCGTGACACGCCGAAGGACGGACAGCCTGCGCTGCCCGAGGGACCGGGCCACTTCCTCCAGGCTGGCTGGCACGCGGGCGAGCGAGGCCTTCACCCCGACGAGCGCGAGCGGGAAGAACATGATCGCATAACACAGGACGAGCAGGGCGGCGCTCTGGTAGAGGAAGCCGCCCGCATACCGCTCGGTAAAGTAGGACAGCGCGAAGGCGGCGACCACGCCGGGCATCGCGAGCACCAGATAGGTGCTGCGCTCGAGCAGGTGCCGGATCGGGCTGGTGTGCCGGATGGCCAGGAGCGCGACGGGCAGGGCCAGCAGCGTGTCGAGCGCGCCGGCGCTCGCGCCGTAAAGCGCGGTGTGCAGCAGCGCTGTGGGCAGCGTAACCCCGGTGATCGAGTGAGCGCCGCCCTCGAAGAACCAGAAGGCGCTGGCGCCGACAGGCACGCCGAGCGCCAGCAGGGTGAGCAGCGCGAAGCCTGCCAGCACCGGGAACCTGGCCCGGCCGAGCCGGCCCGGCGGCAGCCGCCGGGCCGCCAGCGGCCCGGACCGGCTGGCCTTCCCCCCGCCGCGCGCCATGCCCTCCCCGGCGAGGACCATGAGGCTCAGCAGGACGAGCACCAGGGAAAGCGCGCAGGCGGCCGGCACGCTGAACGAGATGGAGAACTCGGTGAAGATCTCGGTCGTGAAAGTCTGATAGCCGAGGATCTCGAAGGCGCCGTATTCGGCCAGCAGCACGAGCGCGACGAGCAGGCAGCCGCCGAGGATCGCGCCGCGCGCCTGGCTCAGCGTGATCCGGAAGAACGTGCGCAGCCGCCCGGTGCCCAGACTGCGCGCCACCTCCTCTTGGCCGGGATCGGCCGCGCGCAGGCTGGCCGCGACGGGCAGGTAGACCAGCGGGTAGACGGCGAGCGTCATCACGATGACGGCGCCGCGGAAGCCCTGCATCCAGGTCCACAGCGATGCCCAGCCGAAGCTCACCACGAAGTCGGGGATCGCCAGCGGCACTACGACCAGCACCGCCCAGGCCCGCCGGCCCGGCAGGTCGGTCCGCTCGACGAACCACGCCGCGAGCGTCCCGATGGCCGCGCACAGCGCGGTCACCACGACCGTGAGCCGGACGGTGTTCCAGAGCAGGTCAGCCGTGGCGCGGCGAAAGATCAGGCGTGCGACCGCGGCGGTCCCCGCGCCGTGCGCCTCGATCAGCAGGAAAATCAGCGGCAGCGACAGCAGCGCCGCCACCGCCGAGCTCGCGGTGATCAGCATCACCGGCCTGCGGGCACGGCGCGGCTGCCGCCCCGATCCGGGCGGCGGCCCGGTGCGCTCGGGACCCGGCGCCTGGCGTGCCGGCGAGACCGCCATCAGATCATCCCGGCTGCGGCGGGCATCACAGCAGGCCCGCCTCGCGCATCAGGGAGATCGCCGTGGTCCCGGTGCCCAGCTCCGCTACAGTGATCGGGTAGGGCTGCAGCTGATCGAACGGCTTCTCGGAGGCCAGGGTCGTCACGCCCGAGGCGATCGGGTACTCGAAGCTGATCGATTTCTTCGGATTGGCGATGATTGACTGAGCCTGCCTGCTGACCAGGAACGCGACGAACCGCTGCGCGGCCGCCTGATGGGCGCTTGACTTCAGCACCGCGGCACCGGACACGTCGATCACGTAGCCAGGATCGTGCGGGGCGAAATAGGCAATCCGGGAATGAACGTTCCCGGCGCCGATCTCGGCTCGCAGCCGGTACCAGTAGTACTGATTGACGATGCCGAAAGCGACGGCGCCCCGGTTGACCTCGTCGGCGATCGTCTCGCTGTCGGGGTAGACACGGTTGCCCGCGTTCGCCTTGATGGCCCTGAGCCAGGCGAGGGCCGCTGTCGTTCCGTAGGCCCGCGCGTATGCGGTGACGATGGGCTGGAAGTCAGTTTCCTGCGGGGCCAGTGCCAGCCTGCCCCGGTAGCGAGACTCCGCCAGCTGGCTGACAGCGGCGGGAAGCTGGCTCGCCGTGATCAGCGCCGGATTGTAGATGAGCACGCTGACCCTCGCTGACACGCCGACCCAGTCGCCGTGCGGCGAGTTGAACCTGGCCGGACTGCGCGCGAGCGTGGACGCGGCGACCGGCGTCAGCAGGCGACCTGCCTGGAGCTGCTCCAGCGGGGGTGAGTTCTCGGTGTAATACACGTCGGCCGGAGAGTGCGATCCCTCGGTCACGATCTGATCGGCGAGGGTGTCTTCGTCGTCACTGCGAATGCTAACCGTAATGCCGGTCTTCTTCTCGAACGCCGCGACGAGACTGTCCGTCGTCTGCACGTGCTGGCCGCTGTAGAGCGTCAGAGACTGGCCGCCCGGCCCGCCGGCAGCGCCGCAGCCGGTGAGCAGGCCGCAGCCGATCGCCAGCGCGGCAATGACAGCGGCCCGGCGGCTCACCATGCCGCGCCGGGCAGCGCGCTGATCCGATTGGCCGCCGCGGCAGCCGTCTGCTTCGCCGCGCCGCTCATGCCGTTGCCTCCGAAGAGCTGCCTGGTGTTCGTGATCATCGCGCCGCCCGTCGAAGAAGCCATCAAGCTAACCCGGTTAAGCTTAGGCTAACCTAACACGATGGATCGGCTGGCCGCGGGCGCTGGCGCTGAACCTGGCCGCCGGCAGTCAGGGGCTTGGTGAGTTCTGACAGGGACTGACAGCCGCCTGCCCGCTGCCGCAGTGGCCGTACCCGGCCGCAGGCGGACCGCTGGCGTAGAAGAGATCGTGGCGCGCTACGCGGCCGAAATCTCCAGGGCATTGGTCCCGTCGTTGACGAACAGCAGCCCGTGCCCGTCGGCGACGGGGGCGATCCCGAAGAGGTCACCGGCACCGTTTCGAACCAGGGTCACAGTTGCGACCTGCTTGCCCTGCGGGCTGACTTCGACGGCGTTGCCGTCGTTGCCGTTGACCGCGACCAGATCGCCGCCCGGCACCGAGGTGAGGCCGAGCGGGCCGTTGAGGGATCCGCCCTTGGTCAGGGTGTCAGTTCCGGCGGTCACCGCCGTGGCCCGGGTCCCGGCGCCGGGGATCCTGCCGATGCTGCTGGTCACAGTTTCCGCCACGTAGAGGGTTCCGTTGCGTCCCAGGGCCAGGCCGGTCGGTCCCTGGATGAGCGCTGCCTTGTTCTGCTGCCACGGGAAGCCGCTGCCAATGACGGTGGTGCTCGTCACGGCGGGCTGTTGTCCGTCGTGCAGCGCAACGTCGATCCGGACGACGGTGCACAGGCCCGCGGGCGGTGGCGCCGAGCTGGCACCAGCGGGCCTGCTGAGCACGTTCGCGAGGAACAGATCCGCCCCGGAAGCCGTGGCCTGCATCGTCATGTCCCATGGGCCATTGATATCGGGGTTCGACCAGGTGGTGACCACGTTCCCGGCGCTGTTGAGGACGATCAGGCAGCCGGTCGGGTTAACCGCCGGCAGTGTCCCGTCCTTGCTGGTCGGCAGGCTGCCGACAACCACCCACCCGCCGGGGAGGACATCCAGGGCGGTGGTGAGGCCCACACCGCCGGGGCAGGGGTGTGACGCCGGCAAGGACCGGATCCGCGCGAAGGTCCTGCGGGCGCCGCCGGGCGAGATTTCGGCGATGGTGGTGCCCGTTCCCTGTACGTTCGCCGTGTTGTTGAAGTTGCTGACCAGTGTGTCGCCACCGACGAGCCGACCCGCAGTGTGCGGTACGACCGCCACCCCGTAGGGGTTGACGTCACCGTTCGACGGGACGGTGCTTGCGATCTGCCGGACGCTGTGGAACCGGGTGAGGAATGGCGGCCGGGCATGGGCTGCGGGCCGTGAAGCCGCGCTGCCGGGAGCGGAAGATGCGGAGCAGGCCGCGGCCAGAACGACGAGCGCGGCCACCCCGCCCATTGACAAGTACCGCCAGCGCCGCCGCCCGAGAATTGCGCCCACGAGATCCCCCTTGCCGGATGTGTCAAGCCGTCCTTGGGGGTAACGGCTGCAGGCCCGCGCGCGGTTCAGGCGCAGCATGCGCCCTGCTGCGCGTGCCGCGCTGAACGCAGGGCACGGGGCGCACCCACCAGGAGATCACCTACCGCGAGTCGGCCACCACCGGCCGGCTCACCGTGGCGGCGCTCGCGGGCAACGCCACGGCCGGCGGCCTGATGCTCGCGCTCGCCGCCCGCGATCGGCGTCATTCACCGCTAGCACGCAAGGGCGGACCGGATCGCGCCGGGACAGGGGTTCCTGGGCGGACGGACAGACCCGAAGTACCCCTGGGCGTCCGCTGGCCTCGTTGCGATACCGTTGCGGTCCGATCGGAGTCACTGAGGGAGAGCTGAGAATGCCAGATGCAGATCTCGCCGGCCAGACGGTGGTTGTGGTCGGCGCGGCCGGGGCGCTCGGCGCCGGGCTGGTCACCGCGTTCACCGAGGCCGGCGCCGCGGTCACCGGCGTCGACAAGGCCGCGCCGCCAGCTGACCGGCAGCTCGATGGGGTCACGTACCAGGCGGTGAACGTGCTGGATGACGGCGCGCTGGCCATGCTCTTCGATCAGAGCCCGCCGCCATGGGCAGTGGTCAACACGGTGGGCGGGTACGTCGCCCATGCGCCGCTGACGGAGCTGGACCCGGCGGTACTCGCCGGCCAGCTCGAGCTGAACCTGGTCAGCGCCGCCCTGTTGACCAAGCACGCGCTGCGCCGGATGGCCCCGGCTGGACGTGGCCGGATCGTGCATACCGCCGGCCGGGCGGCCGTGGCGACGAAGGGCTCCCATTTCGCGTACTCGGTCAGCAAGCTCGGCGTGCTGCACCTCGTGTCGATCGCGGCCGACGAGGTCAGGGCGACTGGCATCACCGTGAACTGCGTCGTGCCGAGCATCATCAATACCCCGGCGAACCGGACCGCGATGCCGGATGCGGACCACGCTTCCTGGCCGAAGATCCCCGAGGTCGCGCAGGCCTACCTGTTCCTCGCCTCACCCGCGGCCCAGCTGGTCTCCGGGGCCGCCCTCCCAGTCTGAGCCCGGGGATGCCGCGATCTGCATCGCGGCCGCCGCCATCGCGCCGGGGTACTTGTCCGGCATTCTTCTCACGCTCGGAGGCAATGCCATGGCTGACTACGGAGTTTATTTTCAGATCAGTAACGAGCTCGGCACGCCGCTCATTTTTCTCAAGTTCGAATCAGCCGAGGGCGACTGCTGCACCTACGCCGGCCCGGCCTCCGTTCCAGCCGATGGACAGCCGCATGCCGTTCATCTGAACGACGCTTGCATCGGCAGGGGCGCGGAAGGGACTGCTTACTTTTACGCGGTCGTCCAGGGTCAGCTCCGTCAATATGCCTGGTACGGCAGCTGCCCTGTCTGGAGTCCAGACAATGCCGCTTCCGGGCCAGGGGCGACGGACTGGAACAGCACCGGCCATCCGCTGACCGTCACCGTCGCGGTGAATCCGCAGACACCGGGCTGGACGCATGTGTCCCAGCTCATCCAGCACGTCTTCGTGCTGATGCTTGAGAACCGGTCCCTCGATCACATGCTCGGCTTCTCGGGGCTCACCGGAACGGATGCCGCTACGGGCGCACCGACGCGGGTCGACGGGCTGACCGGTACCGAATCCAACTCGTATGACGGCAGAACGTACCCGGTCAGCCAGCCTGCCGACTGGGCAATGCCCCTTGATCCCGGCCACGAGTTCACCGACGTCCTCGCCCAGCTCTGCGGCCCGGACGCCGTCTATCAACACGGGACCTATCCGTCGATCGATAATTCCGGATACGTCGCGAATTATGCCAAATCCGGCGGCACGAGCGACCCGGCAGAGATCATGAAGTGTTACCGAAAGGGCCAGCTTCCCGTGCTGGCCGCGCTGGCAGAGGAATTCGCCCTCTGCGACGGCTGGCGGGCCTCCATGCCGGGGCCGACCTGGCCCAACCGTTTCTTCATGATGGCCGCGTCAGCCGGCGGCCTCGACCACAGTCCGAGCCTCGACCAGATAGCGGAGTGGGAGACCGTGAGCGGGTTCAGCTTCCAGAACGGCACGATCTTCGACGCGCTGACCAGCAACCAGCGGCAGTGGCGCATCTATCGCGGCGATCAGGGCCCGGTTGCCGGGAGTCTCCCCATCGCGGCCGGGCTCAAGGGGATACCGCTCTGGGACGTCGCCCCGTACAGTGATTTCTCCGCCGACCTCGCATCGGGCTACTATCCGTGGGAATTTACCCTCATCGAGCCGAACTACGGAGATGTCATCAGCAACACGTATCGCATGGGGACATCGCAGCATCCGATGGACGACGTGCGGCACGGCGAGGCACTCATAAAGTCGACGTACGAGGCACTCCGGAATTCCGCGCTATGGAACGCCAGCCTGCTCATCGTGACCTGGGACGAGCATGGCGGCTTCTATGATCACGCCGGGGGAGTGCCCGGCGGCGCGCCATCTCCGGGCGACCAGATCGTCACTCCGGGCAACGTAAACAAGTTCGGGTTCACGTTCCGGCAATACGGCCCGCGCGTCCCCGCGGTGATCGTGTCGCCGCTCATCCCGAAGAACCTGATCGACCACCGGACATACGACCACGCCTCCATCCCCGCAACCGTGGAGAAGATCTTCGATCTTGGCGCCCTGACCCAGCGGGATCTCCACGCGCGGGATGTGACGTCGCTGGTTTCGCTGCGGCAGCCCCGGCCCGCGCCCACGGTGCTGCCTGACCTGGCAGGGGATGCTGTTGCCGAGTCCGCGAGGGACCGGGCCGGTGCTGCCGGGGCGCGGCCTGCAGCAGACGGCCCGGTCGACGAGGGGAGCCTGCCCGGTTTTCTCCAGATCGCGCTCAGGTACGACCTCGCGCTCTCCCCGCCGGAACGGCGCCCTGAGATACTTGCCCGGGTCTCGGGCATCAGATCGCGCGCTGAGGCGGGACGGTACCTGCAAGAGGTAGGCAGTAAGGCGGCGACGGCCAAGCCTGCCGTCACGCTCGGGCTCGAGGCCGCCGCGCAACTGCCAGACTCTGGGGCTGTGCAGGCGCAAGGCTCTGGGGCAGCGTTCTGGACTTACCTGCCGCCGCGGAACAACACTCAGCAAATGGTCACTCAGTGGTCGGTGCGCATAGAACCGCGGGACGGGTCCTGGTCAGGCTCGATGACCTCAGCGCAGCCTGCCCAGATCCTGCGGGCCGCGGGGGTCTCCGGAATGTTTGACGTGATCGTCGTAGCCTCGGGACCGCACATGGCCGAGAAGCAGCTGGTGCCGCTGCCCGGGTACCGGGCCGACGTGCGCTGCGGGGCAGGCTGCCGGGCCATGGTGGGCATCGTCGCCGCGCCCGATGGCGCAGACGCGAAGTACTGGACCGCGTGGGACGCCGTCTGCGCGCCGGAAGGCGGGCAGCGGTGACGGCGGGCAGCCACGAACCGGCTCGATCGCATAGCCTTGGCCACCGGCACCGCGCAGGGGAGACACCATGGCGAGGTTGGTCCGAGTCGTCGGCCTTGGCGGTTCCCTCCGGTCCGCCTCCACCAGCCGCACCGCGCTGCAGGCCGCACTCGAAGGCGCGGCTGCAGACGGGGCTGATACACAGCTGATCTGGGTCCGGGAGCTGGGCCTGCCGCTGTACACCGCCGAACACGCGATTCCGCAGACCGCGCACGAGTTCGCAGACACCGTGCACAGCTGCGATGCGATGATCTGGAGCAGCCCGACCTACCAGGGATCGGTCAGCGGCTCCTTCAAGAACGCGCTGGACTGGCTGATCTTGCTGGCCGAACGTACACCGCCGTATCTGACGGACAAGCCGATCGGCCTGGTTGCTACGGCCGGCGGAGTCCAGGGCCTGCAGACCGTCAACACGATGGACTTCATCGCCCGCGCACTGCGCGCCTGGAGCGTCCCGCTCGTGCTGCCCATACCGCAGTCGCGGCAGTCGTTCGACCCAGACGGGCATCTCGCCGACGAGGCCATCGCGGCGCAGCTGCGCGCGCTCGGTGCCGAGGTCGCACGCGCAGCACGCCAGTTCCAGGCCGAGGGCACCTGCGACTACGCCGACGACAGGCAGTTCGCAGCCGATGGCGGCCGCCGAAGCCAAAGGCCGGCAGACTAGGTCCACCTGCCCACGGCTGGCTGGCGCCCAGCGCCAGCCAGCCAGAGCCAGTGCCAGGCGCACCAGTCACAGCTGGATCAGCTGCTCCCTCACACCACTCCCGTTTACGTGAACAAGGCCGCCCGGTCGATGCTGCCGCCGAGCACGAAGGGTTGCATCAGCCCGGCATGGCTGAGTTCATTCCCTCACTGCGTTCGCAACTGCCTCGATTATCCCGCGGGCGTAGAGCAGCGCATCCTGGATCGACACCGATACTTTACTGGTCACATGCGGATTATCCCGTGGCCCTTCCAGGGTCTCCAGGAGCACGAGGGGCTGTCCGCTGCCCTTGTTATGGCCCACGCGCCACGTCTGGATGTCGGGGCCAAGATCAACATAACTGATGGCTGGCGTGGTCTCGCGTAGCTTGGCTACCTGCGCGGCTATCTCTCGTTCAGCCTCTTCATCTTGCCTTCGCACGGCTGCGAGCAGTTCATCATCGTTCGTCATGTCTTGCCCCATCTCGCCCTGACCACCCGGATAGTGGTCCTGAGCAGTTTTACACGCCACATGCCCGCGTGCATTCCCAGGGCTACCGACCTGCTGGCCGGCGGCGCGTCCGTCGGCGGGCCATCTGCCGCGCCCTGGGGATGCGTGCATCCGCGGTAAGCGCCTCTGCGTGGTGACCGCACACTGTGGCGGAGGGGACGGCCTTGCGGCCCGCAGCGGCTCACCGGCCCGCCGGGTCCAGGTCACAGCGATCTTCCGCCGCGTAGACTTCAGGCACGAGGCGGCACAGTCAGGGGGTGTCGTGCCAGTCGAGGCTGACTCCGCCGGTCCTTTTCTCGCTTCAGGGTTCTCGGTCGGTGCGGGCGGGTTCTCGCCGCAGCCCATGCTGTGGATGTTCCTGGCGATACTGGTCACCTTCCTCATTACCAGAACCGTGACCAGGCTGATCCGATCAGGCAGCGGCCGCCGGGCCGGGCTGGGCAACGTCCGGATTGCAGGCAATCATGTTCATCACCAGGTTTTCGGAATATTGATCATCATTGGCACGGGCATCGCCCTGGTGTCCGAGAGCCCGCACGGAGCGGCGCTCAGCGCCGCCGCCGCCATCTTCGGCGTGGGCGTCGGCCTCACAGTCGACGAATTCGCCCTCTGGCTGCAGCTCGAGGACGTCTACTGGAGCAGCGAGGGGCGGAAATCGGTCGACGCGATGTTCTGCGTTCTGGTGATAACTGGTGCGCTTCTGGGCGGAGCCAGCTTCGTGACCGGCCGGGCCGGGACGACGGCGTGGTGGTCGTCGGTATGCGTCCTCATCGTCGATCTCCTGCTCTGCGTGATATGCATGCTCAAAGGAAAGATCCCGACCGGCGTAATCGGCATCGTCATCGGCATCGTGGCCCTCGTCGGCGCTGTCAGGCTGGCCAAACCCGGGTCATGGTGGGCCACGCATCGATATGTCAGCCGACCCCGGCGCGCTGCCCGCGCCGCGGATCGCTACGGCGAGCGTTACCAGGCGCGCTGGAATCGGGTGCGGGATTTCATCGCCGGCGCCCCGACCGGGGAAGGGCCGGGGTAAACACCCATGGTTGAGGTGACCGGACGAATCCCGCCCGGCCCGCCCGTTCGGCCGAGGCCGTGACGGCCTGCCTCCTTGCGTACAGTGGCAGGACTTCCCCGCACACGATCGAAGGGACGTACACGCCCGTGGGTCACACGGCCACAGGACCGGCCGGTTCCGGCGGCCTGACAGCGACCGAGCACCGGCTGGACAACGGTCTGCGCCTGGTGCTCTCCGAGAACCACCTGACTCCGGTAGCGGCGGTCTGCCTCTGGTATGACGTCGGCTCGCGGCAGGAGGTCGCGGGACGCACCGGCCTTGCTCACCTTTTCGAGCACCTCATGTTTCAGGGCTCGGCGCAGGTCAAGGGAAACGGCCACTTCGAGTTGGTCCAGGGCGCCGGCGGCTCCCTCAACGGGACGACGAGTTTCGAGCGCACCAGCTACTTCGAGACCATGCCCGCGCACCAGCTCGAACTGGCCCTCTGGCTGGAGGCGGACCGCATGGGCTCGCTGCTCGCCGCGCTCGACGAGGAGTCCCTCGATAACCAGCGTGATGTGGTCAAGAACGAGCGCCGGCAGCGCTACGACAACGTGCCCTACGGCACCGCGTTCGAGCGGATGACCGCGCTGGTTTACCCGGAGGGCCATCCGTACCACCACACGCCCATAGGCTCCATGGCCGATCTGGACGCGGTGACGCTGGACGACGCGCGCGCGTTCTTCCACGCGAACTACGCGCCGAACAACGCTGTCCTGGCGATCGCGGGCGACATCGACCCGGAGCAGACGCACCGATGGGTCAGGAAGTACTTCGGCTCCATCCCGCCCTATCACGGAAAGGTGCCTGCACGCGACGGCACGCTCCCCGACGTCATTGGCAGGGAGCTGCGGGAGGAGATCGAGCAGGAGGTGCCGGCGCGCGCGCTGATGGCCGCGTACCGGTTGCCGCGCGACGGCACGCATGAGTGCGACGCGGCCGACGTGGCGCTCGCCGTCCTCGGCGAGGGGACGGCGTCCCGGCTGTACAACCGGCTGGTGCGGCGCGACCGCACCGCGGTCGCCGCCCGCGTCGGGTTGCTGCGGCTCGCTGGCGCCCCATCGCTGGGCTGGCTGGACGTGAAGGCCTCCGGCGACGCCGAGATCCCGCAGGTCGAGGCCGCCGTCGAGGAGGAGTTGACGCGGCTCGGCGCGGAGGGGCCGACCGCCGCGGAGATGGAGCGGGCGCAGGCCCAGCTGGAACGCCAATGGCTGGACCGGCTCAGTACGGTCGCCGGCCGGGCCGACGAACTGTGCCGCTACGCGTTGCTGTTCGGCGACCCGCAGCTCGCGTTCACCGCGATCAACCGGATCCTCGACGTCACCGCGGAGGAGGTCCGGGCGGTAGCCGCGGCGCGGCTGCGCCCCGGCAACCGTGCGGTGCTGACATACGAGCCGGTGGCCTCCGAAGGCACGGCCGGCCCGGCAGCCGGCAAGGCCGGCGACCAGGCCACCGGAGCCAGCGAGAATGACGAGCACGACGGAGCCGGGCAGTGACCGACGCAGCGGTGACCATGGACTTCCACCCGGAGCCGGCCGCCGGGCAGCCGAAGCCCTGGACGTTCCCCGCGCCCGAGCGCGGCGCCCTCGCCAGCGGGCTGACCGTGCTGCGCTGCCACCGCCCCGGGCAGCAGGTGGCTGCCGTGGAGATCTGCCTGGACACGCCGCTCGACGCCGAGCCCGACGGGCTCGACGGTATCGCCACGATCATGGTGCGTGCGCTGTCTCAGGGCACTGGCAGCCACACCGCCGAGCAGTTCGCCGCCGAGCTGGAGCGCTGCGGCGCCACGCTTGACTCGCACGCCGATTACCCGGGCACGCGCGTCTCGCTGGAGGTTCCCGTCTCCCGGCTGCCCAGAGCACTCGGGCTGCTCGCCGAGGCGCTGCGCGCGCCCGCGTTCGCGGATGCCGAGATCGAGCGGCTGGTGCGCAACCGTCTGGACGAGATTGCCCACGAGATGGCCAGCCCCGGCCGACGTGCGGCCAAGCATCTGTCGCAGCAGCTATTCCCGGCGTCCGCTCGGATGTCCCGGCCGCGTCATGGCACTGAGGACACGGTCGCGCGGGTCGACGCGGCGGGCGTGCGCGTGTTCTACGAGGCTCATCTGCGGCCCGCGACGGCGACCGCGGTCGTCGTAGGGGACCTGACGGGTGTCGACCTGGACGCGGTGGTCGCCGACACACTTGGCGGATGGGCCGGCGACACGGCCCAGCCGCTGCCCATGCCGCCAGTGACCGCCGACGACACTGGCCGTGTGGTGATCGTGGACCGGCCCGGAGCCGTCCAGACGCAGCTGCTCATCGGGCGGATCGGCCCGGACCGGCACGACCGGGTATGGCCGGCGCTGGTGCTCGGCACGTACTGCCTAGGCGGCACGCTCACCTCCCGGCTGGACAGGGTGCTGCGCGAGGAGAAGGGCTACACCTACGGGGTACGGGCCTTCGAGCGGGTGCTCCGGTCGCCGGCGCAGAACGGCGCGACGGGCGCGTCGCTGCTCGCCATCAGCGGTTCGGTGGACACGGCGTCTACGGGCCCCGCCCTGAACGACCTGTGGATGGTGCTGCGCGCGCTGGCCGCGGAAGGGCTGACCGAAACGGAGCGTGACCTGGCGGTACGGAACCTGGTCGGTGTCGCGCCACTCAGGTACGAGACGGCAGCCGCGGTCGCGGGCACGCTGGCGGATCAGGTGGAACAGCACCTGCCCGATGACTACCAGGCGCGCCTTTACGCGGCCCTGGCCGAGACGAGCACCGCCGACGCAACGGCCGCAGTGATCGCCGCATTCCCGGCAGACCGCTTGGTCACGATCCTGGTCGGCGACGCATCCCAGATTAAGGCCGCGGCGGAGTCCCTGGGAATCGGCGACGTGACGGTAATGGCGGGCTGACTTCGGGACCCGGCCGCCCGCCGGGGGTCGAGTCGCCCGATATGACTGTCCGCCCGACCGCCTGACCGGCCCCGATGTGCCGGTGGACTTCATCGTCACGCCTGAGCGCGTCATCGGCTGCCGCCCCCGGGCACGGGCCACGGCCGGTCGCCGGCATCTGCTGGGAAGGCACCCTGACGGATGACCCGTGGGAAAGGCAGCTGAAGATCCAGCTCACCCGTCCTGGCCGACCTTAGCGACGTCCTTCCCACAGGCGGCGCTCGCCGCCTGCAGGGTCGTTGACGATCCCGGCTGTCTCGTTGATCAACGCCGTGGTGCGGGTGGTGGTGTCGTAAGGGCTCCAGCCGGGGCTGCCGTCGGCAACGAAGCTGACCCAGACGCGGTGGGCGGTGTCGGCGACCGGCTGGGGAGGATTGTCGCCAACGCGCGGCCTGGTGCCCGGGACGTCGAGGGTGTCGAACACGAACGGGATTTCGACGCCGTGGCATGCGCCGAGCTGGCCGTCGAAGGCGGGTGACTGGTAGTCGAAGCGGTACATCCACGTGTTCCCTGGTTCGGCGGTGCCCGGACTGGCCGCGCGCGCCTCGGCGACCCGGATGGCGGGGACGCGGTAGAACCAGTCGGTGATGATCGCGGCGAGCACGTCGCCGTTGCCGGCGCCGGGCAGGCCCGCCCGGTAGACGGCGACGTCGGCCGCCGCGAGGCCGTAGGCGGCGGCGCCTGCTTCGACGGTGGCGTCATCGACAAGGTCCATGACGCCGGTCGGGACGAAGAACAGGCGTGCTTCGTTGAGCGTTGTCCCGATCATCAGCCGGACGTCGCTGCCCGCGCCACTGAGCAGCGATTCCAGCGGGGCACGGGGAAGGACCTGGCCGTCGATGGTCGGCTCGAACGGCAGGCGGTCCAGAGCGATCCGGCCCCATCTGGCTGGGTCGGGTGCGGTCCGCACTTCGTCAGTGAGCGCGCGGGCGGCCTGGACGACCTGGTCGAGGGGAAGGGCGGTAATGGCATCCCTGGAGGGGGGAACTCCGAGGGCGCCCGCGAGGTAGCCGCTGACCATGCGTCCTTCCGCTGCGCTCAGCGTGTGGGCCGCGGCGCCGCTCTGGGCAATCGCCTGGTGGAACAGCCCGGCCGTTCCGGGCATCGAAAGCAGGTTTGTGATGCTCATGGCGCCAGCTGATTCGCCTGCGACGGTGATGCGCCCAGGGTCACCGCCGAAGGCGGCGATGTTGTCCTGTACCCAGTGCAGGGCAGCGATCTGATCGAGCAGCCCGAGATTGGCGATGCCGTCGCCAAGATAGAGGAAGCCTTCTGCGCCGAGCCGGTAGTTGATCGTTACGCAGACTATGCCGTCGCGGGCGAACGCGCTGCCTCGGTACTCGGCAGCCGACCCGGAGCCGTTCGTGAACGACCCGCCGTGGATCCATACCAGCACAGGCAGCCCGGACGCGGCCGGATCAGGGCTCCACACGTTGAGGTTCAGGCACTGTTCGCCCGCGATCGTGACCTCAGGGAATAGCTGCGCGTATTGCGGCGGGTAGTCACCCTTCGGACAGGTGGGGCCGTACTCGGTTGCATCGCGCACGCCGTTCCACGCCTCGACGGGCTGCGGCGGCCGCATCCGATTGACGCCGAACGGCGCTGCTGCGAACGGGATTCCGAGGAAAGCCGCCGCCCCGCGATCGGTCTTCCCGCGCAGCCGGCCGTGCTTCAGCTCAACCGTCGCATCCCGCATCGTTCCTCCATCTGCCGCGGCGATTCGGCAAGTTCATGCCAGCCGGCGGCGCCAGCAGGGCGCCCCCACCGTGGCCCCGGGCACCCCTTGCCAGCGCGAGGGCAATCGTCAGGCCAGTCAGCGTCGGCTGCCGGGTCACAAGGTCAGTATCGCTACCGTGGCCGCCGCGCCGACACTCTGATGAGCCGTCCGGAGTTTGCGTCAGCGGAGGAACCCGCCGACCGCTGGTGCGGCCGGCGGACGGCGGACCCGCCGACCGCTGGCCGAATGACGCCCCGGGACGGCTCAGCGCATCCCGCGAACGGCGGGTCATTTGTTCCGGGCTGACGTCGATGCGGCGCATAGGTTCCTCGCCGGACACCGGGCCGCGCAGGCGCCTGCCCGGGTAACTTACCGTTCGAACACATAGGTACCGGGAGCGGCGTCGAGCGGCGGGAACTTCGTGCTGCCCAGCACCTTCGGGCGCGGCTTCATGCCGCCGCTGCGGTCCGCCAGCCAGGAGGTGTAGTCCGGCCACCAGCTGCCGTGCACCGTCTCGGCCTGCGCC
>DATJZH010000072.1:0-4117 GCA_035499215.1 Streptosporangiaceae bacterium | reverse complement strand
CCCGGTGATCCACGACGACGCCGAGGAAGCGAGGAACAAGGCGGCTGCGGCGACGTCACGAGGCTGGCCGAGACGGCCGAGCGGGAAGCTCGCGCCCAGTTCCTTGCGCCGGTCGTCAGGCACCCGGGAACGCATCTTGTCGTTCTCGATCGCCGACGGGGCGATGCAGTTGACCCGGACTCCCTTCCCGGCAAGCTCCGCCGCGAGGTGACGGCTGAAGGCAATGACTCCCGCCTTGGCCGCTGCGTACGCCGCCGATGACCGTGCGGCCTGGCGGGCGGCGGCCGAGGACATGGTGATGATCGCCCCCGCCGGCGAGGCGATGATGTCGGGCAGGAACGCCGAGACGGTCAGGAAGGCGGAGGTGAGCTCGGACTCGATGACGCTCCGCCAGTGGGCCCCGGTCTCAGCGGAAACCGGGACGGGCATCCCGTCGCCCCCGGCAAAGGCGGCGAGGATATCGCACGGCCCGAGCTGGTCGCTGACCTGGTGATGGAGCGCCCGGATATCGGCCTCGACGGTGCAGTCTGCCGCCACCCCGATGCCTGTGCCGCCTCGGGCGGCGATGACCTCGACGACCTCGGCGATGGCGCTGTGATCGCGGCCCACGATGGCGACAGCGGCTCCGCTGGCGGCCAGGGCCACGGCGGTGGCGGCGCCGATGCCTCGCGAGCCGCCGGTTACGACGGCGACCCGGCCGGCCAGGTCAGGGTAGAGCACGGTTTCGGCGGGAGACGTCTCGGTCATCGCGGTGCTTCCTCTGCTATTATTCAGTCAGACAATACGTTTGAGTAAAAGCCGGCGAACGGATCCTGTCAAGCTCGATGAGCCCCCGTCCCTATCACCTGGGCAAGCGCCGGGACCTCATCGGCCAGGGCCGCCGGCAGATCCTCGATGCCACCCGTGCCCTGCTCGGCGAGTCCGCGAGCTACACGGCGTTCACCATCGACGCCGTGGCCAGGCGCGCGGACGTGGCACGAGCCACCGTGTATTACCAGTTCGGCTCGAAGACCGGCCTGCTGGAAGCCCTGTGTGACGACCTCGCTGAGGCCGGCCAGCTGTCCGAGCTGGCCCAGGCGTTCAACGGCACCGACGCGGCCGCAGCGCTGCGGGGCTTCGTCGCCGGCTTCGGTCGCTTCTGGGACGTCGACCGGACCGCCATGCGCCGCCTGCGGGCCCTTGCCGCCCTCGATCCCGACGTCGGAGCGGTGATCGCCGCCAGGGACCAGCGGCGTTACGAGGGACTGCGGGTGCTCGTCAGCCGCTTCGCCGAGAGCCAGCCAAGTTCGCCCGCGCGGCCGGCAGTCGAGCCCGGCCAGGGTGTCCGGATGCTCCACGCCCTCACCAGCTTTGAGACCTTCGATGCGCTCGCCTCAGCTGGTCAGCGGCTCACTGAGGTGGTGCCCGAGGTCCTCAGCCTGGCCGAGGCGGTCATGCTGCGCCGGGAACCGTGAACTCCCCGGCGCAGTCGCGGTCAGACGCGAGCTCGTCACGCGGTGCCTCGGCCGCGAGCTACGCTCGGACCGTGCGGATCGAGCTAGTGCTCGGCGACATCACCGAGCAAGATGTTGATGCCGTGGTCAACGCGGCGAACTCGAGCCTGCTCGGCGGCGGCGGAGTCGACGGCGCCATCCACCGGCGCGGCGGTCCCGCCGTCCTGGCGGCCTGCCGCCAGCTGCGGGCCGGGCCGCTGCAGGCGGGGCTGCCCGCCGGGCAGGCGGTCGCGACGACAGCCGGCGATCTGCGCGCCCGCTGGGTCATCCACACGGTGGGGCCCGTCTACTCCGCCGCCGAAGACCGGTCCGGGCTGCTGTCTTCCTGCTACACCCAGTCCCTGCGGGTGGCGGGCGAACTCGGCGCGCAGGCTGTCGCGTTCCCTGCGATCTCGACCGGCGTCTATCGCTGGCCGCTGGCCGATGCCGCCCGGATTGCGGTCGCCGCCGTGCGGGGAACGGCGTCTGGCGTCGCCGAGGCGCGCTTCGTGCTGTTCAGCTCTGCCGCGCTGGCGGCGTTTGCCGAGGCCCTCGCCGCGGCGCAGTAGCCAGGCGCGGCTCAGCCGCCGCTGCCTGCGCCAGCGGGCCGTCGCGCTGGCGGCGCTCGCGCTAGCCTGCCGGGCATGACGGCGGTTCCCAGGATCAGGGTCAGCGTCGACCTGGTCATCCTCACGGTACGCGGGGGGCAGCTGGCGGCCCTGGTCTGGCGCCGGGACGCCGAGCCGTACCTGGGCCGGCGGGCGCTGGCGGGCGGGTTCATCCGGCTCGACGAGGACCTGCCCGCCGCGGCGGCCCGCGTTCTGGCCGAGCGGGCAGGCCTGCCCGGCGCGCCGGTGCACCTGGAGCAGCTGCAGACCTACGGGTACCCCGACCGCGACCCGCGCCAGCGCGCCGTCTCCGTCGCGTACCTGGGCCTCGCCCCGGACCTGCCCGCGCCGGCCCAGCCGCGGATGAGCTGGCAGCCGGTGGCGCTGCTCGCCGAGATGGCGTTTGACCCCGCCCGCATCCTGCAGGACGGAGTGGAGCGGGCACGAGCCAAGCTGGAGTACACGCCGCTGGCGGCCGCGTTCTGCCGGGACGAGTTCACGGTGGCGGAACTGCGCCGGGTCTACGAGATCGTCTGGGGGACGCCGGTCGACCCACGCAACTTCCACCGCAAGGTCACCGGAGCCGAGGGCTTCCTGGTGGAGACGGGGTGCGTGACGGCCTCCCGCGGCGGCCGGCCGGCGCACCTCTACCGGCGCGGTGACGCGGAGCTGCTCCATCCGCCGATGCTGCGCCCCCGCTAGCCATCCGGCGCCAGTCATCCGCCGGGCCGCGTCGCAGCCGAGGTGGTCAGCCGCTGCCGGGCGCAGCCGAGCTCCGCCGCCGCTGGCGGCGGGTCAGCGGCCTGTCCGGTGCGGAAGCTTCTCCACGAGCAGCCGATAGGCCTGCCGGGGCCGCCCCGGCTGCGGTGCCCGGCTGTGCGGCAGCGGCCAGGCAAGGCCCTCCTCGACCAGGCTGTGCAGCAGCCGCCGCGCGGTCCGCGGCGTGACCCCGAGCAGCGGGCCGGCCGTCTCCGCATCGATGACCAGCCCCGCGCCCGCCTCCGGCAGCTGGGCGGCGAGCCGGGCCAGCGTCTTCAGACCGCGCACCTGGCCTGCTGACCGCGCAGCCTGACGCGGCGGCGGCACGAAGGCGGCCTCGTCGTCGTCCGCGGCAGTGCTGCTCTGCCCGCCTCGTCCGCGGTGCGCGCCTAAGGCGGCCTGGTCACCGCGGGCGCGGTTCATGGCGGCTCGCGCCCGCGCCTCGGCCTCGGCAGCGTCACGGCCGGTTCCGACGCCCACCTGCACCCTGATGCCGAGCTCAGCGAGCGCCCGAGCCGCGAACGGTGGTGCCCGGAAGTGGTCGGTCACCGCGGCCAGCGAGCCTCTGGTTGCGGTAACCAGGAACCCCTCGTCCCCGAGGGGGCTTACCGTCGCCCGGATCTGCTGCGCCTCCTGCACCAGGAACCTGTGCACGGTAAGCCGCAGCTCCTCGCGGGCGGGGCGAGGCAGGGCCCGGCGGGCGGAGTCGCGAAGCGCGGGCACCCCGACAACGACGAGCGCGAGCTGAGCTTCCTCCAGCCGCCGGTTCATGCCGAGCAGCGCGGCAGTTCGCAGCGCCGAGCGGATGCCGGCGCCCGTCGGGCGCAGGGTGAACACAGGGATCGTCGCGGCCGCCAGCCGCATGGCTACCGACTGCAGGCAGGTGAACGCGACTGTGCTGCGGTCCGCCCGCCACAGCCGCTCATGGAACGACGCGAAATCCGCGGCGCTGGCCGGGTAGGCGCGGGTGTGCACGCCCGACGACGGTATGTGCAGCTCGGCGTAGGCCTCGTCCACTTCGCCCCGGCTGAGCACGTCAATGCTGGCCCTGGCCAGGTCAACGCCGCCCTGCCGGCTGGCCAGCAGCAGCGCGGCGTACAGCGCGCTGCCGCCGAGCGGAACACATGCCGCGGGCGCGGCGAGCACGCCGGCCCGGCGGGCATGCTCCAGCGGCACCGGGCTGGCGAAGAGCCAGGAGTCGATGACCGGGCCCAGCCGGGCTACCTTGTCGGCTGCCTCGTGCTCATCCCGGTAGGCGGCAGCCACCATCCGCCGGGC
>DATJZH010000071.1:0-14335 GCA_035499215.1 Streptosporangiaceae bacterium | reverse complement strand
GCGGCGGCCGGTCAGTCGCGGCGGGCGGTGGCGGCAAGCGCGAGGTCGGCGAGTGCGTCCCTTGCCGGTGCCGTGACTGCCGCTTCGTCCAGTGCGGACAGGGCCTCCTCGACATTGCTGTCGATCATCAGCTCGCACTTCTCGAGCGCCCCGGTCTCGGTGATGACCGCGCGGATCTCAGCCGCGGCCTGCTCGCTGAGCAACGGGTCACCGAGATGCCGGTCGATCTTTACGGCCTGGACGGCACTGGCGCGCTCGCGGGCGATCGCGATGAGGACAGTCCCTTTTCCTTCCCGCAGGTCGTCGCTGACCGGTTTCCCTGTCTGCGCTGGGTCTCCGAAGACCCCAAGGATGTCGTCGCGCAGCTGGAAGGCGATCCCCAGCGGGATCCCGTAGCTGCTGAACGCTGCTGGCAGTCCGTCCCCGCCGCCCGCTCGCTGCCGCCGGCCCGCCGGCCCGGTGGCTGTCCCGGCCGGGTCGCTGGCTGCACCGCGGGCCGCACCGGCCGCGAGTGCCGCTCCGAGGTGCAGCGGCCGCTCGACGGTGTATTTGGCAGATTTGTAGACGACCACGCGCAGTGCGCTAGCAGCCGTCGCGGCCCCCGACGCCTGTCCGACGAGATCGAGGTACTGCCCGGAGAACACCTCGGTGCGCATGGCGTCCAGGACACCCTGGCCGCTCTGCAGCGCCGCCGGGGGCAGCCCGCTGCCATGGAACAGCTCGTCTGTCCAGGCCAGCAGCATGTCCCCGATCAGGATCGCGGCGCCCGTGCCGAACGCGTCGGCAGAGCCCTGCCAGCCTGCCGCCTCGTGCCGGCCGGCGAAGCGGCGGTGCACCGACGGCCGCCCCCGGCGGGTGTCGCTTGCGTCCAATACATCGTCGTGCACGAGCGCGCAGGCGTGCAGCAGTTCAAGCGCCGCGGCGGCGGTGAAGATCTGCGGGCAGTCCTCGCCTCCCGCGGCCCGCCAGCCCCAGTAGCAGAACGCGGGCCGCAACCGCTTCCCGGCTGCCAGGAGCTCGTCGACGGCGTCGAGGCAGGGCAGCAGGCTGGCGTCAACGCAGGCTGCCCGCTGCTGCCGGAGGAAGTCCGCCAGGGCGCGGCGGACCTCCGCGCGAATGCGCTCAAGTTCCGCCGCAGTGCTGGCCATGGTCGTGAGGGTAGCCGGATCTGGTTTCGCGCCAGGCGCCGGCAGCGGCCGCGACGTCGATAACCTGGGTGCCATGTACCCACGACCGGCCAAGCAGAGCTTGGCGATCCGCGATCTGCTCGCAGCGGGCGGCCAGTCCTTCTCGTTCGAGTTCATGCCGCCGAAGACCGCCTCCGAGGAGGACCGGCTGTGGCTGGCGATCCGCCAGCTGGAGCCGCTCGCGCCCACGTTCGTGTCGGTCACCTATGGTGCGGGCGGCTCGACCCGCGACCGGACTGTGCGGGTGACCGGCCGGATCGGCGCGGAGACGACGCTCACGCCGGTCGGGCACCTGACTGCCGTGAATCATTCTGTTGCCGAGCTGCGGCACGTCATCGGCTCATACGCTGACGTCGGCGTGTGCAACATCCTGGCCCTCCGGGGCGACCCGCCGGGGGATCCGCGCGGCGAGTGGCCGCGCCATCCCGATGGCCTGCGGTACGCGGCGGAACTGGTGCGCCTGGTCAAGGCATCGGGCGACTTCTGCGTTGGCGTGGCGGCATTCCCCGAGGGCCACATCAGGTCGGCGAGCAGAGACGAAGATCTTCGTCATTTCCTGCAGAAATGCGCCGCTGGCGCGGACTTCGCCGTCACCCAGATGTTCTTCTTCCCCGACGACTACCTCCGGCTGCGGGACGAGGCGGCGGGGCGCGGCTGTGACGTGCCCATCATTGCCGGAATCATGCCGATCACCAGTGTTCCCATGATCGAGCGCATGGTGGCGATGTCCGGTGCCCGCTTCCCGCAGTCGCTCACGGAACGGTTGCACGAGCACTCCGGTGACAAGGCCGCGGTGCGGAGGATCGGCGTGGAATACGCGGCGCATATGTGCGAGCGCCTGCTCGCCGAGGGAGTGCCGGGCCTGCACTTCTACACACTCAACGGCTCCCGTGCGACCAGGGAGATCTACCAGCTGCTCGGACTGGCTGACCGGGCCGGCGCTCAGCTGCCGCTCGGCGGTGTCGGCCATGGCGGAGTGTCCGAGTCCGGTACGGGCGATCTGGGCGAGTCGCGCAACGGCAGCACCGCGCCCATGACCGCGTAAGGCGGGCTATCGCCGGGGAAGCCGTACCCAGTGAGCAGGTCGGAGAATCCGAGGCCGCGATACAGGCGCCTGGCCGGGGTGTCGGCATCCCTGGTCGAGAGCACCGCGGTACCCTCCCGCCGACCTGCTGTCAGCATCGGCAGCATGTTCCGGCCGATGCCGTGCCCCTGCTGATCGGGATGCACGTGCACCTCGGCGATCTCCAGCGCATTCCGCAGCCAGGCCGCCGCGAACTGCGATCCCCAGGCCGCGGATATCCCGGCGGCCACCACGTCGTGCCACCACTGACCCGCGGCGCCGCGGAAGCCGTATGTGAAGGCGATCACCGGGCCGCCCCGCTCGGCCGATACGACCAGCCCGCGGAAGTCGGGGTAGCCGGCATGCCGCTCCATGATGGCGCGTCTGCCGATCAGCTGCCCCGGCTCTGGGCGCATGGCGGCAGCGTAGACGGCGATTAGCTGGTCAAGCACGTCGCGGAAGCCGTTCGCATCGAGCTCGCTGAACAGGGCGGAGCTGCGCACGGCCGCCAGCGTATGCCACCGGTGCGCCGCGTGCGCCGGCGCGGTGCGAAATCACCGGCCTGGTCAGGTCGTGCCGCCGGGGTTCCGGGCTGGATCGGCCAGCGGCCAGCCCAGGCGTTCGCGGCCGCCGGAGGCCGGGCGTCCCCGGCTGGCCGGTACTGTCAGACCCGCCCTATAACTTCGAACGCAGATGCAGACAGCTAGACAGCGTGCCGAATTTATGTTCGAATTGAGCGCGTGGGGCCGCCCGGCGTCCCGCCCCCGGGATTTCCGGGTAACCGGTCGGGCGTGGCGAGGGGAAGCGCCTCGCCCGGCCGGCGGCTCAGCAGAACAGGAGGAGTTGCATGACTACGATCGCGCAGGTGCGCCAGGACCAGGCCAGGTGCAGGGTAGCGCCGTCAGCGCTGGCACTTCTTGATTCTGCTCGGCATGGGCTGGCGGCGGCAGAATGCGAGACCTCGGCGGGCGGCAGGTATGTCGCGGCACATCTGGCGGCGCTGCGCGCGGCAGCCGCCGTCGTGAGTGCCAGGCCCGAGCCGGGAACCGCCGGACGCAGGAAGCGGCCGAGGAGCGTCTGGGATCTGCTGCCGAGAGTCGAGCCCGCTCTGAATGAGTGGGCGGCGTTTTTCGCGGCCGGCGCTGGCAAGCGCGCGGCGGCCGAGGCCGGGCTGCCCCGCGCCGTGTCGCTACGGGAGGCCGATGACCTGCTGCGCGATGCCGGGGCCTTCGTATCACTCGCCGAGAACGTGCTGGGGGTGGCGGCTCAGCAGCTACTGCCGATGCGCAGCGCGGGCTGACGCGGTGCTGGCTGCTGCGCGGTGCTGGCTGCTGCGCGGTGCTGATCGGGCGGGCTGCTGCGCGGTGCTGATCGGGCGGGCCGATCCGCCAGCCGCGCGTGCGTCAGCGGGCGTGCTCAGAAGGACTCGATAGCGCCGCGCGCGTCCGAATTCAAGATTCCCCAGGTGATCAGTTCCTCGGTGAGGTCGGCGGGCGTCTTGTCGTAAATGACCGCCAGCGAGCGCAGGTCCTCCTGCCGGATCGAGAGCACCCTGCCGTTGTAGTCGCCTCGCTGGCTCTGAATAGTGGCGACATAGCGGGCAAGCGGGCCGGCCTGCTCCTTGGGAAGCTGGGCCATGCGCTCGAGGTCGATGACGAGCTTGGGGGACGGCGCGATCAGCGTCGGCAGCACATCGCCGGGCAGCAGCTCGGATACGGGAACGCCGTAGAACTCCGCGAGCTCAGCCAGTTTCTGCACGGTGACCGAACGGTCGCCGCGCTCATATGAGCCCACGACGACCGCCTTCCACCGGCCTCGGGACTTCTCCTCGACGCCGTGCAGCGACAGTCCCTGCTGCGTGCGGATGGCGCGCAGGCGCGCGCCCAAGGTCTTGGCGTAGTCAGATGGCATGATGTCGGGGCCCCCTGGCCTGTCGTAGCTAACAGTAATGGTTACGCACAGTGACGGTAGGCCGCGAGCGCGACAAGGTCAAGCCGAATGGCAAAAAGCGGATGAACTTACGCGCCGTGGACCATCCCCGCGTCCCGTGGCGGGCTGGCCGTCACGCCCGCGAAACCGGGTCGTCCCGGGCGGTGAAGGCCTCGTTTTCCCCGTATTCACAGGCGGTTGACGGTGCCGTGGGCGCCCTGGGCAAACATCACGGATCATGGTTTATCTCAATTCTTGTGATAAGGATCACGTTTTGTGACAAGGGTCACACCCGTCACGCCAAGTGCAGACCGCACTAGCCGGCCGCCTGCGCCGCAGCCGCGCCGACGGGTACCATCGTCGGCGCGAACGCTAGCGCAGTGGCCGGCCGCCGGCATCGCGGCACGCCGGCTCTGCCTGGACTGTGCGGCCGCGCCTGGCTGCTACGGTGGTCCGGACAGACGTCCTTTAAGACTCGTCCTGTGAGGCGGGAAAGGAGGTCCCGTGGCGCATGCCTTTCGTCCTGGCGGCAGCGATCCCGGACCTGCCGATTCAGGCGCTGCCGATCCGGAACTGAGCGATCCTGCCCGGCCGGCCAGCAAGACGGTCTGGGAGCCGGCCGAGATCAGCCGGGCGCTGACCAGGATCGCGCACGAGATCCTGGAGCGCACTGATGGCGCACGCGACGTCATGCTGCTGGGCATTCCGACCAGGGGGGTGCCGCTGGCGCGCCGGCTCGGCGAGCGGCTGGCCCGGGTCGAGGGGCGCGCCGTCCCGGTCGGCTCCCTGGACATCACGATGTACCGGGACGACCTGAGGCTCCGGCCGGCCAGGACGCTCGGCCACACCGACGTTCCCGTGGCCGGCATCGACGGCCGTGTGATCGTGCTGGTCGACGACGTGCTGTACTCGGGCCGGACGGTACGCGCCGCCCTCGATGCGCTGAATGACATCGGCAGGCCCCGCGCCGTTCAGCTTGCTGTGCTCGTCGACCGGGGCCATCGTGAGCTTCCGATCAGACCCGACTATGTCGGCAAGAACCTGCCCACTTCGCAGCGGGAGGTCGTCCGTGTGCTGCTGGCCGAGGTAGACGGCAGGGACGCGGTCATACTCAGCACGGGCGGCCGCGGCGATACCGGGCCCGATGCGGCAGGGCAGGCCGCGTCGTGAACCGGCATCTCATCTCCGCGGCAGATCTGAGCCGCGAGGACGCTCTGCTCATCCTGGATACGGCCGAAGAGCTCGCCCAGACGGCCGACCGGCCGATCAGGAAGCTGCCGACGCTGCGCGGCCGCACTGTCGTCAACCTCTTCTTCGAGGACTCCACGCGCACCAGGATCTCGTTCGAGGCCGCGGCCAAGCGGCTGTCCGCCGACGTGATCAACTTCTCCGCCAGGGGCTCCAGCGTGGCGAAGGGGGAGAGCCTGAAAGACACCGCGCTCACGCTGGAGGCGATGGGCGCCGACGCGGTGGTGATCAGGCACAGCGCATCGGGCGCACCACACCGGCTGGCCGGCTGGGTCCAGGGCAGTGTGGTGAATGCAGGAGACGGCGCGCACGAGCATCCCACCCAGGCACTGCTCGACGCGTTCACGATGCGGCGACGGCTGGGCCGCCTGGACGGGCTGCGGGTGACGATCGTCGGCGATGTGCTGCACGGCAGGGTTGCCCGCTCCAACGTGCTGCTGCTGGCCACGCTGGGTGCCGAGGTCACGCTGGTTGCCCCGCCCACCCTGCTGCCGGTCGCCGTCGGCGGCTGGCCGTGCGCCGTCGGCTACGATCTGTCGGCGGCGCTGCCGAAGAGCGACGTCGTGATGATGCTGCGAGTGCAGCAGGAGCGGATGAATGCCGCGTACTTCCCGACCGTCCGCGAGTACAGCCGCAGGTACGGGCTGGACGCCGACCGGATGGGGCTGCTGCCCGAGCACGCGATCGTGATGCACCCAGGGCCGATGAACCGGGGCGTCGAGATCGCCGCTGAGGTCGCGGACTCGCCGCGCTCCACGATCGTGGAGCAGGTCGCGAACGGGGTCAGCGTGCGCATGGCCGTGCTGTATCTGCTCCTGGGCGGTTCGGGTGCCTAGGGATGGCCGGGGCACGGCCATGAGCGGGGGCGCGGCGATGACCGGGGGCGCGGCGATGACCGGGGGCGCGGCGATGAGCGGAGGCGCGGCGATGAGCGGAGGCTGGCAATGACCGGGGGCACCGGCAGCCGGGCCGGCCGAGGCGCCCGCCAGGGCCCGTCCTGGCTGATCAGGGGCGCCAGCCTGCTGGGCGGCGAGCGCGGCGACATCATGGTCACCAACGGGATCATCGCTGAGCCAGCCGTGCCCGGCGGCGTCCGGGGCGCGCACGTGCTGGATGCCGATGGCCTCATCGCCCTGCCCGGCCTGGTGGATCTGCACGCCCACCTGCGGGAGCCGGGGCGGGAAGACGCCGAGACCGTGCAGACCGGAACGGCAGCGGCCGCCCTGGGCGGGTTCACCGCGGTGCATGCCATGGCCAACACCGACCCGGTCGCGGACACCGCGGGTGTCGTCGAGCAGATCTGGCGGCTCGGCAGGCAGGCTGGCCACTGCGACGTCCGGCCGGTCGGCGCCGTGACCGCGGAGCTGGCCGGCTGCCAGCTCGCCGAGCTGGGCGCGATGGCCGACTCGGTCGCTCGGGTCCGGGTATTCTCCGACGACGGCCGATGCGTCTCCGACGCCGTGCTGATGCGCCGGGCGCTGGAGTACGTCAAGGCATTCGACGGAGTGATCGCCCAGCATGCGCAGGAGCCGAGGCTGACCGATGGTGCCCAGGTGAACGAGGGCGTGATGTCCGGACAGCTCGGCCTGCCCGGCTGGCCCGCGGTTGCCGAGGAGGCGATCATCGCCCGCGACTGCCTGCTCGCGGCGCACGTAGGCTCGGCCCTGCACGTCTGCCATGTCTCGACGGCGGGCTCAGTGGAGATCATCCGCTGGGCCAAGGCGAAGGGCTGGCGGGTGAGCGCCGAGGTCACCCCGCACCACCTGCTGCTGACTGAGGAGCTCGCGGCCGGCTACGACCCCGTCTACAAGGTCAACCCGCCGCTGCGGACGGCAAGCGACGTTGCGGCGCTGCGGGAAGGACTGGCGGACGGGACCATTGACAGCGTCGCCACCGACCACGCACCGCATCCGCTGGAGGACAAGGAAACGGAATGGACGGTCGCGGCGTTCGGGATGACGGGGCTAGAGACGGCGCTACGGGTGGTGCATGCCGCGATGGTGGAGACCGGCCTGCTCAGCTGGGCCGGGGTCGCGGACCGGATGTCGGCGAGGCCGGCGGCCATCGGCCGCCTCGACGGCTACGGCGCCCCGCGGCATGGCGCGCCGCTCGCGGCCGGATCCCCGGCGAACCTGGTGCTCTACGACCCGGCCGCGGCGGAGGCAGTCGATCCGGCGGCGCACGCCTCCAGGAGCCGTAACACGCCGTTCGCCGGCCTGGTGCTGCCCGGACAGGTAGTGGCGACCTTCCTGCGCGGCACCCCGACGGTGCTGGACGGGAAGCTGGCGCGGTGACCGGGCAGGTGGCCGGCGCGGTGGTGGCCGGACGGGAGCCGGCGCGGTGACCGGGCAGCTGGCCGGCGCGGCGCGCGCGATGCTGATGCTCGAGGACGGCACGGTGTTTCGCGGGACCGCCTTCGGGGCCGAGGGCGAGACTTTCGGCGAGATGGTATTCAACACCGCCATGACCGGTTACCAGGAGACGCTGACCGACCCGTCCTACCGCCGTCAGATCGTCGCCATGACGGCCCCGCACATCGGAAACACGGGGGTCAACGACACCGACCCGGAGTCCCGGCAGATCTGGGTGAGCGGTTATGTCGTCCGCGAGCCGGCCAGGATCGCCTCCAGCTGGCGGGCGCAGCGCAGCCTGGCGGATGAACTGCGCACCCAGGGCGTAACCGGGATCTCGATCACCGGCACCCGGGCGCTGACCCGGCACCTGCGTGACCGCGGCGCGATGCGCGCGGCCATCAGCACTGCCGAGGCCGATCCGGCCGTTCTGCTTGAGCGGGTGCTTGCCAGCCCGCCGATGACGGGCGCGGACCTGGCCCGCGAGGTGTCCACGCCGGTCAGGTACGTCGTGGCACCGCCGGACGGCGCCCCGGTCAGGTACCGGGTGGCCGCCGTCGATCTGGGCATCAAGGCGGCAACGCCCAGGTCCCTGGCCAGGCTCGGCTGCGAAGTGCACGTACTGCCGGCGACCTCGACGGCGGCGCAGATCCTCGCGCTCAGCCCGGACGGAGTGTTCTTCTCCAACGGACCGGGCGATCCGGCAGCGGTCGGCTATGCGGTCGAGGCGATGGAGGCAGTCCTGCGCTCTGGCCTGCCGGTGTTCGGCATCTGCCTGGGCAGCCAGATCATGGGCCGCGCACTCGGCCTGGGCACCTACAAACTGCGGTTCGGGCACCGGGGCGTGAACCAGCCGGTGCAGGACCTGCGCACCGGCCGGATCCAGATCACCAGCCACAACCACGGTTTCGCGGTCGCGATGCCGGGCCCGGCACCGCCCGGATCGGGACCGGGATCGGGCAGCGACAGGCGGCCCGCGCCGTTCGAGACGGCCTATGGCCTGGCGCAGGTCACTCACCTGAACCTCAACGACGGCGTCGTCGAAGGACTTCGGCTGCTGGATGCGCCCGCCTTCACCGTCCAGTATCACCCGGAGGCGGCGCCGGGCCCGCATGATGCGGCCGGGCTGTTCGGCGAGTTCCGCGACCTGATGGAGCGCGCTCGATGACGCCCGGTGCCAGCTTCATGATCACGGGGGATCCTCGGCTCCCATCGCGGATGACCTGCCGTGATCAGGGAAGCAGCGCAGGTGCGGCGGGCAGGCAGCGCGCCGGCGGGAGGGGGCGAGAGCCATGCCGAAGCGCGCTGACCTGAGATCAGTCCTGGTCATCGGGTCTGGCCCGATCATCATCGGCCAGGCCTGCGAGTTCGACTACTCCGGCACCCAGGCCTGCCGAGTCCTCCGGCAGGAGGGCATCCGGATCAGCCTGGTCAACTCCAACCCTGCGACGATCATGACCGATCCCGAGTTCGCGGACGCCACCTACGTGGAGCCGATCACCGTGGACGTGCTGGAGAAGGTCATCGCCAGGGAGTGCCCGGACGCGGTCCTGCCGACGCTGGGCGGCCAGACCGCGCTGAACGCGGCCGTCGCGCTGCACGACGCCGGCGTCCTGGCCCGGTACGGGGTGGAGCTCATCGGCGCCAGCATCGACGCGATCCGGGCCGGGGAGGACCGGAGCCAGTTCAAGCAGATCGTCACCGGCCTGGGCGCCCAGGTGCCCGACAGCCTGATCTGCCACACGATGGCAGAGTGCGAGCAGGCAGCGGCCCGCCTTGGCTACCCGCTGGTGGTGCGGCCGTCGTTCACCCTCGGCGGATCCGGCTCCGGGATGGCCCGCGACGAAGAGGACCTGCGCAGGATGGCCGGGGCCGGCCTGGATGCCAGTCCCGTTACCGAGGTACTGCTGGAGCAGTCAATCCTCGGCTGGAAGGAGTTCGAGCTCGAGCTGATGCGGGACAAGAACGACAACGTCGTCGTGGTCTGCTCGATCGAGAACGTCGACCCGATGGGCGTGCATACGGGCGACTCGGTCACTGTCGCGCCGGCCATGACCCTGACTGACCGGGAGTACCAGCAGATGCGCGACACCGCGATCGCCGTGCTGCGCGCGGTCGGGGTGGACACCGGCGGCTGCAACATCCAGTTCGCCGTGCACCCGCGCACCGGCCGGATGGTCGTGATCGAGATGAACCCGCGGGTCTCCCGGTCCTCGGCGCTTGCCTCGAAGGCCACCGGGTTCCCGATCGCGAAGATCGCGGCACGGCTGGCCATCGGCTACACCCTGGACGAGATCCGCAACGACATCACCGGCGAGACCCCGGCCAGCTTCGAGCCCGCGCTCGACTACGTCGTGGTCAAGGTGCCGCGGTTCGCGTTCGAGAAGTTCCCCGGCGCCGACGCGGTCCTGACCACGCACATGAAGTCGGTGGGCGAGGCGATGGCCATCGGCCGCAGCTTCCCCGAGGCCCTGCAGAAGGCGCTCCGCTCGCTGGAGAACCGCGCAGCGCCGCTCAGCTGGGCCGGGCCGGCCGGCGATGCGGCCGAGCTGCTGGCCCGCTGCGCGCTGCCGCACGACGGGCGGCTCGCTGCCATGCACCAGGCGATCCGCGCGGGCGCGAGCACGGCCGAGCTCGCCGGGGTGACAGGGATCGACCCGTGGTTCATCGACCAGCTGGCTGCCATAGAAGAACAGGCGAAACGGATTGCCGCGGGCGGGCCGCCGTCCGCAGCCTCGATCAGGTCCGCGAAGGCTGCCGGATTCTCCGACGCCCAGCTTGGCCAGCTCACCGGGCTGAGCGAGACGCACGTCCGGCGGCTGCGCCGGGACCTCGGCATCGCGCCTGTTTACCACACGGTGGACACCTGCGCCGCGGAGTTCGCCGCCCGCACGCCGTACTTCTACTCCACCTACGACCTCGAGAGCGAGGTCCCGGCTGGCGACCGGCCGAAGGTGATCATCCTCGGCAGCGGGCCGAACCGGATCGGCCAGGGGATTGAGTTCGATTACGCCTGCGTGCATGCCTCGTTCGCGCTGACGCAGGCCGGCTACGAGACCGTGATGATCAACTGCAACCCGGAGACGGTCTCCACCGACTATGACACCTCCGCCCGGCTGTACTTCGAGCCGCTCACCCTGGAAGACGTACTGGAGGTGGTGGCAGCCGAGCAGGCCAGCGGCACGGTCGCCGGGGTTATCGTCCAGCTCGGCGGGCAGACGCCGCTTGGCCTTGCCAGGGCCCTGGCGGCAGCGGGCGTGCCCGTCGTCGGCACCTCCCCCGAGGCCATCCACCTGGCCGAAGACCGCGGCGAGTTCGGCGCCGTCCTCGACGCTGCCGGGCTCCCGTCGCCGCGGCACGGCACGGCGGACTCGCCGGAGCAGGCCGCGGCGGTGGCCGAGGCACTCGGCTACCCGGTGCTCGTCCGGCCCTCCTACGTGCTGGGCGGGCGCGGCATGGAGATCGTCTACGACGACGCGACGCTGGCGGCCTACGTCCGGCGGGCCGTGCAGGCAGGCGCCGGGCACCCGGTGCTGATCGACAGGTTCCTCGATGACGCGATCGAGATCGACGTGGACGCGCTCTACGATGGCGCGGAGCTCTACCTCGGCGGGGTGATGGAGCACATCGAGGAGGCGGGCATCCACTCTGGCGACTCCGCCTGTGCGCTGCCGCCGATAACCCTCGGCCACGATTACATGGACGTGATCCGCTCATCCACCGAGGCGATCGCCCGAGGCGTGGGGGTGCAGGGCCTGCTGAACGTCCAGTACGCCCTGGCCGCCGGCGTCCTTTACGTGCTGGAGGCCAATCCGCGGGCGTCCCGGACCGTGCCGTTCGCGTCCAAGGCAACTGCCGTCCCGCTGGCCAAGGCGGCGGCCCGGATCATGCTGGGCGCTACGGTCGCGCAGCTGCGCGACGAGGGCATGCTGCCGGCTTCCGGCGACGGCGGCACGCTGCCGCTCGACGCGCCGATCGCGGTCAAGGAGGCCGTGCTCCCGTTCAGCAAGTTCGCCGACTCCCGCGGCGAGGGAGTGGACACCGTGCTTGGCCCGGAGATGCGCTCGACGGGCGAGGTGATGGGCATCGACGAGGTGTTCGGCACGGCCTACGCTAAGTCGCAGTCCGCCGCCTACGGCTCGCTGCCGGTCAAGGGCCGGGCGTTCGTCTCGGTGACCAGCAAGGACAAGCGCTCGATGATCTTTCCGGTCAAGCGCCTCGCTGACCTGGGTTTCGAGATCTGGGCCACCAGGGGAACCGGGGAGGTACTGCGCCGAAATGGTGTTCGTGCCACGATCGTGCGTAAGCACAGCGACGGCAGGGGCCCGGACGGCGAGCCGACGATCGTGGACCGGATCCTGGCCGGTCAGGTGGACCTGATTGTGAACACGCCGTTCGGCGGCGCCGGGCAGGCCGGGCCGCGGCGGGATGGCTACGAGATCCGCACCGCGGCCGTCCGGCGCGGCATCCCGTGCGTGACCACGGTGCAGGGGCTTGCGGCCGCTGTGCAGGGCATTGAGGCTATCAACAGGGACGAGGTGGGCGTGCGGTCACTGCAGGAGCACGCGGCGCGGCTGCGCGGGACGGGCATGTCATGACGCGCAGCGAGACTGAGCCGGCGGCCGGCCCCGTGCAGGTGCGCGCGACCGTGCTGACAGTCCGGCGGGTGGATGCCTACCACGCGATGACGGTCGTGGCGCCCGCTGTCGCCGCGCGATTTCGGCCCGGCCAGTTCGTGGCGCTGGCGGTCGGCGGCCCGGACACCTCGATGCTGCTGCGCCGGGCCTTCTCGATCCACGGCGTGCGCCCCGACCTCGGCGGCACCGTGGAGTTCGTGTTCGCGGCCCGCGGGCCGGGGACGCGCTGGCTCGCCGAGCGCCGGGCCCGGGACGTGGTCGACGTCGCCGGACCCTTCGGCCGGCCGTTCCCGGTGCCCAGCCAGCCGGCCAGCTGCCTGCTGGTCGGCGGCGGCTATGGCAGTGCGCCGCTGTTCGCGCTGGCCGACCGGCTCCGCGAGCGCCGCTGCACGGTGCACTTCCTGCTGGGCGGTGCCAGCGGCGACCGGGTCTTCGGTGCGCTGACCGCGCGGCGGCTGGGACGGACGGCGACCATCATGACCGAGGACGGCTCGCTCGGGGCGCGGGGCATGGTCACCGACATGCTCGGCCAGATCATCCTTGAGGCGCGGGCCGATGTCATTTACGCCTGCGGCCCGATGCCGATGCTGCGCCAGGTGACGGCGCTTGCGTCCCGCTACGACATTCCGGTGCAGGCGGCCGTGGAAGAAGCCATGGCCTGCGGTATCGGGGTGTGCATGACCTGCGTGCTGCCAGTGGTGGGCAACGACGGGATCACCCGGATGGTCCGGTCCTGCGTCGACGGGCCGGTATTCCGAGGTGACCGGGTCCGCTGGGACGATGTGGGCACCATCCCGTTCGACGCCCTCGGCGCGCCCGGCTGGGAGCCGCGGCCGCGGCGCGGTGCCGCGGCAGTCCGCAGCCGGGCCGGGGCGGCGGCGGATACCGCGCCGGCGGACGGCAGCGGGCTGCGCGGACCGGCGGCGGGACCGCAGCCGCCGCCGGCTGCCAGGAGCCAGGGTCACGGTGGCTGACCTGCGGACCCGGCTCGGCCACATCGAGCTGCCGAACCCGATTCTCACCGCCTCCGGCTGCGCGGGCGCCGGCCGCGAGCTGGCGCAGTTCTTCGACATCTCGAAGATCGGCGCGGTCGTCACCAAGTCGGTCATGCTCGCGCCGCGGGCGGGCCGGCCGACGCCGCGGATGGCCGAGACGCCCAGCGGCATGCTGAATTCGATCGGCCTGCAGGGCCCGGGCGTGGACGCGTTCCTGCAGCGGGACCTGCCCTGGCTGCTGGCCCGCGGTGCGCGCGTCGTCGTCTCGATCGCCGGCGGGACCGTCGAGGAGTTCGCCGAGCTCGCCGGGCGCCTGTCCGACGCTGCCGGGGTGACCGCCATCGAGGTCAACATCTCGTGCCCGAACGTGGAGCACCGCGGCCAGGTGTTCGCCTGCGATCCTGGCGCGGCGGCCGCGGTGATCGAAGCCGTCCGCGGCCGGGCTCGCTACGACATCCCGGTGCTCGCCAAGCTCTCGCCCGATGTGACCGATATCGTCGCGATCGCCAAGGCGTGCGTCACCGCGGGCGCCGACGGGCTCTCGATGATCAACACGCTGCTCGGCATGACCATCGACATGGACACGCTGCGTCCGGTACTGGCCGGACTGACCGGCGGGCTGTCCGGGCCGGCCATCCGGCCGGTCGCGGTGCGCTGCATCTGGCAGGTGCGCGAGGCACTGCCTGGTGTGCCGATCATCGGGATGGGGGGGGTCAAGACCGGCCAGGATGCCCTGGAGCTGATCCTCGCAGGTGCCTCGATGGTCAGCGTCGGCACCACGATCTTTCATGACCCGTCCGCGTGCATGCGCATCCTGCGCGAGCTGGACGAGGAGCTGGCCAGCCGCGGCCTCGAGCGCCTCGGCGAAGCTGTCGGGCTGGCGCACGAGCCGCGCTCGGCCATCCGCCGCGGTTTCACCGGCAAC
>DATJZH010000070.1:0-8296 GCA_035499215.1 Streptosporangiaceae bacterium | reverse complement strand
GCCGCGGAGCGCGCCGGGCTGATCGGGCCGGGCACCGTCATCCTCGAGCCGACCAGCGGCAACACCGGCATCGCGCTGGCCATGGTCTGCGCGGCGCGCGGCTACCGGTGCGTGCTGACGATGCCCGAGACGATGAGCCGGGAGCGCCGGCAGCTGCTGCGCGCGCTGGGCGCCGACCTGGTCCTCACCCCCGGCCCGGACGGGATGCCCGGCGCGATCGCCCGGGCCGGGGAGCTCGCCGGGAGCGACCGGCGGTACTTCATGCCGCAGCAGTTCGAGAACCCGGCCAACCCGGCGGTCCACCGGCAGACCACCGCGGAGGAGATCTGGCGGGACACCGACGGCGCCGTCGACATCGTCGTCGCCGGGGTCGGCACCGGCGGCACCATCACCGGCGTGGGCGAGGCGCTCAGGCAGCGCAAGCCCTCGGTGCGGCTGGTGGCGGTCGAGCCGGCCGCCTCGCCGGTGCTCTCCGGCGGCAGCAAGGGACCGCACCCGATCCAGGGCATCGGGGCCGGCTTCGTGCCCGCCGTCCTGGACCTCGCCATCGTGGACGAGATCCTCACCGTGCGCAGCGACGACGCCTTCGGCACCGCCCGCCGGATGGCCGCCGAAGAGGGGCTGCTGGCCGGCATCTCCGCCGGCGCCGCGGTCTGGGCCGCGGTCCAGGTCGCGCACCGGCCGCAGAACGCCGGCAAGCTGATCGTGGCCGTCGTCCCCGACTCCGGCGAGCGGTACCTCAGCACCCCGCTGTTCGCCGGCCCGGGCCAGTAGCGATGCTGGCAGCCCTGCGCCGGGACCTGCAGGCCGCCGCCGGACGGGACCCGGCCGCGCGCGGCACCCTCGAGCTGATGCTGTGCTACCCCGGCCTGCACGCGCTGTGGGGACACCGGGTCAGCCACCGGCTGTGGCAGCACGACCGCAAGCTGGCCGGCCGGCTCGTCTCCGCGGCCGCCCGCTGCCTGACCGGGGTGGACATCCACCCCGGCGCGGTGCTGGGCCCGGGCCTTTTCATCGACCACGGCACCGGGGTGGTCATCGGCGAGACCGCCGAGGTCGGCGCCGACGTGACCATCTACCAAGACGGCGTCACTCTCGGCGGGACCAGCCTGCACCGCGGCAAGCGCCACCCGACCGTCGGCGACCGGGTCACCATCGGGGCGGGAGCCAAGATCCTCGGCCCGATCACCGTCGGCCACGACAGCCGCATCGGCGCCAACGCCGTCGTGGTCAAGCCGGTCCCGCCCGACTCGGTCGTCGTCGGCGTCCCCGGCCAGATCATCCACCGCAGCCAGCCCCGCCCGGCCGGCGCCTCCCCCGACCTCGACCACACCCTGCTGCCCGACCTCGTCGGCGTCAGCCTGCACACCCTGCTCACGCGAATCGAGGAACTAGAGGCCCGGGCCACCGGCACCCCGGCCAGGCCGGACCGGCACCCCGCCACCGCGCAGGTCTGGTACGACCAGGACTTCTCCATCTGACCCCCCGCACCATCGCAGCCGCCTCCCCCACCCGCCCCGGCCACCGGGCCGTCCCGGCAGGTGCTCGTACCGGGTGGTCAGATCGGCGGTGAGATAAGCGAGATTAGGGACTCCGCCGGCCCGCTCACGGCTACCCGGCCCGCTGATCCGCATATTCACTTCCGGGCAAAAAGGTTAACCATTGTCAAGCTATAACGGCGGCCGCCGGACGTCTCCACTACTGGCCGCCCCCGGCGGCTAATCTCGACGACCCGGACAGAAAGCGGCTGGCCGGGATAACCGTCGGCAATTCCCGCGCGCCAGGAAACCGGTGAGCAGCCTGGCGGCCTGCTTTATCGGCCCGGCGAGCTCGGGCCCGGTTGCGCAGGCCGCCGGGCTGTCGGGGTACCGCCCCCTGGCAGAGCTCGGAAAGAGCGCAGGCGGCGGACAATCTCGGGTGCTGGGTCGCAGACCCGGCCTCCGTGGCCCCGTGCTGCCCGAGGTAGCCGACCGGCCAGCATTTCTCGACGTCACGGTCTATGACGGAGAACGTCCAGAATGTCGATGTGCTTTGTACTGAAGTAGCCGCGACAGCGGACAGGACCGCAGAATTTGGTTGTGCGCATCCGTGGTCTTCGATCCAATTGCACGAGATGCCCGCGCCGCAGGGCGAGCGAAACGCCGCGCGCCCAGTAGGCTTCTCTCCAGGGTGTGACCACCGATCTTACTGCTATCCTTAGCTGCCGCAGTTCCATGCAGCGTCAAATTCGTATTGAATGGAATGAGGATCGGCTATGCCGTGCCTATGCCGGTACAAACTGGCACAGCAAATCGCGAGCGTTGCTATCGGGTGCATCGCCATGCTTGTAGCTAATTCCGGAGAAGCTCTGGCCAGCTACGGTCCGCCGCCGCCGTCGCCAGCGCCGGTCCCCGGCGGCTATTACTGCATCCTGACGAGTCAGACCGTCGGGCCTGCGGGCAAGCTCATCGGGCCGCTCAGGCTCGGGGGGCTCGTGGCCAGCCTCACGGCAAGCAGGCGCCCCTTTCCTGCCCCGGTCCAGAGCACCATAACCGTGCCCTATGCGCCCAATGGGGAATGTCAGGGCGGCCCGGGCATCGGCGACGCCGGTTTCCGGGGTTACCGGGCCGTTGGCGGCGTGGGCATTCTCGTCCAGCGGGGCGGGGCGGCCTATCGAGGGACTTTCGTCAAGCCGTTCGTCCTGCGTCTGGCCTCACGATCGATTAACCGGTCGAGCATCGTCGTGGTGTGGAACGGCGGGCGCTTCGTGATCGCGCCGGGCACCGTGGTCGGCCGCCGGTCGGCCAGGGTCATGGTGGACGCCAACTCCGACTTCGCTGTCCTCACGCCGGTCAGGAGCTTGCGCAGGTCGGGCGCCGCGATGCGGCGGAAAGCGTCGTCCGTCAGCGCTGTCAGGACGCAGCTGCCTGGCAGTGGGCCCTTCGCGGCGCTGTTCCTCCTGCCGGCTACCACGCCACCGCCCGGCCTCGGCGTAGAGGCAGATACGTAGCCGGGCCTGGTACATCCGGCCAGATCGCCCCGCCGGCCCCTGACGATCAATCGGCTCTGCTGAGCACAACCCCGAAGGGAATACACGCCATGGCGGGTACCAGACGCCACCTGACGGCAGTCACAGCGATCATCCCGGCGGCCCTCGCGCTTGCCGGCTGCGCCCACAGCAGCACGTCGGCAAGTTCGCCAGTCAAGATGGTGCCGGAGCAAGTCCTGCCCGCCCCCAAGAGCCTCGTGGCCGCCGCGGAGCCGCAGTCGAACGGGATCATGTGGGCCCTCGCGGGCAAGCCGAGCGCTGGCCTTTTCGAGTTCGACGCCGCCAGCGGGCGGGCGGCTGGCAGCGTGTCGGTGAGCCCAGCCGCGCGCTCGGTCGCGGAATCCTCCGCGGGCGTAGTGGGCCTCGCACTCGGAACCCGCCGCTCGGGAGCGCTGGAACTGCTCGACGGCCGCACAGCCAAGGTCATCAGGACCGTCGCGCTCCCGGCGCCCGCCATTCAGGTGACGGTCGGAAGTGATGGCACTACGTTCTATGTCCTGACCGCCTGGGCGACCTCCGCCAGCGTGACAATCGTGAATTCCAGGAACGGCGCGATACATGGCAATATCCCGGTACCAGCGGATACGGTGTCCATGGTGCCAGATATTCAGCAGTCCACTCTCTATGCGCTGCAGAAGAGCGGCCTCGTCAGCGAGATCGGCATCTCCAGCGGAAAGATTACGTCGACATTCAAAGTCGGCGATCAGGGCAGAGGAATTGCCCTTAGCCCGGACGGCAGAACGCTTTATGTGCTGAAGGGCACCCCTGCGGTGTCCAATGTCGCCGTGGTCGATACCAGCACTGAGAGCGTCCAGCGTGTTCTGCCAGCACCGCGTAATTGTCTCGAGCTGCTCGTCTCCGCCAGCGGGGATCAGCTCTACGAGGTGGTGGCGACGCAAGGCTATGGGAACATCCAGGTCTTTGCGCTCTAGCGTCCCGGCCCCCAAGACGACGAAAAGGCCTGGCGGACGGCACCGATTCACGAACGGCCAGGTGGCCGATGTCCTGACCACTATCCCTCGCGCCCGGGCCGCCAGCGAGGGCGCGGTCACCTTTCGTGATCGCGGCGCGCAACCTCGGCCAGGTACGGCTGACCGTGACGGAAGTCAGTGGGCCGGACGCGCACTGCGCACGCTGGCAGGGGCTTTCGTCGTCACGTGGTCGTTCCGGCTCGCCGGATACCTCACCTTCGGCCCCTGGCTGGCGATCCCTGAGGCGGTGCTGGGGCTGGCGGGGCTGCTGGCCATCGTCGCTGCCTGGCTCCCTGAGGCCGTGATCGGGAGACGCCGGCAACGCCAGATCGACTGGGCCGTGCTGGTCGCCGTACTCGCCGCACTCGCCCTGTGGAGCTACTTCCAGATCTTCATAGCACCCGACTACGGCACCGACGAGATCGCCTTCGACCAGTACGCGGCGCAGCTGGCCCTGCATGGCATGAACCCGTATCTGCACTCCATGGCTGCCGCCTTCCGCCTGTTCCACGTCTCGCCGAACGGCTACACCTTCGAGCTGAACGGCCGGCCGGTCACTGCCTTGTCGTACCCGGCACTGTCTTTCGAGGCTTATATGCCGCTGCTCGTACTCGGCGTGATCACGCAGGCGGCTGTCTGGGCTGACGTTGCTGCCTGGGCGCTAGGTGCCGTCATTCTCTTCGCGGTGCTGCCGCGACGGCTGGCGGCCCTGGCGGCGGTGGTGGCGAGCATGGACGTGTACATCGGTTACGCGGTCGGCGGGGTGACCGACGTCCTGTTCGTCCCGCTGCTCGTAGGCGCCGCCGTCCGCTGGGACCGGTTCGCCTCGAGCCGGGGCCCTGCCGCCTGGCGGGGCCCCGTCCTGATGGGGCTCGCCATGGCAGTCAAGCAGACACCCTGGCTGGTGGCCCCGTTCGTCGTCGCGGGGATCGTGCTGGAATCCCGGCACGCCCGCGACTGGCGGCATGCGGTTCGCGACGGCCTCCGGTACACGGGAATCGCGATGGCCGCCTTCCTGTTGCCGAACCTTCCCTATCTGCTGAGCTCGCCCGGAGCCTGGCTACGCGGGATTCTCACCCCGATCTCATCGCAGGCCGTCCCGGCCGGCCAGGGTTTGATCAGCCTCAGCCTCTCGCTGGCGGTGGGCGGCGGTTCACTGCGCGCCTACACGGTCGCGGCGGTGATCGTCTTCGTCGTGGCTCTCGCCTGCTACGTGGCAACCTACCCAGTCCTCAAGCCGGCCGCGTTCATCATCCCGTCAATCGTCCTCTTCTTCGCGGCCCGGTCGTTCGGGAGCTATCTGCTGATGCTGATTCCCGCGGGGATCGCGGCCGCCGCCACCACGCGACCGCCGCGGGACGCGGCCTGCTGGCGCAGCTGGAAGCTGATCGTCCTCGGCGGCGCTGCCGCGTGCGCAGTCGCCGTCACCGCCGCGCTGACCGCCGCGAGCCCGCTGGACATTTCCATCCGGTCGGTGCGCACGACCGGCCAGCTCGCCACGGTGGAACGGCTGAACCTGACTGTCACCAACAACACCGGTGCCAGCGTACGGCCCGCCTTCACCATCGAGGACGGCACCACCATGACGGCGTTCTGGCGCCGCCAGCGCGGCCCCGCTGAGCTGGCGCCGCATCAGCGCGCCAGCTACACGATCGTGGCGCCCAGCTACTTCGCCATGCCGTCAATCAGCAACGGCTTCCAGGTCCTGGCCTTCTCCCGGCGCCCGCCATCGGTCAGCCGGACCAGCGCGTACGTGGCGAGCCAGTGGCGGGTGGTGCTCCAGCCCGCAAGCATCGAGGAGCCCGTCGCAAGGGGGCAGGACATCACGGTGCATGCCGAGATCGTCAACCGGCTCGACCAGCCCATGCTGGTCGCGAATGTGCCCGTCTACCTCGGCCAGGTGATCTACGCACAGCGCGGTCTCCAGTTCAGCCAGGCCGTCGTCAACCAGGGCCAGCCAGGCCAGACGCCAGTCCAGGCGCTCACCAATGCCGACGGCGTCGCCACATTCACGATCCACTCGCCGGTCGGCGGCACCGACCCTGTCTATTTCGAGGCCAATCTCGTTAAACCGGAATCATTCTATCCATACGGCTATTCGCCGATTCTTTCGGTGAGGTTCCGCTCATGAGCAAGGTAACCGCTCCGGAGGTGCCAGCCGCACTCCAAACGCCTCCGAGGCTGCGCCAACCGGTGTTCCGCGTAAGACGGATCGGGTACATCGTGCTGGCACTGCAGCTTGTCGGCTTTTTCGTATGGAGCACGATCCTTTACAGTCATTTCGCACTCACGCCCGACTTTGCACAGTATAACCAGGCCTGGTATCTGATTGCACACGGCAATCTGAACCCGCATGACACCCTGGGACGCTTCCAGTTCTGGCAGAACCATAGCGAGTTCATGCTGTGGCCATTGGCCTTGCTGTACTGGGTATGGCCACACAGCGTCGACCTTCTCTGGCTACAGGACCTGGGTGTCGTGGCAGCAGAGGCGGTAGCGTTCACCTGGCTGTGCGAGATCGCTCAGCGGTACCGGCCCGGCAGGGACGCGGCATGGCTGGCCGGCGCCGGGATCGTGCTACTGGCCGCCAACCCGTGGATATTGTGGGCGGTTTCCTTCGATTTCCACTTCGAGACGCTAGGCATCTCGTTCGCCGCACTGCTGGCCTGGGATCTCGCCAACGGCCGGCGGCGTGCATGGGCATGGGTGGTGCCCCTGCTGGCCTGCGGCGACGTGACAGGCACCTATATGGCGGCCATCGGGCTCGGTCTGCTGATAACAAGCCGGGGCGCGCGGCTGCGGGCGGCGGTGGTTGCGGGCATCGGCTTGGCAGCAGTGCTGCTCATTACGCTCGTGCACGGCAACATGGGATCCGCTCACGGCCTTCAGGCCTACGCCTATCTGGCGGTCCCGGGGGCCAAGGCAACGGGCCACGTCCCCCTGGCTGTCCTCGCGACCGGCATCGCCACTCATCCGCTCCGGGTGCTGGGAGTTCTGTGGGGAAAGCGAGGCGACATCTGGGCCAACCTGGCGCCATCCGGTCTGCTGGGTCTTGGGTTCCTGCCCTTGCTGCCTCTCATCCTGGTCGTCGTACTCGAGAACAGCCTGTTTCACGGAGTCTTGTTCGCCGAGCCCCTGTTCCAGAGCTTGCCGATCTACGTCATGATGCCGGTCGCCACGGTAGGCGCGCTCGGCTGGCTTACCCGACGGCACCGCCGCGCTGGTCTTGTCCTCACCGCCCTGCTGGTGGCACAGGCGATCGGCTGGTCGGCAGTGTGGGGAGTGCGCGCGCCGGGCCACTGGCTGCGCGTGCCCGGGTCGGCGGCCGAAACCCTGGCACGCCTGGAGGCCCGCATCCCCCCGTCAGCCGAAGTGATTGTCTCCCAGGGCGTAGTCGGACGCTTCGCAGACCACGCCCACGTGGAGGCGCTTCTCGGGCCCGGATTCCACCCGGTCAGCCCTGAAGGTGCCTGGTTTGTGATCCTCCCGGGAAAAGGTGTCGAAACGCAGAGCACAGGCAGCGCCATGGCCCTTGTCGCGGAGCTAGAAGGCCCTTTGCACGCCACGATGATTGCGGACGCCCACGGTGTCTGGGCATTCCGGTGGCATCCTCCGGCGGGAGTGAACACAATACGGGTGCCCGGGCTGGCGCCAATTCCTGCCTGGACCACGCCGGGGAGTGCGGGCCGGGCCGTGACGACCGGACCGCTCACGGGCTGGCATGTGACCTCGACAGGGGGCAAGGGGTATGTAGTGTCCGGGCTTGCCTGGCAGGTGGCTGCCGGGAGGTACCAGGCCGCCGTGAGCTTGTCCGCCACCGGTCCAGTCAACGTGGAGGTCTGGGATGACACAGGTGACGCGCTGCTTGCCCGGCGGATCATCCCTGCCACGGACGGCGTCGAGTCCGTCGTCATGGCGGTGAACGCCACGACCCGCTATCACGAAAGCGTCTACTCAGGGTGGGGTCCGTTCCGGGCCACCTTCGTTCAGCCGCCCGCAGGCCAGCGCGTGGAGGTCCGCGTTTGGTCTCCTGGCAGCGGCATCGTGAACGTCTATGGCGCTCAGCTGACCGGAGTTCACCAGGTCACGGCAGGCAGCTGATTTCGCTCGCCCGCTGGCGGGGATTTCCTCAACGCCGCGCCTGACGGTTTCGGGAGGCGGCGGGTGTGCTGGGCCGGCACCGGCCCGGCCGGCGGCGGCGCGGTCAGTCGGCGGACCGGCCGGTCGCGGCCCTGGCTTTGGCTGGGATCCTGGCCGGCCTGAGCCGGGCTGTGTAACAGCACCGCGTATGCCGGGG
>DATJZH010000069.1:0-2169 GCA_035499215.1 Streptosporangiaceae bacterium | reverse complement strand
TGAACCTCAAAGAGTGGGCAGAGCAGGAAGGCGTGGCGTATGTGACGGCACGTCGCTGGTTTGCTGCGGGGAAGCTTCCGGTGCCTGCGCGGAAGGTTGGCGGGCTGATCCTCGTCAGCCGGGAGGAACGCTCCGCGCAGCAGGCGGTCGTGGTGTACGCCCGCGTCTCGTCCGCTGACCAGAGGCCTGATCTTGACCGGCAGGTGGCGCGGGTGACGAACTGGGCGACCGGCAACGGGATGAGCGTTGACCGCGTGGTTACCGAGGTCGGGTCGGCGCTGAACGGCAAGCGCAAGAAGTTCCTGGCGCTTTTGCGGGACCCGGCCGTGACCGCGATCGTCGTCGAGCACCGGGACAGGCTTGCCCGGTTCGGCGTCGAGTACATCGAGGCCGCACTGTCGGCGCAGGACCGCAAGCTGGTGGTGGTTGAGGAGGCCGAACTAGAGGATGACCTGGTGCGCGACATGACCGAGTTGCTGACCAGCTTCTGCGCCCGGCTGTACGGGCGGCGCGTGGCGAAGAACAAGGCCGCGGCGGCCATGTCCGCGATCAGGGCGGCCTGATGAAGGTCAGCCGGGCGTACAGGTTCGCGCTCGATCCCTCGCCGGGGCAGGAGCGGGCGCTGCGTTCGCATGCAGGCGCGGCCCGGTACGGGTGGAACTGGGGACTGGCCAAGTGCAAGGAACGCTACGACGCGGAAGGCAAGTGGTATTCGGGCGTTGACCTGCACAAACTGTGGAACGCGGAGAAGAAGGCCGACCCGGCGCTGGCGTGGTGGGGCGAGAACTCTAAGAGCGCCCGGCAATAGGGATGTGCCGGGCGTGTCGTAACAGGGCACAGGCACGGGTCCCGATGATCATTGGCTTACCACAGTCGATGATCTTCGAGGTGTCCCGTGCCTGTCGTGCCATCATGCCTGCTGGAGCCAGCCTGGGTCGAGTTCTGTGCCCTGCTCGATGAGCGCCGCGGTGGTCAGCCGCCGCAGTTCCACCCCGGTCATCCGCTGGGCTGCCACCGCCGCAAGGTGCCCGGCCGGATGGTCTTTGAGCATGTCGTGGCCGCGTTAGTGCACGGCAGCGGGTATGAGCGGATCGCCACGCCGGGCTGCTCGGACCGCACCATCCGGCGGCGGCTGGGCGAATGGGCCGAGCTGGGTCTCGGCGAGGCGCTGCACGCCGCCGCGCTGCGCGCCTACGACAAGATCATTGGCCTGGAACTAGCCGATGTCGCCGTCGACGGGTGCCTGACCAAGGCGCCCTGCGGCGGCGACCGGGCCGGGCCGTCCCCGGTGGACCGGCGCAAGGGCGGCCTGAAGCGCTCGGTGGCCAGCGACGGGTACGGCGTCCCGCTGGGCATCGCCTCCGCGGGCGCGAACCGGCACGACTCCCCGCTGCTGGCGCCCACGCTGCAGGCCGCCAGCCGGCAGCTGGACGGCGTCATGCCCGAGGACCGCAGCTGCCACCTGGACGCCGGGTACGACAGCGCCGTGACCCGCCAGTTGCTCGACGAGCTGGGCTTCGACGGCCAGATCGCCCGCAAGGGCGTGCCCGCCCCCATCCAGGCCGGCACCCGCTGGGTCGTCGAGCGAACCCACTCCTGGATGAACGGCTACGGCAAGCTGCGCCGCTGCACAGAGCGCAAAGCCAAGATCGTGGACTTCTACCTCTACCTCGCCGCCGCGCTGGTCACGATCCGCCAGCTAATCCAGCGTGCCCGCACTCGCTACCGCTGGGACACCCGGCCGACTACCAAGCGCCTCAAGTGACCAATTGCCGGGCGCTCTTAGTCTCTTGCGGTCGCGGGACGGCCCGTCCGCAATTCACCCGGTCGGGATGATGGCTGACGAGCGCGGGCCCGCTAGAACTGGAGCGTCACGGGACCGGGCGGCAGGCATCCGTCCGCTGCGGGGGAGGACGTGAGTTGGCCGAGGCTCCGTCAGGACGCGCCGCGGCGGCGGGCAGCCCCGCAGCGCGCACGGCACCGGATCGCGCTGGGCTGGTGCTGGTGTCGCTGATCCTGGTGGAATCCGTCGCCAACCTGAACCTGGCCGTGGCCAACGTGGCGCTGCCTGACATCGGCAGGGCCTTTGATTCCTCCCAGTCCGCCATCGACCTCATCGCCGTCGGTTACTCGCTCGGCCTTGCCTGCTCGGTGCTCTACCTGGGTGCC
>DATJZH010000068.1:0-19733 GCA_035499215.1 Streptosporangiaceae bacterium | reverse complement strand
CCACGGTCCTGCCTGCCGCCTGCGGTGCAGGGCCGACCAGGACAGTGCCGGTCGGAAGCTGCCGTGCGGGCACCGGCAGGCTGCCCGCATGAAACCAGTTCAGCGCGGTCCGGTACGAAACACCCTGCCCGCGCGCCCACTCCTTTAGCTTCACGGGGGTACAGCTTAGCACGTTTTTACGTGTTCTAACTCAGACGCGCCAGCAGTTCCCGACCCCGCGGCGGGCGGTACCCGCTCGGCGGCTGGCAGGTCCTCGCTGGCTGGCGGCCCGGCAGTCAAAGTCCGCCGGGGGTGCGAGGTGCCGGCCGCGCGGCGATATCCCGGCGGTACCAGCCGCCGCGCATCCTGATCTTGGCCGCCGCACGGTAGGCAACTGCCCGCGCAGCCGCCAGATCGATGCCCGTGCCCACCACGTTGAGGACCCGGCCGCCGCTTGAGACGAGGCCGCCTCGCGCGTCGGCCGAGGTGCCGGCGTGCAAGAGGTAGGCGCCCGGCTCGCGCTGTGCCTCCTGCAGTCCGGCGATGGCGTCGCCGCTGGCCGGCCTGCCCGGATAGTCCTCCGCCGCGATGACGACGGTCACCGCGGCGCCCGGCGTCCAGCTCAGCGGCCCGGCGCCAGCGAGCCCCCCGCTCGCGGCGGCCCGCAGCAGGCCGCCGAGGGGGGTTGCCAGCCGGTCGAGCACCACCTGAGATTCCGGATCGCCGAAGCGGGCGTTGAACTCCACCACCCGGATTCCGGCCGCGGTAAGGCTCAGCCCCGCGTACAGCAGGCCGCTGTAGGGGGTGCCGCGGCGGCGCAGCTCGGCGATCGCCGGCCTGATGACCCGCTCAAGCACCTCGTCGGCCAGGTCCCGCGGTGCCCAGGGCAGCGGCGCGTACGCGCCCATGCCGCCGGTGTTCGGGCCGGCATCCCCGTCGCGCGCTCGCTTGTAATCCTGGGCGGGCAGCAGCGGCAGCGCTGCGCTCCCGTCCGCCAGCGCGAAGACCGAGACCTCGGGGCCGTCCAGGTACTCCTCGATGACCACCTTGCCGCAGTCGCGCGCATGCCGGATCGCCTCGCGGCGGTCGCCGGTCACCACGACGCCCTTGCCGGCGGCAAGCCCGTCCGCCTTCACGACGTACGGCGGCCCGAACTGGTCCAGGGCCGCCTCAGCGGCCGCCTCGGTCGAGCAGGTCCTGGCCGCGGCGGTGGGGATGCCCGCGGCGAGCATGATCTCCTTGGCGAAAGACTTCGAGCCCTCGATCATCGCGGCTTCCTGACCGGGCCCGAAGCAGGTGATTCCCGCGTCGCGGATTGCATCGGCAACGCCCGCGACGAGCGGCGCCTCGGGACCGATGACCACCAGGTCGGCACCGGTCCTCGAGGTGAGCGCGGTGACGCTGGCAGGATCGGCGGCGGTAACCGGGTGAGTCTCGGCGATCTCGGCGATGCCCGGATTGCCGGGCGCCACATGCAGCTCGGTGACGTCACTGTCGGCGGCAAGCGCGCGCGCCAGGGCATGCTCGCGGCCGCCGGATCCGAGGACGAGGACTCGCACGCGGAGAGCCTACCGGGCACCGAGCTCAGAGCAGCGGGCGCAGCCGCAGCGTCTGGTCGCGGCGCGGGCCCACGCCGACGGCGCAGATGGGGGCCCCGATCATGTCCTGCAGGGCGTCAAGGTAGGCGCGGGCGCCGCGCGGCAGATCTGCCAGTTCCCTGGCCGCGGTAATGTCCTCAGCCCAGCCGTCCAGGTACTCGTAAACCGGCGTGGCGTGATGAAACTCGGTCTGCGTCATCGGGATCTCGTCGCACCTGTTCCCGTCGATTTCGTAGGCGACGCAGACGGGAACTTTATCCAGGCCCGACAGCACATCCAGTTTGGTGATGAAGTAGTCGGTGATCCCGTTGACCCGGCTGGAGTACCTGGCGATCACTGCGTCGAACCAGCCGGTGCGCCGCGGCCGGCCGGTGGTCACCCCGTACTCGCCGCCGGCCTTGCGCAGCCAGCTGCCCTGTTCGCCGGTCAGCTCGGTGGGGAAAGGCCCGGCCCCCACGCGCGTGGTGTAGGCCTTCAGGATGCCGATAACCTTGGTGATCCTCGTCGGCCCGATGCCGGACCCCGCGCAGGCGCCGCCCGCTGTCGGCGAGGAGGACGTCACGAACGGGTAGCTGCCGTGATCGACGTCGAGCAGGGTCGCCTGGGCACCTTCCAGCAGCACGACCTTCTCCTGATCCAGCGCCTGATTGACCACCAGGCCCGTGTCGGCGATGTACTGCCCGAGCCGTTCGCCGTAGCCCATGTACTCGGCGGCCACTGCCTCGGCGTCGATGCCGCGCCGGTTGTAGACCTTTGTCAGCACCTGGTTCTTCTCGCGGAGCACAAGCTCGAGCTTCTTGCCGAGAATGCCCGGATCGAACAGGTCCTGCATCCGGATCCCCATCCGTGCCGCCTTGTCGCCGTAAGCGGGCCCGATGCCCCGGCCGGTGGTGCCGATCCGGGCGGTGCCCAGATGGCGCTCCGTGACCTTGTCCAGCGCGATGTGGTGCGGCATGATCAGGTGCGCGTTCGCCGAGATGAGCAGCCGGTCACAGGACACGCCGCGCTCCTGCAGGCCGTCGATCTCGCCGATCAGGACCGACGGGTCGACTACCACGCCGTTGCCGATGACGGGAACGGCGTAGTCCGACAGCACTCCGGTTGGCAGCAGGTGCAGGGCATAGGTCTGCTCGCCGATGACGACGGTGTGCCCGGCGTTGTTGCCGCCCTGATACCGCACGACGTAGTCGACATCGTCGCCCAGCAGGTCGGTCGCCTTGCCCTTGCCCTCGTCCCCCCACTGCGCGCCTACGATCACGATGGCAGGCATCTGACCGCTCCTTCCGGTCCCAGACGAAAGCCCCTGCCCGCATCTGTGCACGTTCCAGCCAGCGCGGCAGAGGCTCTTGCGTTCAGATGCTACCGGAAGGCTACTCGCTGAGCTGGGGGCAGGCAGCTGCCGCCGGCTGGCTAGGCGCCGAGCGCCGCAGCCGCGGCCTGGCTGCTGTCGGCAAGCAGATCCCGGCAGCGGTCGGCCTCCTGCGTCTCGCCTATCGCGGCCGCCGCCCTGCCGAGCAGATACACGGAACGCAGGAAACCGCGGTTCGGCTCGTGCTCCCACGGGATCTGCCCCTGCCCGCGCCAGCCGGCCCGGCGGAGCTGGTCAAGCCCGCGATGGTACCCGGTCCTGGCGAAGGCGTAAGCGGTCACCGGGTCCCCGCCGGCCAGGGCGCGCGCGGCGAGGGCTGCCCAGGCGGCGCTGTAGCTCGGAAACGCCGCGGCGACGGCAGCCGGATCTTCCGCCGACCGCAGCGCGGCGCTCGCCTCGGTGTTGCCGGGCAGGTAGGTAGCGGGCGGACCAAGCAGGTTCTCATGCGTCATGGCTGCCATCTTGCCCCGCCCTGGCCCAGCGCTCGCAGCGGCCCGCCGCGTGCGTCCCGGGCGTGCCCCGGTCCCTCGGGCAGCACGCGGCGATGGGCATACGGCAGCGCCCCCTTGCGGCAACGCGTGAGAACATTTGCCCGCAAACCATCGCTAAGCGGGTACTCCCCGCCCCGGTGCCAGCGGGACCGTGGCGGGGCTGCCGGTCAGTTGAGCCGCTGGCCGGCCGACAGCAGGTCCTCGCACGCCTGCACCACCCGGGCGGCCATCCCCGCCTCCGCCGCCTTGCCCCACGCGCGCGGATCGTAGTCCTTCTTCCTGCCGACGTCCCCGTCGACCTTCAGCACGCCGTCGTACTTGGTGAACATGAAGCCAGCCACCGGCCGGGTGAAGGCGTACTGGGTATCGGTGTCCACGTTCATCTTGACGACGCCGTAGGAGATCGCCTCGCGGATCTCTTCGAGCGCTGATCCCGAGCCGCCGTGGAAAACCAGGTCGAACGGCTTTTCCCGGCCGTATTTCGCGCCGACCGCGTCCTGGATCTCCTTCAGCACGGCGGGGCGGAGCTTCACGTGGCCGGGCTTGTAAACGCCGTGCACATTCCCGAAGGTCGCCGCCAGTATGTACCGGCCCCGGTCGCCCAATCCCAGGGCGTCCGCGGTGGCCAGCGCGTCTTCGGGCGTGGTATAGAGCTTTTCGTTGATTTCGCCGACGACCCCGTCTTCCTCGCCCCCGACGACCCCGATCTCCGCTTCCATGATGATGTGCGCGCTGGCGCAGAGCTTCAGCAGATCAGCGGCGATCTCCAGGTTCTCCGGGATCGGGACTGCCGAGCCGTCCCACATGTGCGACTGAAACAGCGGCTCCTGGCCGCGGGCGACCCGCTCGGCAGAGATCTGGGCCAGGGGCCGCATGTAAGCCTCGAGCTTGTTTTTCGGGCAGTGGTCGGTGTGCAGAGCGATGTTGACCGAGTACCTGGCCGCGACGGTGCGGGCGAACTCGGCAAGTGCCGATGCGCCGACCACCATGTCCTTGACCGGGCCGGAGAGGTACTCGGCGCCGCCCGTGGAGATCTGCACGATGCCGTCACTGTCGGCCTCCGCGAAGCCGCGCAAGGCAGCGTTCAGCGTCTGGGTGGATGTGACATTGATCGCCGGGTAGGCGAAGCCGCGCTCTTTCGCGCGGTCGAGCATCTGGGCGTAGATCTCCGGAGTCGCGATAGGCATAACGGCCGCTCCCTCTCATGGTGTCAGTCCCAGTATCCCGAAGTCAGGGCATCTGCCGGAACCCGCGGCGCAAGTTTCCTTGCACTGCCTGGCCGAGTTCGCCGCAATGACGGCCCGGTGCCGGGCGCAGGTCTAGTGTCGAGCATATGGGACTACATGGCGCCGATCCCGCCGGGCGCCGGCGCTACGTGGCTGCTGGGATGGTAATCACGCTGGTCATCGTGATGCTGGCGGTCGGGGCGCTGGCTACGCGGCTGCTGGTCGGCGGCTGACCGGGTGCCCGGCGAGCGCGCCGTCAGCTCGGTGCCGTCAGCTCGGTGCCGTCAGCTAGCTCAGCCCGGGACGTCAGCTCAGCCCGAGGTCAGCCAGCTCGAACACGGCCCGGTAAGGCAAGCCCCGCCCGGTGACCCTGGCCCGGGCTCCGCGCTCCACCAGGACCGCGACGCCCGCCACCTCGGCGCCGGCCTCGGCCAGCGCATCCACCGCAGTAAGGACCGAGCTGCCCGTCGTCGAGGTGTCCTCAACCGCCAGCACGCGCCGGCCGGCCACCTCGGGCCCCTCGATCCTGCGCTGCAGGCCGTGCTGCTTCTCGGCCTTCCGGACCACGAATGCGTCCAGCACGCGGCCCTGAGCCGCGGCCGCGTGCATCATCGCGGTCGCGACCGGGTCGGCGCCGAGCGTCAGGCCGCCGACGGCGTCAAACGACATGTCGGCGGTGGCCTCGAGCATCACCCGGCCGGCCAGCGGGGCGGCTTTGCCCGCCAGCAGTACTCGCCGAAGGTCGATGTACCAGGATGCGCGCTGCCCGGAGGACAGTGCCACGTCACCGTGCACGATGGCCTTCTCCCGGATTACGGCTAGCAGATCTCCTCGGTCCGACACGGCAGCCGAGCCTACCTTCCCGGCAGTTCCGGCAGCCCGGCAGCCCGTCCTGCGCAGCGCGCAGCATGTCACGTCCGCCCGGGCACCGGATCATCATGCGTCTGCGCGGATCAGCGCGGCGCCGGCCTGACGGGCTATGGCGGGAATGCCGGAAAGGGCTGCTGAGTCCGGGCCTGACGGCTGCGCCCGTGATCAGCATTGTGCACGCCGGCACGTGCATGAGCTGGTAACGTCTCGCGTCAAGGAAAGGATGGTGTTTGCGTGGACCGTTGCGCGCTGTTCGTTGACGCAGGCTATGTGCTTGCTGACGGCGCCATGGCCGTCCACGGTAGCCGCCGGCGGGAATCCGTCGTCTGGGATTATCCGGGCATGCTCAGGCTTTTCGCGAACCTGGCCCGCGACCGCACCGGCCTGCCTGTGCTGCGGTGCTACTGGTATGAGGCGACGCCAGGCGGCGACCGCACCTCACAGCATGACGCGCTTGCTGACCTGCCGGGACTCAAGCTGAGGCTGGGAAAGATCCGACCGGGCCGGCGGGAAGGTGTCGAGACCAGTATTCACCGGGATCTCACCACGCTGGCCCGGAACACGGCCATCAGCGACGCGGTGATCGTCTGCGCTGAGGAGGATCTTGCCCAGGTTGTAGCTGAGGTTCAGGACCTGGGGATCCGCGTGCTGCTGATGCACATCGCCGCGGACGGCGGCCGGGCCATTTCGGCTGCGCTCCGGCAGGAGTGCGACGACGTCATGGAAGTCTCCGCCGCGCACCTGCGGCCGTTCGCCGGCTCGATCGCCAGTGCCGAGGGCGAGCTGGACGGCACGCGCGAGACGGGCGGTTCCGGCGTCACCACTGCCTCGCAGCCGGCAATCGGGCCCTCCCGGCCCGGCCCGCCGGGCGGCCGGCCGGACCATAGCGCGCAAGGTCTGGGGCGGACAGACGCGGACCGCGGTGGCCAGGACCGCCGCATTGGCGATCAGCGTCATCCGCAGGACCAGGCACCAGCTCTGCCTGGTGCCGCGGCGGGAGGGAATGCGCAGCGGCCATCGGCCGGGGGCGGCGAGGTTCGGGGCGAGGCGCCGGCGGGCCGCGCGGACAGCCCGGCGCTGAACGGGCAGTGGCTGTACCAGCCGCCAGAGGTGCTCGGGCCCGCGGTACCAGCGCAGTCACATAACGGGCCGCCTGCCAGCATCCCGCCGGGCGCCGCACCGCGCAGCGCCCCACCGCAGAACAGCCTGCCGCAGAACGACGCGTCGCGGCTTCCGGCGCCGCCCGGCGAGGCCAGGCCGGCTTACCCCGGTCACGGATATCCAGTGCCCGCACAGGGGCTCGGTGCCCGGACAGGGCCCGCCGCGGCGCACGCGCCGGCTGGCCCGTCGGTCTCGATATCCCTGACCGCGGCCATCCAGGCGGCTCATGCGGAGGGCTATGGCTTCGGCGACGCCGTGGCCGCGGACGCCCCCGCACTCTGGCTTGAGGCTGTGCTGGCCCGCAAGCCGCGGATGCCCTCAGACCTGGAGGCCAGGCTGCTGCAGGGTTCTGCGCTGCCCATCGACTCGCTCCTGCACGATGAGGTCCGGCATGCCCTGCGGCGGGGTTTCTGGGATGCACTGGAGCGCACCCGCCGATAGGGGTCACAAAGCCGTTACTCCCGCGTCGTTGGCGTTGTAGGCACTCCCCGGCTGGGTAGCTTACGTAACGTGGCGGTGCTCAGTCGTGAAGAATTCGACGCTATCGAATTTGATGCCGCGTTCAGTGGTGATCATCGTCCGGCGGCGGAGCGGATGGCGAAGCTCGCGATGACGGGCACCGAGACAGACTCGATGCCGCGGGCAGAGGCATTCCTGCGCGCCGGCGAGCAGTGGCTGCTCGCCGATGATCCTGCCGCCGCGGCCGAGAGCTTCCGGATGGCGATAGCCGACGCCGGTCCCGCCTACGTCGATCCGCGGGTGCCGCTCGCCAGAGCGCTCTTCCAGCTCGGCGAGCCGGGCGAGGCGCGAGCCCTGATCGCGACGCTGAAAGCGGAGGGCCGTACCGATCCGCGGGCATGCGACCTCATCGCCGAGCTCCTGGTGGAGTACGCAGACCCGCAGGGCGCGCTGGAATGGGCGACCGCCGGAGTCGAGCTGTGCCTGCGGTACGCCGAGCGGGAGGGGGCGCCGGCGCCGGGACGCGAGCCGCGGCCGGACCGGCGCCTGGCCTCCGTGCCCGCGCACCGACAGGGCAGCGACGACGAGACTGAACTGCGCCTGCTGCTGACCCTCCGCTATCGCATCCGCAACGATCTCGGCCTGCCGGAGGACAGCTACGACGAGATGCTGGACGAAACCTGATGCTGGCCGCCGGGCTGGCCGCCGGCTGTGCGTACCGTCAGTGCGTCCGCTGCCTCGTCGAGGTCGACTAGCACGTCATCGCCCTCGCTGATCTCGCCGGACAGCAGGCCGCGGGCTAGCTGATCGCCGATCGCGGACTGAATGAGCCTGCGCAGCGGTCGCGCGCCGTACACCGGGTCGAATCCGGTCAGTGCCAGCCATTCCCGGCCGGGCGGGCTGACCTGGAGCGTCAGCCGGCGGTCGGTCAGCCGCCGGGCCAGCCGGGCGACCTGCAGATCGACGATCCGGGTGAGTTCCTCGGTGCTGAGCCCGTCGAACAGGATTACGTCATCAAGCCGGTTGAGGAACTCGGGCTTGAAGGTGTTCCGCACGAGGGCCATGACGGCCTCCCGCTTGGCGGCCTCGTCCAGATTCGGATCGGCGATGAACTGGGAACCCAGGTTGGATGTGAGGATCAGGATGGTGTTCCGGAAGTCGACGGTACGGCCCTGGCCGTCGGTCAGCCGCCCGTCATCGAGGACCTGCAGCAAGATGTCGAAGACTTCCGGATGCGCCTTCTCCACCTCGTCGAGCAGGACGACGCAGTACGGCCGGCGGCGGACCACCTCGGTAAGCTGACCGCCCTCCTCGTACCCGATATAGCCGGGGGGAGCACCGACCAGCCGGGCAACGGAGTGCCGCTCGGAGTACTCGCTCATGTCGATGCGGACCATCGCCCGCTCGTCGTCGAACAGGAACTCCGCGAGTGCCTTGGCCAGCTCGGTCTTGCCGACACCGGTCGGCCCGAGGAACAGAAATGATCCCGACGGCCGGTCCGGGTCGGCGATGCCTGCGCGCGACCGGCGCACCGCGTCCGACACCGCCTGGACTGCCCTCGACTGCCCGACCAGGCGCTGGCCGAGTTCGGATTCCATCCGGAGCAGCTTGCCCGTCTCGCCCTCGAGCAGCCGCCCCGCGGGGATGCCGGTCCACGCGGAGACCACGTCCGCGACATCGTCGGGACCCACCTCCTCCTTCACCATGGGCCTGCCGCCGCAGACCTGAGCCGCTGCGCCCGCCTCGCCGGCGGCTCGCGCGGTGCCGTCACTCGCTGCCGCCGCCTCGATCGCGCGCTCCAGTGCGGGGATCTCCCCGTACATCAGCCGGGATGCCGCCTCAAAGTCCGCGTCCCGCTGGGCCCGCTCCGCCTGGCCCCTGAGGTCGTCAAGCTCCTTCTTCAGCTCGCCGACCTTGTTCAGGCTTGCCTTTTCCTTGTCCCAGCGCGCAACCAGTGCCGTCAGCTGCTCCTGCCGGTCGGCCAGGTCAGCCCGGAGCCGGTCAAGGCGCTCCCGGCTTGCCGCATCGGCCTCCCGCGCGAGTGCCAGCTCCTCCATCTTCATCCGGTCGACGGACCGCTGCAGCTCGTCGATCTCGACCGGGCGCGAGTCAATCTCCATGCGCAGCCGTGATGCTGCCTCGTCCACCAGGTCGATCGCCTTGTCGGGCAAGAACCGTGCGGTGATATACCGGTCGGCCAATGAGGCGGCGGCCACCAGCGCCGCATCGGAGATCTGCACCTGGTGATGAGCCTCGTAGCGGCCCTTGAGCCCGCGCAGGATCGCGATGGTGTCCTCGACAGACGGCTCGCCGATGAAGACCTGCTGGAACCGGCGTTCCAGCGCCGGGTCCTTCTCGATCCGCTCGCGGTACTCATCCAGGGTGGTCGCGCCCACCATGCGCAGCTCGCCCCTGGCAAGCATGGGCTTGAGCATGTTGCCCGCGTCCATGGCGCCCTCTGCGGCACCGGCCCCGACCACGGTGTGCAGCTCGTCGATGAACGTGATGATCTGGCCCTCGCTCTGCTTGATCTCGCCAAGCACCGCCTTGAGGCGCTCCTCGAATTCGCCCCGGTACTTGGCGCCCGCCACCATCGCGCCCAGATCCAGCGCCACGACGCGCTTGCCGCGCAGTGATTCAGGGACATCTCCGGCTACGATCCGCTGCGCCAGGCCTTCGACGACCGCAGTCTTCCCGACGCCGGGATCGCCGATCAGCACGGGGTTATTCTTGGTGCGGCGGGAGAGGACCTGGATCACCCGGCGGATTTCCGCGTCCCGGCCTATGACCGGGTCGAGCTTGCCCTCGCGGGCACTGCGGGTCAGGTCGATGCCGTATTTCTCCAGGGCCTGATATGTGCCTTCCGGGTCCGGGGACGTGACCCGGCTCCGGCCGCGGACGTGCTCGAAGGCGCTCAGCAGCTGATCTGGTCCCGCGCCTGCCTCGCGCAGCACGGTGGCAGCCTGCCCGCCGTCGGCCGCGAGGCCCACGAGCAGATGCTCGGTGGACACGTACTCGTCCGACATCTCCTTGGCGCGCTTATCGGCATTGGCCAGCGCGGCGAGCAGCGGGCGCGAGGTCTCCGGCGCGCCGACCGTTGCGCCGGCCGCCCTTGGCAGCCGGGCTAGCTGCTCATCGGCGTTCTTCAGCACGGCACCGGGATCGGCGCCGACCGCGCGCAGCAGCGGCGCCGCAGTCCCGCCGTCCTGCTCGATCAGGGCGGCCAGCAGATGCAGCCCGTCGACAGCCGGATTGCCTGCCGCAGCGGCCCGCTTGACCGCGTCGGACAGAGCCTCGTGGCTCTTTCGGGTCAGCTTGTCAGTCAAGTTAGTGGATTCCCTTGCTTCAGTTGTCTCGCGCTGTTCTCAGTTGTCCGGGCTTTGCCCGGTCATTCGCGCCGCGCCCGGGTATCTCCCGCCGACTGGCCGGGCAGGGCTTCTGCCAGCGGGCAGCGGGGGCTCAGTCCGAATCGGTCGCCGCCGAGACCTCGCCGGGACCCGCCCGGCTGGCGGCGCCCGCAGGCCCGGCTGACTCGGCCGGGCTGATCGCGGCGGGCGGCAGGCCGCCGGCCGCGGCGCCGGAGCTTCGTACGGGCACCAGGGCCGCGCCGTCGCCGCGGCGCCTGAGCAGCCTCGCGAGCCTGGCCGCCACCGCTCGGGTGGATTCAAGCTCGGCTCGCAACTGGCTGATCTCGGCATGCATTTCGGCCAGCAGCAGGCGGCTGCGCTGGTCAGCGCTCTCCAGCGCGAGAATCCGCTTGATCCCGGACAGGTTGATGCCCTCTTCCTGGGACAGCCGCTGTACTTCCCGCAGGATCAGGATGTCGCGCAGCGAGTAACGGCGGCCGCGGCCAGCGGCCCTGCCGGGCGAGACGAGACCGAGCCGGTCATATGCCCGCAGCGTCTGCGGGTGCAGTCCGGATAGCTGGGCAGCAACGGAGATCACGTACACCGGGGTGTCGTCCGAAAGCTCAAACTCACTGGTCATGTCATCTCCTCTCGCTTGCTACCCGTTCCCTGCCACAGTCAGCTCGCCTTGGCCTTCCGCAGCAGCTCGTCCCGCGGGTCAGGCCCGGCTGTTGCCTCGCGGAAGGTCTCGAGGGCTTCGCGCGCCCGGCCGTTGACGTCCCTGGGCACCTGGACATTCACGGTGACCAGCAGGTCGCCGTAGGTGCCGTCGGACCGACGAACCCCCTTGCCGCGGACACGGAAGGTCCGGCCGTTCGGCGTGCCAGCGGGGATGCGGACGCTCACCGGCATGCCGCGATGCGACGGCACCTTGACCTCAGCGCCGAGTGCCGCCTCAGGGAAGGTGACCGGGACTGTCACCGTCAGGTTGTGCCCTGACCTGCCGAACACTGGATGCGGCGACACGTGCACGCGCACGTACAGGTCGCCGGCCGGCCCGCCGCGCTCGCCGGGCGCGCCCTTTCCCTTGAGCTTGATCCGCTGCCCGTCGGCGACTCCGGCCGGGATGCGCGCCTGGATGGTGCGGGTGCTCATCGCCCGGCCGCTGCCAGAGCAGACAGGACAGGGGTCGTCGACGACCAGGCCCCGGCCCCGGCATTCCCGGCAGGGCTCGGAGAACGCGAAATTGCCGAGGTTTCTGCTTGCCTGGCCGGTGCCCTCGCAGGATGGGCACACCCTCGGGACGGTGCCCGCCTTCGCGCCGGTGCCCCGGCACGCCTGGCACGGCGCCTCCCCGGCCAGCCGCAGCGACACGGTGGTGCCGTCAATCGCATCACCGAAATTCAGCGATGCCTCAGTCTCCACATCGGCGCCGCGGCGGGGACGCTGCTGCGTGTGGGTACGGCTCCCGAAGACGCCGCCCAGCAGGTCGCCGAGCCGGCCCCCGGCAGTGCCGCCGCTGCTGCCGGCCCCGCCGAAGAGATCGCCGAGGTCGAAGCCATATCCGCCGCTGGCCGACCCCGGCATGCGCGCGCCCCCGCCGAACAGCGAGCGGGCCTCGTCATACTCCTTGCGCCGCTTCTCATCGGACAGCACGTTGTACGCCTCAGAGATCTCCTTGAAGCGCTCTTCCGAGGCCGAGTCGCCCTTATTCGCATCCGGATGGTACTTGCGAGCCAGCTTGCGGTACGACTTCTTGATGTCGTCAGAACTCGCGTCCTTGGAGACGGCGAGAACCTTGTAGTAGTCCTTCTCGAGGAAGTCCTTGGTGCTCAACGAGCCTCTTCTCGTCCCGTCTTAGTCGTCAGAGCCGCGGGCCGCGGTGCCGCCAGGGCCGCCGGTCCCGGCCCCGCCTGACGCGCCTGAGGCCGTATCCGCCGCCGGCGGCGGCCCGGCCTCGGTGGCGGGCGGCGGCCCGGCCTCGGTGGTGGCCTGGCTGCCCGCGGCCTGGCTGCCCGCGGGCTCTTCGGGCTCGGCGACCGCCACCCTGGCCGGACGCAGGATCCGCTCGCTCACTTTGTAGCCGGGCTGGAAGATGGTCACACAGGTCGGTTCGGTGACCTCAGGCGAATAGGAATGCATCAGGGCCTCGTGCAGGGTCGGGTCGAACGGATCGCCGGCCTCCCCGTATGGCGTCAGACCGAGCTTGGCGGTCGCCGCCCCGAGCGACTCGGCAACCTGCTTGAATCCGCCGACAAGCTCACCGTGCTCCCGGGCCCGGCCGATATCATCGAGCACCGGCAGCAGCTGGCCGAGCACGCTGGCAAGGGCCTGCTCCCTGACTGCCTGCCGGTCCCGCTCGACCCGCTTGCGGTAGTTCGCGTACTCTGCCTGAACTCGCTGCAGATCCGCGGTGCGCTCGGCGAGCATCGCCGCGGCATCGCCGCCCGGGCCGGGCCCGCCGTTCGTGTCCGTCGCGTCGGCGATTCCGGCCGCCGCGCCTGGGACCGGGCTCGCCGCCTGGCCGCCGGGGAAAGCACTGCCGGGGACACCGCCGAGATTAACCCCGGCGGTGTCCCCGGCCGAGCCACCAGGCCGGGATGTGGCAGGCTGTTCTTTCCCGGCCTGGACATGGCTGCCCCGAACTTCGCTCGGCTGGCTCTGGCCCGTGCCGCCCTGATCGCGCACCCGTCCCGTCACCGGGTCGATGCGCCGGCGGTCACGGATGACCGGGCCCTGGCTCTCGTCGTCGTCAGAAGACCTCATCAGGCGGCGCCGCCCTCCGAATCGGCCGGCTTGTCCTCGTCGACGATCTCAGCCTCGACGACCTCGTCGTCGTGACCGGCGTCCTCGTGGCCGCCTGCCTGTCCAGCCTGAGCGCCGGCTGCCTGCTGCGACTGCGCGTAGATCGCCGTGCCCATCTTCTGGCTGACCTGGGCAGCGTGCTCGGTTGCCGTCCGGATCGCCTCGGTGTCGGTACCCTCGAGGGCCTTCTTCAGGTCAGCGACGGCCGACTCGACCTCAGACTTGACGTCGTCCGGCACCTTCTCCGAGTTCTCCGACAGGAACTTCTCTGTGCTGTAGGCCAGGGTCTCACCGCGGTTGCGGACCTCTGCCTCCTCCCGGCGCTTGCGGTCCTCGTCCGCGTACTTCTCCGCGTCGGCCATCATCCGCTCGATGTCGTCCTTGCCCAGCGCCGAGCCGCCCGAGATGGTGACGGACTGCTGCTTGCCGGTGCCCAGGTCCTTGGCCGAGACGTTGACGATGCCGTTCGCGTCGATGTCGAAAGTGACCTCGATCTGCGGAATCCCGCGCGGCGCCGGCGCGAGGCCCGCCAGCTCGAACATGCCGAGCTTCTTGTTGTACGCCGCGATCTCGCGCTCGCCCTGGAACACCTGGATCTGCACGGACGGCTGATTGTCGTCGGCCGTGGTGAAGATCTCCGAGCGCTTGGTCGGAATCGTGGTGTTGCGCTCGATGAGCTTGGTGAAGATCCCGCCCTTGGTCTCGATGCCGAGCGACAGCGGCGTCACGTCCAGCAGCAGGACGTCCTTGACCTCGCCCCGCAGCACGCCGGCCTGCAGGCTGGCGCCGACCGCCACGACCTCGTCCGGGTTGACGCCCTTGTTGGGCTCCTTGCCGCCAGTGAGGTCCTTGACCAGCTCGACAACCGCGGGCATCCGGGTGGAACCGCCGACGAGCACCACGTGGTGGATCTCGCTGAGCTTGACGCCGGCGTCCTTGATGACCTGCTGGAAAGGCGTCTTGCAGCGGTCGAGCAGGTCAGCCGTCATCTTCTGGAACTCAGCGCGGCTGATCTTGGTGTCCAGGTGCAGCGGTCCCTGCTCGGAGTGGGTGATATAGGGCAGGTTGATCTGCGACTCGGTCGAGCTGGATAGCTCGATCTTGGTCTTCTCGGCGGTCTCGCGCAGCCGCTGCAGCGCCATCTTGTCCCTGGACAGGTCGATGCCGTAGCTGTTCTTGAAGTCCTGCACCAGCCACTCGACGATGCGCTGGTCCCAGTCGTCGCCGCCGAGGTGGTTGTCGCCGCTGGTCGCCTTGACCTCCACGACGCCCTCGCCGACCTCGAGCAGCGAGACGTCGAACGTGCCGCCGCCCAGGTCGAAGACCAGTATCGTGGCCTCGTTGTCCTTCTCGAGGTGGTAAGCGAGCGCGGCCGAAGTCGGTTCGTTGATGATCCGCAGCACATTCAGGCCGGCGATCTGGCCGGCTTCCTTGGTGGCCTGGCGCTGGGCGTCGCTGAAGTACGCCGGCACGGTGATGACCGCGTCGGTGATGGTCTCGCCGAGGTAGGATTCCGCGTCCCGCTTCAGCTTCTGCAGGACGAAGGCGCTGATCTGCTGGGCCGTGAACTTCTTGCCGTCGATGGAGATCGTCCAGTTCGTGCCCATCTGGCGCTTGACGGAGCGGACGGTCCGGTCAACGTTGGTCACTGCCTGCCGCTTGGCGACTTCGCCGACGAGTACCTCGCCGTTCTTCGCGAAGGCAACCACAGACGGCGTCGTGCGCGAGCCTTCCGCGTTTGCGATGACCGAGGGCTCGCCGCCCTCGAGAACGGCGACGACGGAGTTGGTCGTCCCCAGGTCGATGCCTACCGCACGTGCCATGAGTTAGTCCTTGGGTGTGAGCGAGTTTGCCTGAAGCTTGAGTCTTCCAAGCGCAAGTTTGGCATGCGGACGGACTCATGTCAAGAGACTTGAGTCGGAGCGGCTCAAGGCTAGCCCGCAGCTCACGGGTTAGCTGCCCGGAACCGGCAGGGCGCCCGCAACGACGCGGCCAGCACCGCCGCCGCCAGCGCCCGGCTATCGGGTGGCCGGAGTCGGGTCGGCCGCTGCCCGTCTCAGCGCGATCCGATCCGGCGCGCCGGACAAGACCCCGCCGGCCGGGTCATCGTCCCCGTCGCGGCGCACCACGTCCGCGGCCGGATGCAGCACATCCCTGACCACGAGCCCGCACAGCAGCAGGACCGCGAGGAATCTGGCTAGCACCGCCGCGAAATAGAGGCCCTGGCTGATGCCGCCGGCGCTCGCCGTCCCCGTGACGATGGTGATCAGGTAGGCCCAGATGGCGAGGAAGTAGCCGATCTCGGTCGCCTGCCAGAGCAGGTAGGCGGTCAGCCGCGGCCGGGCCAGGACCGCCAGCGGCGCCAGCCAGATCACGTACTGCGGCGACCAGACCTTGTTGACGAGCAGGAATGCCGCGACGGTCAGGAAGAACAGCTGCGGCACGCGGGGCCGGCGCGGCGCCGCGAGGGCCAGGACGCCGATCGCCGTGCAGCTGGCGGCGAACAGCAGCAGCGAGACGGCGTTGAGCGTGTCAACCGACACGCTGCCGACGCCCGGCCAGTGCTCGGTGTCGAAGAAGTACCAGACGGACCCCCAGTCGGCTGCCCGGCTATTGTTGAACCGGTAGAACTCCGACCAGCCGTGCGGCGCCGCTAGCGCGATCGGCAAGTTGACCGCGAGCCAGGCGAGGGCCGCAGAGCCTGCCGCCGGCCAGAACGCCCGGAGCCGGCCGGCCCGCAGGCAGAGCAGGAAAAGCGGGCCGAAAAGGAACACCGGGTAGAACTTGGTAGCCACCGCCAGACCCAGCAGCACGCCAGCCAGGGCGTGCCGCCGGGCGGCCCACGCCGCCATGCCCAGCGCGGTCAGGCTCATCGCGATCACGTCCCAGTTGATGAACGCCGCGAGGATCACCGCGGGCGACAGCGCAACCAGCAGGGCTGTCCATCTCCGGGAGCGCCCGGCCAGGCAGGCGGTTGCCAGGACTGCCGCCAGGGCGAACACGGCGAGCGCAACCGTGGTCACGTCGAAGAACTCGCGGCCGCGGATAAGCGGATCGCTGATTGGCCGGACGACCCAGGCAGCAGCCTGCATAGCCGCGCCGATGAGCACCGGGTACTCCACCGGATGGCCCAGATAAGGGACTTTGCCCGCCGAGAGCCCCTCGGTGAAGTAGAGCGGGTAGATGTCGGTATAGCAGTGCGACTGGAACTGCCCGATGTGAGTGTTCCAGGCTCCGGCGCGGCAGGCTTCCTTGCTGAGGAAGGCCAGTGCGCTGCCTGCCAGGCTGGCTGTAACCAGCGCTGTCGTCGAACCCGCCGCCATTGCCACCCGGCGACGCGCCGCCGCCACCGGCCGGGCGCTGGCGGCGCGAGCCCCGCGCCGCGCCGCGTCATGCTCCGTCATCACTGTCAGCCTCTGGAATCCGCTGGGGGCTCCCGATGGTCAGTGCCCGTGGTCAGGCTAGCGGTCCAGGGCCTGCCAGGAGCGGTATGGTTCCCGCGATGCCGCCAGGGTCCAGTTTCCGCTGAGCGAGCTGTGCCGCCCGCAGACCTGCGACCTGGGACGGCATGTCACGGTGCGGCGAGAGAAATGCAACAACTTCAGATCATCGGCTGCGGACCGGACCGCGTTACGCTGGCACCGGCACAGCGCCGTCCAGGCGCAGCCTGGCCTGACGCCGCACCGGGAGGACCTGTGGCCCTGCGCATCGTGATCGGACTCGTCCTGACTGTGCTCGCATTCGCGATCGCCGGTCGGCGGGTGTGGTGGCTCTACCGGCTCGCAATGTCCGGCCAGCCGGCTCCGGAGCGGATCGAGGCGGTCCGCCAGCATCCTGGCGGAGATGCCGAAACCCAGGTCACCGAGGTATTCGGCCAGCGCAAGCTGCTCAAGTGGACGGTTCCGGGCGTCGCGCATTTCCTGACGTTCTGGGGCTTCCTGATCCTGATCCTGACGATCATCGAGGCCTACGGCGACCTGTTCAGCAAGAAGTTCGCGATCCCGCTGATCGGAACCTGGGCGTGGGTCGGCTTCCTGGAGGATCTCTTCGCGGTCGCCGTCCTGGTCGGCATCGCCACCTTCGCGGTGATCCGGCTGCGCACTGACCCGAAGCGCGAGGGCCGAAAATCCCGCTTCTTCGGGTCGCACACAGGCGCGGCATGGCTCGTCTTGCTGATGATCTTTCTTGTTGTCGCGACCCTGCTGCTGTACCGCGGCGCGCAGATCAACACCGGCGACTTCCCGTACCCCCAGGGCGCGTTCGCCTCGCAGATCGTCGGCCACTGGCTGCACCCGCTGGGCACGACCGCCAACAGCGCGATCGAGACGGCCGGAATCCTTGCCCAGCTCGCGGTCATCCTCGGCTTCCTGGTGTTCGTCACCTACTCCAAGCACCTGCACATCTTCGTGGCGCCGCTGAACGTGCTGTTCTCCCGCCGTCCGGACGGCCTGCGCGGCCTGCAGCCGATGCGCTCGGGCGGCAAGGTGCTCGACTTCGAGGAAGCCGACCCCGACACTGACGTCTTCGGGCTGGGCAAGGTCGAGGACCTCAGCTGGAAGGGCATGCTCGACCTGGCCACCTGCACCGAGTGCGGCCGCTGCCAGTCGCAGTGCCCCGCCTGGGCCACGGGCAAGCCGCTGTCCCCGAAGATGGTCATCCTGGACCTGCGCGAGCACGCCTTCGCCAAGGCGCCGTACCTGCTGGCCGGATCCGACGAGGCCAGGGAGCAGCTGCCGGAATCAGTCAGGGCAGAGGCGCGAAGGCCGCTGGTGGGCGACTCGGCGGCCGGCGGCGTGATCGACCCTGACGTGCTGTGGTCCTGCACCAACTGCGGGGCGTGCGTCGAGGAGTGCCCGGTGGACATCGAGCACATCGACCACATCACCGGCATGCGCCGGCACCAGGTGCTGATCGAGTCCGCGTTCCCCGCCGAAGCGTCCACGATGCTGAAGAACCTGGAGAACAAGGGCGACCCGTGGGGCATGGGCGAGTCGAGGCGGACCGAGTGGATCAGCGAGCTCGACTTCGATGTGCCAGTGGCGGACGGCCCGATCGGCGACGACGTGGAATACCTGTTCTGGGTGGGCTGCGCGGGCGCGCTGGAGGACCGGGCGAAGAAGACCACCAAGGCCATCGCCCGGCTGCTGCACGCCGCCGGCGTCAGCTTCGCGGTGCTCGGGCCGGCCGAGTCCTGCACCGGCGACCCGGCCAGGCGGATGGGCAACGAGTTCGTGTTCAGCATGCTGGCGCAGCAGAACGTCGAGACGCTGAACGAGGCGGGCGCGCGCAAGATCGTCGCCAGCTGCCCGCACTGCTTCAACACGATCGCCAACGAGTACCCGCAGCTCGGCGGGAAATACGAGGTGATCCATCACACCCAGCTGCTGGCCCAGCTGGTCGCCGACGGCAGGCTCACCCCGGTGACGCCGATCGACGAGAAGATCACCTATCACGACCCGTGCTTCCTCGGCCGGCACAACCGGATATTCACCGCGCCGCGGGAGATCATGGAGAACGTGCCGGGCGTGCGGGCGCAGGAGATGCACCGGTGCAAGGAACGCGGCTTCTGCTGCGGCGCGGGCGGCGCCCGGATGTGGATGGAAGAGCGGATCGGCAAGCGGATCAACGTCGAGCGAATCGACGAGGCGCTGAGCACCGACCCGGATACCGTCTCCACCGGATGCCCGTTCTGCCTCGTCATGCTCGGCGATGCGATCAGCGCGAAGAAGGGCTCAGGCGAGGCGAAGGAGACGCTCGAAGTAGTCGACGTGGCCCAGCTGCTTGCCCGGTCAGTAGCGCAGCCGGCCGTGACCGCCCCCGGTCCGGAGGCATCTGGGCAGGCCGGCGGCGGGCAGGCCGGACGCGGCAAGGCCGGCCCGGCTCCGGCGTGAGGCCGCCGGTGCCGCCTGGCCTCGCGCACCTTACCGGGTAGGGCGCGCCCGGGATGGATTCACGGCGGGCTGAGTCGTTCAGTGACGGGGTCTTCGCGGTAGCCATCACGGTCCTCGTCTTCAACCTGCTGTCGGTTCACCAGCCAGGCAGCTACAAGGCGCTGCTGGCGGCCTGGCCGCAGTACGCGGGCTACGTCGTCAGCTTCCTGACCATCGGGATCATGTGGCTGAACCATCACACGATGCTGTCGCATGTGTCCACAGTCGACCGGGTCATGCTAGTGCTCAACACCTTCCTGCTGATGGGCGTGGTCGCGGTGCCGTTCCCGACCGCGCTGGTGGCCGAAGGCCTGGCACCGGCGGCTCCGGCGGGAGCCGCCCGGGTGGCCGCCGTGACCTACGGGCTGGTCCTGACCGCGACCTCGATCGCCTTCTGCGGCATGTGGCTGTACGTGTCCGCTCATCGGCAGTCGCTGGCAGCCAGGCCGATCCCGGTACCGCGGCAGGCGACGCTGCGGTTCAGCGCGGGCCTGATCG
>DATJZH010000067.1:0-3037 GCA_035499215.1 Streptosporangiaceae bacterium | reverse complement strand
CGAGTTCGATGGTGATGCTTGACTCGGCGCGGCGGGGTCTGCGTGTGCCCGCGCTGGCCCGGCTCCTGCTGGGTGGCAATGTCAACCCAAACTGGCCCCGCGGTGGCGAGGGTAATTGGCCCCGCCTGAGTGGCGCGGGGGGTGTCGCTGGCCGGGGTTCGGGAGGGGTCATCCCCAGAAGATGCACGTAGGGTCGCGGTCGATCTCGGCCAGGAGGTCTTCGACCGTGGGTGATGGGGCCAGCAGGTCGTAGATGTGGAAGCGAAGGTTGCGGTCGCGCCAGTACAACGTCCAGGACTTGTCGGCGGCGGTGTAACGCAGCCGGGCGATCGGGAGGGTAGTCCATTCCGGTCCGAAGTCCTCACGCCATGGCGCGCGCCGCTCGATGATCGTCAGGTGCCGCGGGGCGAGCTCGCACTCCACGCGGACTTGGTGGCGGGCGTGCCCGGGTATCCGTGCGGCGCACCACCGCTGTACTCGTGCGACGTCCAGCTCTGGCAGGGGCATTCGGATCACCAGCCGTCAGTGGGCCTGAGCCGCGTCGCTGAGCGCGTCGAGTGCGGTGTCAAGCCGCTGCCGGCGGCGCCGGCTTGGCTCGTGATTGGCCTCAGCGGCCACGAACCCGATCAGCTCGTCCAGGTCGTCGCCGGCGGCCGGCAGGACGGCGCCGCCGTCGTGGGCGCGGATCCGGAACACCAGTCGTTCGCAGTCGGCATCGGGCAACCGCAACTCGCGCAGTGCCGCGGCTGCCTCCTCGGAGATGACGATCTCGTTGACGGGGCCGGCGAGGGTGAGCCGTCGCCTGCGCAGATCGAAGGGCGAATCGGCCCAGTTGCTGATGATGCCCTCGTCGTCGCAGACGCTGCATTGCCACCGGATCGGCGCGGTCGGTTCGGTCCGTAGCACGATCATCCGGCCCGGGCAGCGCCGGCTGGCCGGCCGGCGGCGGCACGGCAGCGCGCTTTCCCAGGCGGTGCCGGCATCGCCGGCTGCTGCCGCCCGGACGATGTTGCTCAGGTGCTCGGCCAATCGGCGTGCGGGCCCTGGCGTGCCGTCCGGCAGATCGAGGAGGTGGTGCAGGTCGGTGACCATCATTTCCTGGGGACTTTACCGGCCCGGCGGGTCTGGCGCGGCCCTGTGCGTATCAGCCTGGCGCCGGGCTGCTGGCTGGTCAGTCCTCGTCGTGGCCAGATGGCTGTTCACCCTCGTCGCGGCCGAATAGTTGCTCGCCGTCGTCGTGGCCGAGCAGGAAGGTGAAGCGGGCCAGGTCGGTGCGCAGGTCGGCGAGGTCGTAGCCCTGGATACCCATGAAGCGGCCGAATGAGGCGGCGAGCTGGGCGTGGTCGGTGCCGCCGAGCCACTGGCTGATGAAGGTGAGCAACTCGCCGAGTTCGGCGGCGTCGACCAGATCGAGGTGCGCCTGGGGAGCTGGCATCGGGTCCTCCTCGGGTGCCGCTCAGCGGACGGGCGCGCTGGCGGCCTTGCTGGCGTTCTGCTGCTGGCGGGCGTGGGCGAGGCGGTAGGAGACGGTGCCGGTCTCGATGATCTGCCCGGCGAAGGTCAGGCGGTCGACGATCGCGGCGCACAAACGGGGATCGGTGAAGGTCTTGGTCCAGCCGGAGAACGGCTCGTTGGACGCGATGGCAATCGCCGAGCGTTCCTCCCGCTCAGTGAGAACCTGGAACAGCAGTTCGGCGCCGCGCCGGTCCAGTTCCATGTAGCCAAGCTCGTCAAGGCAGATCAGGCCGGCCCGGCCGTAGCGGTTGATCAGCTTCGATAGCTGCCGCTCATCGGCGGCCTCGACCAGCTCGTTGACCAGCTTGGAGGCCAGCGTGTAGCGGACCCGGTGGCCGGCCTCGGCGGCCAGCGTGCCCAGCGCGATCAGCAGGTGCGTCTTCCCGGTTCCGCTATCGCCGATCAGGCAAAGCGGGTGGCCGGCCGTGACCCAGCCGCAGGTGGCCAGCTGTCCGATCACCGCCGGGCTGACCGCCGGGTTGGCGTCGAAGGAGAACTCCTCGAGCCGTTTCGGGCGCGGGAAGCCTGCCTCGCGCACCCGGCGGGCGGCGCGGCGCCGGTCCCGGTCGTCGCACTCGGCCATCACCAGCTCGGCCAAAAACCCCAAGTAGGACAGCTGCTCCCGCTCGGCAGCAGCGGCGATCTCGGTGAACCGGTCCCGCATCGTGGGCAGCCGCAGCATCCGGCAGGCTTGCTCGATCGCCGCGGACGCGGCCTGCTCGGTGACCCCGCGCCGGTCGGCGGTCACGACGACTCCCGGCCCAGCAGCTGGTCGTAGGCGGCGACCGAGGGCAGCGGCCGGTCACCGCCGGGCAGGGCGGCCAGCCGCCGCTCTGTGAAGCTGACCACCCGCGGCGCCCCGCCCGGCGGGCTGGCCTCCGGCGGAGCGCTGCCGCGCTGACCGGCAGCCTTGCGGGCCTCCACCGCGACCACGTCCGCGCTCGTCGAGCCGACGGACAACGCGGCACTGATGCCGGCCAGAACGTTGTCCCGATCCAGGTGGCGATGCAGCAACAGCACCTCGACCAGGGCCCGGGTGCCTGCCGCGTCACCATGAGCCTTGCGCGCCGCGGCCCAGAACGCCTCATGCTCGCCAGTGAACACGCCCGCGGCACGGGCCTGCGCCAGCGCGGTCGCACCGGGCAACGCGCCCGGCTTACGCAGCAGGATCTCCAGGTAGTGATCCAGGTCCAGGACCCGCACGCCCTTCCCGGCCGCCCGCGGGTGCCGCGCCACCACGACGTCCCGGCTGAACACGGTCACCGTGGACGCCGACAGCTTGACGCGCAGCCGGTGCCCGATGAACCGGGCCGGCACACTGTACTGGTTGCAGCGCACCATCACCTGCGCGTACCGGTCCACGCGCGGGGTGAGGGTGAGTGCGGTGTCGAACGGCTCGTCCGGCAGCGGGCGCAGCAGCCCGCGCTCGAACGCCCAGTCATGCCCGACGGTCATCGTCCGGTTGCCGATCCGCCGCCGGTCATCGGCATCGTCGGCGGCCTCCAGCAGCGTGTTGAGCTCC
>DATJZH010000066.1:0-15939 GCA_035499215.1 Streptosporangiaceae bacterium | reverse complement strand
CAGGACCGGGGCGATGGCGATGGCGGCCAGCCAGCGGGCCGTGCCGCGGCGCACCAGCACGGCGTACAGGGCGACCGCCATCGCCAGGCCGAGCAGGTGCTGGACGGCCACGACGGTCTGCAGGTTGCCGACCAGCAGAATGAGCTTGAGCGGCACCTTGTAGCCGACTGGATCTGAGCCGGCCCACGAGCTGTAGAGGTACTTGAGCGTATCGACGTAGAGCAGGGCTGGCCGGTACGCCACCATGACCAGTACCCGCACGACCAGGCCCGCGGTGAGCAGCACCGCAGCGAGCCAGTGCCCGCGCAGCAGCGCGAGGCACCGGCCAGGCAGCGCGTACCGGGCAAGCCGGCGAGGACTGGCTGGCGCGTCGCCACCTGAGTCGCCGCCGGGGGATGCGCTCGCGTTCGCGGCTGCTTCTTGCGCAGGGGAACCGCCGGCGCGTTCCCCCGCTACCGCCGAGCCCGGGCCAGATCCCGAAGATGCCTGCCCGGCGGATGTCCCTGGCATTCGCATTACAGTCGTCCCGGTTTATGGTCGATGGAACTCGGCCCCCGCCCTGTCCGCTGGCCACCGCGCAGCACGCACCTTGCTGCTGCGGCTCAGAGCTCATCGTCTCCCGACCGGAGACCATGAAACGCCCAGGCAACCTGGCAGAGCCCGCGGCGGGCTGTGAGCAACACTATCGTCCCGCCGGAGCACGCTCGCCGGCCACCACGAATTTCGGCAAAACGTCGGTAGTCGGCCGTAACCTCGCCCGCATGCTCCCGGCGGCGCGGTCGACAGAGGCGGCGTGGGGCATGCTCCGGAGCCTGTCGGCAGGCCACGCCCGGCTCCTCAGCGCGCCGCGGCCGGGCTGCCCCGGGCTGTGCATCGTGTGCCGGGGGCCGGCCCGGGCCGGCTGCTCGCGCTGCTATCAGTGCGAGCTGCATGCCGAGTCCGCCCCCGGCGGCCTGGCTGATCTCGTGGTTCCCGTCGCCTACGCGCCCAAGGGCGGGCCGCACGCTTCGAACCTGTGGCTGTACAAGTCCGGCCGCCAGGGTGCCGATGCGGCATCGGCCGCACTCCGGCTCCTGCTGCTGGCCTTCCTGCATGATCACGGACCGTGCCTGTGGCGGCGCTGCGGCCTGCGCGGCCCGACCCACCTCGCGGTCGTGCCGAGCGGCCGCGGGCGGGGCGGCACCCATCCGCTGCGCGCGCTCATCGCTCCCTACCTGGCGGCTCGGTGGGCCGGGCTATCTGCGCGGCCCGGCGCCGCCGCGGCCCGCGAGCTGGATCCGGGGCGCTTCGACGCGCCGCGGCAGCGCGGCGCGTCGATACTGCTGCTGGACGATACGTGGACTTCCGGCGCGAGCGCCCAGTCGGCGGCGATGACGCTGCTGCGCGCGGGCGCCGGGTGCGTGATCGTGGTCGTGCTGGGCCGTCACCTGGCAGTTCCCGTTCCGGCCGGGGCGGGACCGGATAGCTTCGCCATGCCGCTGCGGCCCCAGCTGTGCGCGGTGCACGATGGCGCGCTGCGGGCACCGGCGGCGCGGGCAACCGCGCCCGCCGCCGCCGCAAGCCCGGCTGCTGGTACATAGGCTGGTCCCGTGCTGACCAACCCGCCGTCCAGGACCGCGCTGGTCCGGCGTGCCCGCCGGATCAGCAGGGAGCTGGCCGCGCTCTATCCCGACGCGCACTGCGAGCTCGATTTCAGCACGCCGCTTGAGCTTCTCATCGCTACGATCCTGTCGGCGCAGTGCACCGACCGGCGGGTCAACCAGGTCACGCCGGTGCTCTTCGCCCGGTACCGGACCGCCGCGGACTACGCGGCCGCCGACCGGGGCGAGGTCGAGAAGATCATCCAGTCGACAGGTTTCTTCCGGGCCAAGACCACCAGCATCATCGGCCTGGGGCAGGCGCTGTGCGAGCGGTACGGCGGCGAGGTGCCCGCAACCCTCGCCGGCCTGGTGTCGCTGCCCGGGGTCGGCAGGAAGACGGCCAACGTGGTGCTCGGCAACGCTTTCGGGATACCCGGCATCACGGTGGACACGCACTTCGCCCGGCTGTCTCGCCGGTTCGGCTGGACCGCGGACGGCGATCCGGACAAGATCGAGCGGGACGTCGGCTCGCTGTTTCCGCGATCGCAGTGGACCACGCTGTCCAACCGGATGATCTGGCATGGCCGCCGGGTATGCCATGCTCGCAGGCCCGCGTGCGGTGCGTGCGGGCTGGCCGGGCTCTGCCCGTCGTTCGGGGAGGGCCCGACCGACGAGGCGACGGCGCGCAAGCTTGTCCGGGCCGGGCCGTTCTCATGACGGCCGCACGCGAGTCCGGTACCGGAGATGCGCAGGCCGGGCCGCCCGGCTGGCTGGCGGCGCTGGCCCGCTCGGCGGCGGCGATGGCGGTGCCGCGGGGACTGGCGCCGCCGCCTGGCGGTGGCCGGCCCTCGGCCGTGCTCATCTTGTTCGGCGAGGGACCAGCCGGGCCTGATCTGCTGCTGGTGCAGCGGAGCAGCTCGCTGCGCAGGCATGCCGGCCAGGCCGCCTTTCCCGGCGGGATGATCGACGCCGGCGATGCCGGCCCGGCCGCGGCAGCGCTGCGGGAGGCAGCGGAGGAAGCACGGGTCGAGCCATCGGGCGTGCAGGTGCTCGAGGTTCTGCCGGAGCTGTTCATCGCGCGCAGCGGCTTCTCCGTGACGCCTGTGCTCGCCTGGTGGCGGTGCCCGGTGCGGGCGGCGCCGGGGGACCCGGCGGAGGTCGCCGCCGTGGCCAGGGTCGCGGTCGCCGAGCTCGCCGATCCGGCCAACCGGCTGACGATCCGGTATCCGGGCGGTTACTCCGGGCCAGCCTTCCGGGCTGCCGGGATGCTGGTGTGGGGGTTCACCGCGCTGGTGGTGGACCGGCTGCTGGCCCTGGGCGGGTGGGAACTGCCATGGGACGCGGGCCGGGCCGAAGATCTGCCGCCGGAAGCCTATGCCCTGGCCTCCGGCGGTCCCGGGCCGGTCCGGTTAGCCTAGCCAGGCCAGCTGGCCGGGGCAGGCCAGGCCCGGCCGCAGCGCGCGGGACATGCCGCTGCCGGTCGCTGGGGAGATACGGTTGGTCACGTGCGGGGTGACTTGCTGGATCTCATCCTGATAGTGCTCGCGGCCGCCTTCGCGGTCGCCGGTTATCGTCAGGGCTTCATCATCGGCGTGCTGAGCTTCGCCGGCTTCGTCGGCGGCGTGGTGATCGGGGCCATTTTCGCGCCGCGAATTTCCAGATCGCTGGCCACGAGCCTGAACGTGCAGGCATTCCTGGCCATCCTGGTGGTATTCGTCGCCGCGATGGCCGGCATGCTGGTGACCTCCGGCCTGGGCGTGGCGGTGCGGTCGCGGCTGCGGGGACGGCCAGCCACGATCCTTGACTCGATCGGCGGCGCGGCAGTGAATGTCGCCGCGGTGCTGCTGGTGGCCTGGATCATCGGCTCATTTGTCGCATACTCGCCGTTCACGATGATCGACCGCCAGGTCAACGACTCGTTCGTGCTGCGCGCTGTCGACCGGGTCATCCCGCAGGCAAGCATTGGCCAGGCTTTCTCGCCGCTGCGCAGCCTGCTCGCCAGCGGACCGTACACGCAGGTGTTCGGTGCCATCGGCGCGGAGAGCCCGCTCGCGGTGCCGCCGCCCGACCCCCGCCTGGTCTCCTCCCGCGGGCTTGACCTGGCTCGCGATAGCATCGTCAAGATCCAGGGCATCGCGCCGAGCTGCTCGCGGCGGCTGGAAGGCTCCGGTTTCCTGATCGCCCCCGACCGGGTCATCACGAACGCGCATGTCGTTGCCGGGGTCACCAGCGGGCTGCGGATCATTACCCGCACTGGTTTCCGCTATCCCGCCCAGGTAGTTTTGTATGACCCCGAGCGGGACGTCGCGGTGCTCGCAGTCGGCGGCCTCCGTGCCCGGCCGCTGCAGTTCGCCGGCACGGCCGGCGCCGGAGCGGGCGCGATCGTCGTCGGCTATCCGCTCAACGGGCAGTTTTCCGCTGTTCCGGCCCGTGTCGACGCACTCGAGGAAGTCAGCGGGCCCGATATCTACCAGACCGCCCAGGTCACCCGGCAGATTTACCCGATCAGGGCGATGGTGAAGCCGGGCAATTCAGGCGGCCCGCTACTCGCCCCCGACGGCAGGGTCTACGGCATGGTCTTTGCCGCGGCAACCGCGGTGCCCGATACCGGGTACGCTCTGGCGGCCGCCGGGATCTCCTCAGACGCGCAGCAAGGCGAGGCAGCCAGCGTTCCGGTTTCCACCCAGCAGTGCCAGTAACGGTGCCGTGGTTAGCCCGAAGTCAGCCCCCGAGCTTCAGCCCCGGAGCTTCAGCCCCCGAGCTTCAGCCCCGGAGCTTCAGCCGCAGCTGGGACTCGGTCACCGCCGCCAGGCCATCGCCCGCTATCCGGGCTGCCAGCTCGGTCGCCGCGCTGGCCACGGCCGCCGCGTCGACCGCGTGCGGGCAGGCGCGGGCGTAGCCGGCGACACCCTGCGCCCCGCGGCGCAGCAGAGCCACCGCGCCGCGGCCGTTTCCCCGCCGGGCGTGCGTCAGGCCCACCGCGATCTGGGCCAGCCCCTGCCACAGGTCACGCTCACCTGGCGGTGCGGCGCGCCAGGCCGCTTCCAGCACCTCATGCGCGTGAAACGGCCGGCCGGCGTCAAGCAGCTGCTGGGCCTGGTCAAGAGCGTCGGCGGGAGCCAGCCCCAGATCGTCCGGCACCGTCGGCTCGCCAGCAGCGCGGCGGTCCAGCGGCCGCCCCAGCTCATCGCGGGGCCTGGCGTTCCTGGCCCGGCCAGCGGGGTCCCTGTCGCGCTGCTGGCGGTCCCGCTGCTGCGGCGGGCTCACCGCTCGGGCTCGGGGTCGGCGAGCCAGGAGCGCAGCTCGGCGTCGAAACGCCCGGGCTGCTCCTCATGCGGGAAATGCCCGGCTCCGTCGAGAAGCCGCCACCGGTACGGGGCCTCGACATGCATGCCCGAGCCCATGGCCGCGCTGGGCAGCACGCAGCTGTCCAGCGATCCGTGCAGGTGCAGGGTAGGTGCCTGGATCGGCGCGCGCATGGCCCGCGCGTAGCGGAGCCCGTCCGGACGGAGCCGGGAGCGCACGAACCAGCGATGGTACTCAAGGGCCAGGTGGGCGACCGACGGGACCGACATCGCCGCCCGGTAACGCCGCTCGGTCTCCTCGTCCGGCCAGCCAGGACCCGACCACGCGGCCAGCATCTTGCCCACCCGCCGTGCCCCGTCCCGCCGCAGCTGCCGTTCCGGCAGCAGCGGCAGCTGGAAGCCGAGCGCATAGCCGCTGCTGCGGCCCTGCCCGAGGGGGTCGGACAGGACGGCGGCGCGCAGCCGGAGCGGATGCGGGACCGAGACGACGGCCAGCCGCCGGACAACCTTCGGAAAGTAGGCGGCCATCGTCCAGGCGATCAGGCCGCCCCAGTCATGGCCCACCACGACCGCGTTGGCCTCGCCCAGCGAGCGGATCAGGCCGGCGGCATCCGACGCGCCGGTGACGAGGTCATATCCGCGCGGCGGCTTGTCGCTGCCGCCGTAGCCGCGCAGGTCGACCGCGGCCGTGCGGAATCCGGCCTGGCTCAGCGACGACAGCTGCCCCCGCCAGGTCCACCAGTATTCCGGGAAACCATGCAGCAGCAGCACCAGCGGGCCCTCGCCGCTTTCCACGACGTGAAAGCGGGTGCCGTTGGCGCTGACCGACCGGTGCGCCCATGGCCCGTCCAGGAAGATAGCCGCATCACCGCGCTCGGTCACCGTCAGCCGGCTCCGCCTGAGGGCGCCAGCGCGGCACTGTCGTCCCGGCGGATCAGGGCAAGGTCGTCCTGAACCGTCTGCCGTGTCTGGCGCAGGCCGGTCAGCCTGCGTACCTTCATGTAGGCGATCAGCAGCGCCAGCGCGGCCAGCAGCACGCAGGTGCCGGCGACGATGAGAAACGCCGCCCATACCCAGATTCCCGCGGCGACGAGGCCGAAGGCGAAGGCGAAGCACAGGAGCATGAGCACCAGGCAGCCGACAAACGCGGCCATCCCGATCAGCGCCCCGCTGATGCCCAGGCGCCGCGCATCGTCCTTGAGCTCCATCTTTGCCAGGTCGAGCTCGCACCTGATCAGCTGAGTCATGTCCCTGACCGCCAGCGAGACCAGGCCGCCAAGAGACTGATCGTCGGCGCTGCCCGCTGGCTGGCGGGCTGCGGGTTCGGCCATCGCGCTCTCCCCTCTTGTGTTGTCGTCAAGTCTCGCTCATACCCTCTCGCGGCATTCGCACAGCGTGCCAATCCAGCAGATCAGTTGAGCACTGCCGGCTCGCTGCCAGGGCCGCGGGGCGAGCGCCGACGGCGCCGATCGGGCTGGCCGACCGCCCCGACGGCCGAGCCGGAACAGCAAACGGCGCCCCGCAGCGGGGCGCCGTCGCCTCCCACGTCAGATCCGGGTTACCAAGCGTGCACCTTTACTGCCGGGTAGGCGCCCGTCGGCCACGCCGATCACACCGGCGGGACCCGCTGGGTTTGCCTGCCCCGGCACGCCTCCCGCGGCTGGTCGCGCGTGGGTACCTGGCTGACGTGCCCGGACGTGCTGAGTCCGTGAGACCTTTGTACGACGGATCGGCTGCCAAGGGAAGCCCCTGGGCGTGACCAGTTCGTGATCTCGATCAACTGCCCAGGTCGCATCCACCCGGCGGGCGGGTGTGACCTGCGCGGCCGCCCTGGCCTGCCCGGCGGGCCCGGCCCGGCTGGCCTCCCCGGCGGGCCCCGCCGGCCTGGCCTGCCCGGCCTGGCCTGCCCATCCGGCCTGGCCTGCGCGGCGGCGGCTGCGGCCGGCCCCCGAAGGCAAGCACCGGCCAGCCGCGCTCGCGGGCGATTTTCCGCAGCGCGCGGTCCGGGTTGACCGCATGCGGATGCCCCACAGCTTCCAGCATCGGCAGGTCCGTCACGGAATCGCTGTAGCCGAAGCAGTCGGCCAGGCGGTAACCGCGCTCGGCGGCGAGCTCGCGCATCCGGGCCGCTTTCTGCTCCCCGTAGGCATAGAACTCGATCTCGCCGGTGTAACGGCCGTCGGCTATCGCCATCCGGGTGGCTATGACGCCGGATGCCCCGAGCAGCGCCCCGATCGGCTTGACCATCTCCTGCCCGGAAGTGCTCACGATGATCACATCCCGGCCTGCTTCGTGGTGGGCGGCGAGCAGCGTGTATGCCTGCGGGTAGACCAGCGGAACGATGATCTCGTCGAGGTTCCGCCGGACGATCTCGCCGACGCGGTCGGCGGGCCAGCCCCGGCACAGTTCCCCGACCTGAGCGCGGATCCGTTCCATCCGGCTGTGGCTGGCGCCCCCGAGCCGGAACACGACCTGCGCGCAAGCCCCGCGGAATGCCTCGGTCCGGCTGATGAGCCCGTGCCGGTAGAAGGAAGACGCGAACGCCAGCGTGCTCGATCGCGAGATAATCGTCTTGTCGAGATCGAAGAAAGCGGCCTGAGTTGGGCTGCCGCCCTCGACGCAAGTGCCCACGGTCCGGCAGCATAAGGGAACGGATGGTATCTGCTGTCCGTTCGGGCTGACTGGCTGGTAACTTTGGGCCGCTACACGTAGGCTTTCATGGGTAACGGAGCCGGCTCTGCCCCCCCGGAGTCGGACCGTACGGCGACCCCCGCTCTCCCCCCCGGCGGGGGTCGCCCCATGTCCTGGCCGGGGAATCGCCGGCCTGGGCGGCCAGCAGCCGCGCGAGCAGTTGCACCGCTCCGTGCTTCGACAGCGGCTGGTTGCCGTTGCCGCACTTGGGCGACTGAATGCAGGACGGACAGCCGGATGCGCACTCGCAGGACGCGATTGCCTGGGCAGTTGCCGCCAGCCACTCCCGGGCAGCGGCGAAGCCCCGCTCGGCGAAGCCCGCGCCTCCCTCGTGGCCGTCATAGACAAAGACGGTCAGCCTGCCGGTTGCCGGGTGCAGGTCCGCCGAGACCCCGCCGACGTCCCAGCGGTCGCAGGCGGCGACCAGCGGCAGCAGGCCGATGGACGCGTGCTCGGCAGCGTGGGCCGCGCCAGCGAGATCCACCCGCGCCGCGGCCAGCTCGGCTCGCTGACCGGGCGCTATCGTCCACCAGACCGCCCTGGTCCGCAGGCTGCGGGCCGGCAGGTCGAGCGGCTCCTCGCCAAGCGGCTGACCAGTGTCCGCATTCCTGCGGATGAACGAGACCACCTGGCGGGTCACCAGCACGTCGCCGAAATGAACCGCGGCATGACCCCAGGAAGCCCGGCGCAGCTCCCGGCTTATGGCTATCCCGGTCAGCTCACGCGCGGAGGTGGAATAGCCCGGCTCGGCTGCCTCGACGAGAGCCACGCAGTCGGCCAGGTCGAGGCGTGTCACCAGGTACATCTCGCCCTGATGCGGATATACCGCACCGGTGTGCGCAAGCACATGAGCCGAGGGCTCATCCACCGTCCCGATCAGCCTGCCGGTGGATGCTTCCACGATGCGCACGGGATGTCCGCCGGTACCGCGCAGCCCGGTCAGCGATGTCCGGCCCCGGCGCGTCCAGTACCACTTGTCTTCTCGCTGCCGCAGCAGCCCGTCGCGGCTGAGCCCCGCCGCCACCGGCCTGGCGGCAGGTCCGAACAACTCCAGATCCGCCTCGGTCAGCGGCAGCTCGGCAGCTGCCGCGCACAGATGCGGTGCGAGCACGTAGGGATTAGCCGGATCGAGGACGGTGGCCTCGACCGGCCGGTGCAGCAGCGCCTCGGGGTGGTGCACGAGATAGGTGTCCAGCGGATCGTCGCGGGCGATCAGAACGGCGACGGCGCCGCCGCCATGGCGTCCGGCGCGGCCAGCCTGCTGCCAGAGCGCTGCCCTGGTCCCCGGCCATCCGACGATCAGCACGGCGTCCAGGCCGGCGATATTGACGCCGAGCTCGAGTGCGGTGGTGGTGGCCATGCCGATGATCTCTCCGGTGCGCAGCGCCTCCTCCAGCGCCCGACGGTCCGCGGCGAGATACCCGGAGCGGTAGGCGGCAACCCGGGCGGCGAGCTCGCCCGCGCCCGCCTCTGCCAGGCGGCGCCGGGCGGCGACAGACAGCGCTTCGGCGCCCCGCCTGGACCGCACGAACGCCAGCGCGGGGACGTTGCCGAGCACCAGGTCAGCGAGCATCCCGGCGGCCTCCGCCGTGGCGGTCCGCCGGACCGGAGCGCCGGCTTCGCCGCGCAGCGCGGTCAGCGGCGGCTCCCACAGGCCGAAGGCCAGCTCGCCGCGGGGCGCAGCGTCGGCCGTGACCGCCTCGACGGCCAGCCCGGTCAGCAGCCCGGCGCAGCGGTCCGGCTCGCTGATGGTCGCGGACGCCAGGAGGAACGCCGGGAAGCCGGCTCCGGGCCGGCCGGCGGCATGATGCGCGGCGACTCGCCGGAGCCTGCGCAGCACATGAGCGACATGCGAGCCGAAGACGCCGCGGTAGCCGTGGCACTCATCAACGATCACGTAGCGCAGCCGCCGCAGGAAGCCGTTCCAGCGCGGGTGCCCGGGCAGCAGTGCGTGGTGCAGCATGTCCGGGGTGGTGAGCAGGTAGCTCGCGTGGGCGCGCGCCCAGGACCGCTCGGGCGCCGGGGTGTCGCCATCGACAACGGCAGCGCGGATGCCGGGGACGGCCAGCGACCGGACCAGCCGGAGCTGGTCAGCAGCCAGAGCCCTGGTGGGCGCGATGTACAGCGCGGTGCCCCCCTCAAGGACTGCCGTCAGGGCGGGCAGCAGATAGCCGAGCGACTTCCCGGAGGCGGTGCCGGTGGCGATGATGACGCTGCGCCCGGCGCGGGCATGTTCAGCTGCGGCCGCCTGATGGACCCAGGGCCCGCTGATGCCGCCCCGCTCGAACGCGCCGGTGATATCGGCAGTAATCCAGCGCGGCCACGTGGTGCGGCGCCCTGGCCTGGCCGGAAGGTGCTCGAGATGGGTGAGCCGACCGGATGCGGCGCCCTGGTCCAGCAGCCAGAGTGCGGATCGTGCTGCCGCGGCTGCGCTGCTGGCGGACGCGGGCCCGCCGCGCGGCGCGCTCGTGGCGGCGGCCCGGGCTGCCCCGCCCGGCTGGTTCGCGTGGTCGGGGGGAACTGGTTGCTCGTCCGGGACGAGCGGCGTGACCGCAGGCATCGGGTTTCAGTGTGTCATCACGAGGCAAGGTGCCGGGAACTGTGATCTGGTATAGACATGACGGCAGAGCGTGGCTGAACCTGCGACCGGGCGCAAACGCGGCGGGCTGGCGACTGGGCGCGCCCTGACAGCTCATACGAGTGCCATCTGGCCTGGAGGTTTTTGTGGATCTGAAGCTGGATCACCACAGCAAGGACGGGATCGAGATTGTCGATGTCGAGGGCGAGATCGATGTCTATACCGCGCCGCGCCTGCGTGAGCTGCTCATCGAGCTGGTGAACAACGGTTACTACCAGCTCGTGGTCAATATGGAAAAGGTGGAGTTCCTCGACTCGACCGGGCTCGGCGTCCTTGTCGGCGGGCTGAAACGGGTCCGAGCACACGACGGATCTCTCGACCTGGTGTGCACTCAGGAGCGGATACTCAAGATCTTCAGGATCACCGGGCTGACGAAGGTGTTCGGGATTCACGACACCGTGGACGAGGCGATCACGGCGAGAAAGTCCGAGAAGTAGACCGGGCAGCCATCACGACATGGCCACGGTCGAGGTTAGCTTCACGGCGCTGCCCGCGCACGTCCGCACCGCCAGGCTTGTCGCCACGGCGGTGGCACGGCGCAGCGGCGTCGCCGAGTCGCTGCTCGACGAGGTGCGGCTCGCGGTCGGTGAGGCGTGCTCGCGGGCAGTAGAGGAAAACCGGCGCAGTTCTCCGCGCGAGCCCGTCCGGATCGCGCTGACGGATCAGCCAGGACGGTTCGAGGTCGAGGTCAGCGGCACCGCGGCGGCGGCAGCTGGCGGTGCCGGGCAGCCCGCAGCCTGCTTCGCGGCCGGCCGGGGCCTGCCGCCTGGCCTGGGCATCGCGGTCATCGCCGGACTCGCGGATGACGTGCAGGTCCGGGAGACATCAGCAGGCACCAGCATCCTGATGAGCTGGCCGTCTGCCGGACCCGCGGGCTAGAGCGGCTGTCCCGCGCGATGTGTCTGCCCGCGCGCATTGCTGCGCCGACGTGTTTCGGTTACGTTCGATCACGAACGGATCGCGGCAGCGCGGAAAACTGGGCCCGTCCTACGGTTGGATAACCCGGCTGCGTAGACTCCCCGGCACTGCCCTGGTGCCATTCCTCGGCGAACGTTGGAAGTACCAACGGCCTGGTGTCGTGACGAGGTACCGGACAGCCGTCTTGCGCGAGGCTCGTGTGTCGCTGTCAAGGAGGACAGATGTTGAGGTTCACCCGTGATCTGGCGGCCGGAGCGCCCACGGTAACCGGCAGCAACCTGGGCTGGGTATTCGCGGCGCTGGTGGTCGCGGTGCTGGCACTGGGAGTGGCCGCGCTGCTCGTCAGGGAGGTGCTGGCGGCCAGCAAGGGCACGGCGAAGATGCAGGAGATCGCGCTGGCGGTCCAGGAGGGCGCGGCGGCCTATCTGCGGCGGCAGTTCCGGACGATCGCCGTCTTCGTTGTGCTGATCTTTTTCGTGCTGCTGGTGCTGCCCGCGGCTAATGAGTCCGTCCGGTGGGGGCGGAGCGGGTTCTTCCTGGTGGGTGCTCTCTTCTCGGCGATCACCGGGTTTACCGGCATGTCGCTGGCGGTGCGCGGCAACGTGCGGGTCGCGGCTGCGGCCCGCGAGGGCGGCGAGCGGTCGGCCATGCGGATCGCGTTCCGCACCGGCGGCGTGGCCGGGATGTTCACCGTCGGGCTCGGCCTGGCGGGCGCGTCGATCGTGGTCATCATCTACCGGGCGAACGCATCGAGCGTCCTGGAGGGCTTCGGCTTCGGCGCCGCGCTGCTGGCGATGTTCATGCGAGTCGGCGGCGGCATCTTCACCAAGGCCGCTGACGTGGGCGCCGACCTGGTGGGCAAGGTCGAGAAAGGGATTCCCGAAGATGACCCGCGCAACGCCGCGACGATCGCCGACAACGTGGGCGACAACGTCGGCGACTGCGCCGGGATGGCCGCTGACCTCTTCGAGTCATACTCGGTGATGCTGGTCGCCGCGCTGATCCTGGGCAAGGTCGCCTTTGGCTCGCAGGGCCTGGTCTTTCCCTTGATCGTGCCGATGGTCGGCGTCATTACCGCGGTGATAGGGATCTTCGTCGTCGCCCCGCGCCAGAATGACCGAAGCGGCATGACCGCCATTAACAGGGGCTTCTTCATCTCGGCGGTCATCTCGCTGATCGGCGTGATCGGCGCTGCGTTCCTCTACCTGCCCGCCAAGTTCAGCCAGCTCAAGGGCGTCACCAGCATCGCAGTCCTGCACCACAGCGGCAGCCCGCGGCTGCTGGCCATCGGCGCCGTCCTGATCGGCCTGGTGCTGGCGAGCGCCATCCAGCTGCTGACCGGCTACTTCACCGAGACCAACCGGCGGCCGGTCAAGGACATCGCGGAGAGCTCGCTGACCGGGCCCGCCACGGTGATCCTGTCCGGCATCTCGGTCGGCCTGGAATCGGCTGTCTACTCGGCGCTGCTGATCGGCGGCGCGGTCTATGTCGCGTTCCTGCTCGGCACCGGCAACGCCACCATCGCGCTCTTCGCGGTCGCGCTGGCCGGGACCGGTCTGCTGACCACGGTGGGCGTCATCGTGTCCATGGACACCTTCGGTCCCGTCTCCGACAATGCCCAGGGCATCGCCGAGATGTCGGGCGAGTTCGAGGGCGAGCCAGCCGCCGTGCTGACGAAGCTGGACGCGGTCGGCAACACCACCAAGGCCATCACGAAGGGCATCGCGATCGCCACGGCGGTGCTCGCCGCGACGGCGCTGTTCGGCGCGTACCGGACCACCGTCGAGAGCGCGCTGAAGAGCGCCGCCGGCACCTTCAGCCTGACGGTCGACCATCCCAATGTCCTCGTCGGCGTCATGATCGGCGCGGCCGTGGTGTTCTACTTCTCCGGCCTGGCGATCATGGCGGTGGGCCGGGCCGCGGGCCGCGTCGTGTACGAGGTGCGCGAGCAGTTCCGCAATCACCCGGGGATCATGAACTTCACCGAGAAGCCTGAGTACGGCCGGGTGGTGGACATCTGCACCAAGGATTCGCTGCGGGAACTCGCCACGCCGGGACTGCTCGCGGTGCTGACCCCCATCGCGGTCGGATTCGGGTTCGGCTACGCGCCGCTCGGCGCCTTCCTCGCCGGCGCGATCGCCGCCGGCGCGCTGATGGCGGTCTTCCTGGCCAACTCCGGCGGGGCCTGGGACAACGCCAAGAAGCTCGTCGAAGACGGGCACTTCGGCGGCAAGGGCTCGGAGGCCCATGCGGCCACCGTCATCGGCGATACCGTCGGCGACCCGTTCAAGGATACGGCCGGACCGGCGATCAACCCGCTGATCAAGGTCATGAACCTGGTATCACTGCTGATAGCCACCAGCATCGTGGAGCGCAGCAGCAACCATGTGCTGCGGGCGGTGGTCGCGGTCGTCGCGGTCGCGATCATCGTGGCCGCGGTCGTCATCGCCAAGCGCCGGTCGACGAGCATCGCCGCGGACGGGCCCGGCGACGGCGCTGACGCCGGGGATACCGAGGGCAAGGCCTCGGCAGGGACGGCCACGGCCTGACGCCGGACGCGGCTCGCCGGCCAGCGCGGCGTGCCGCCCGGATCCGGGCTTCGCAGCGGTCAGCCGGATGCCGCGCCGGGCCCGCCCGCCGCCAGCGCCGCGCCGCGCCCGCCCGCCGCCAGCGCGGCGTCCTGGGCCGGGGCCGTGTCCTGGGCCCGGGCGGCGTCCTGCGCGTCTTCCGCGTCAGCGGCCTCCACGTCATCGCGGGAGATCCCGAGCAGGTACAAGATCGCGTCCAGCTGCGGAACACTCAGGGATGCATCTGCCGCGTCCCTGACCGCCGGCTTGGCGTTGAAGGCGACACCGAGCCCGGCGGCCTCGATCATGTCCAGGTCATTCGCGCCGTCACCGACGGCGACCGTCTGGCTGAGCGCCACCCCGGCATCGGCGGCGAACTCGCGCAGCGCGCGCGCCTTGCCGGGCCGGTCGATGAGAGGCCCGGTGATCTGGCCGGTCAGCTTGCCGTCGGCGATCTCCAGTGTGTTCGCCGCCGCGTAGTCGAGTGCGAGATCCGCGGCGAGCCAGTCGGTGAACTGAGTGAACCCGCCGCTCACGATGCCGCACCGGTAACCGAGCCGGTGCAGCGTACGGATCAGCGTCCGGGCGCCCGGAGCCAGCCGAACCTCGGTGAGCACCTTGCCGATCACCGCGGCGTCGAGGCCGCCCAGCTGCCTGACACGCTGCCGCAGCGCTGTCGCGAAGTCGACCTCGCCGCGCATCGCCGCAGCCGTCAGCGCAGCGACGTCGGCCTCCCGGCCGGCGTGAGCGGCGAGCAGGTCAATCACCTCGTTCTGCAGCAGGGTGGAGTCGACATCCATGACGACCAGGCGCATCGCGCGCCGGTGCAGCCCGCCGCGCTGCACCGCGACGTCCACGCCGAGGGCTACGGAGTCGCTGGCCAGCGCGGCGCGCAGCGGCTCGGGCTGCGCCCCGGAGATGTCGAACTCGATGCATGTGACCGGCCCGTGCGCGAGCCGCCCGATCCTGTCGATGTTCGCGCCGCTGGCCGCGATCCGGCCGGCAATGGCCGCGATGACCGCCGGCGTCAGCGGGCTGCCGAGCACTGTGACATGCAGGCTGCCGCGCCGCCGCGGCAGTTCCCCGGTGCCCAGCGTGATCTCGACGTCCATGCCCAGGTCCGCGGCCAGGTGGGTCACGCTGCGGTGGATGGCTGTCAGGTCGGGCGCGACGTCGCCGCACAGCAGCACGCCAAGCACCAGCCGCCCGTGGATTACCACCTGCTCGACGTCCAGGACGCTGAGCCGGTGCGCCGACAGGGCGGAGAACAGCCGTGAGGTAACGCCCGGCCGGTCTCGGCCGGTCAGCGTGACAAGCAGGGTGATCTGAGGAACGGGCATGGCGCTCCCAACGCTACCCACAGCGGGCTCCTGCGGCGGCCGAAGGTCCCGTTTTCCCGGCGGCGGCGATCCGGTGCTGAATGGGCAGAAGGTGTCGTGACTGCAGGAGTTCGCGCGCAGTTTTCCTAGCTGGCGCAGTCCTTGACAATGCCGACAGGAATCACTGCTGGAATGAGCCGCGGCTCGCCGCCGGCGCGCCGGGACGCGGCGGCGCCTGGCGCGTCCCATGCCGTAAGTTCGAGCTACCACAGCGGCTGCTGAGAGGAACCAGATGTCGGCAGAGGTCCTTCGGCTGCGCGGAGTCGGGGTCCGGCGCGGCAAGTCGACGCTCCTGCGTGACATCGACTGGGCCGTCCGCAGTGACGAGAGCTGGGTGGTAATAGGGCCTAACGGAGCAGGCAAGACCACGCTCCTGCAGCTGGCGGCTGCCATGCTCGCTCCGACCGAGGGCAGCATCGAGATACTCGGCGAGCGTATCGAAGACGCAGACGCCACCGATCTGCGCACCAGGATCGGCTTCGCGAGCTCCGCGGTTGCCGACCAGGTTCCGCCGGCGGAGAAGGTGATCGACCTGGTGCTCACTGCCGCCTACGGGATCCTGGGCCGGGATGTCGAGGCCTGCGAGTCGTTAGACCTGACCCGCGCGGTGGAGCTGCTTGATGCACTGGGCTGCGCGCACCTGATCAGACGCCGGTTCGTGACGCTGTCGGAGGGGGAGCGCAAGCGGGTGCAGATCGCGCGGTCGCTGATGGCCGATCCTGAGCTGCTGCTGCTGGACGAGCCGGCCGCCGGACTCGACCTGGGCGGCCGGGAGGACCTGCTGCGGCGGGTTGCCGGGCTGGTCGGCGATCCCAGGGCGCCGCTGATGATCTTCGTCACTCATCATCTCGAGGAGGTGCC
>DATJZH010000065.1:0-16359 GCA_035499215.1 Streptosporangiaceae bacterium | reverse complement strand
AACGACCGAGCAGGCAGCCCTGAAGTGCCTGTACCTGGCGATCATGAGCCTGGACCCGACCGGGCGGGGCCGCAAGCGGTGGACCAACCGGTGGAAGGCCGCCCTGAACGCCTTCGACATCACCTTCGACGGCCGCCTCAGCGCGGGACGCAAGTAACAACAGAGAAGAAAGTTACACCGTTAGCTTGACAGACCCACCGAGGGCAGTCGGCCAACTGCCCCTGGAGCCGTGAGTCCTACTGACCTGGCACCAATTTTCACAAACCCTTCCTTGCGCGCTGTCCGGCACCGAGCGCAAGTCAGCAGTTCATCGCCACGGCAGGGCATCGGGCCGGGAGGCCAGGTCGGGGGTCCTGGTCAGGGAGGTCGTTCGGCCCTACCCGCGGCTGGCCAGGTTGCGCGTCGATGATTCATCGGCCGCCTGCCGGAACGTTGGGCGGATGACGAAGCCGTGCCGATGATCGCTGGTGGCTGCGCTTGGATGGGAGGTGGCCACATGAGGATTCTCCAGCGCAGGCCAGGAGGGCAGGGACCGGGCGGATCTGCGGGCACGGGAACCGCCGCGGGCTTGGGAGGTACCACGACTGATCGGTGGATCGGCATGTGGTCGGCGCGGGCGCTGTGCGCCTTCGGGGCCGCGTATGCCGTGACCATGGTGGCCGGCTTTGCCGCGATGGGGAACCTCAGCAAGCCACTCGAAGACCCCTACCTGGCCATCATGGAGGTCCTGATCCTGGTCATGGCGCCGGTCCTGGTGCTGCTGGCCGTGGTCATCCATGCCTGCGCGCCCGAAGGCACCAAGACCTACAGCATGACCGCTCTGGGCTGGATACTGCTGGCAGCGGGCTTCACGATGACCGTGCACCTGGTGCAGCTCACCGTCGTCCGCCGGATCGACCCCAGTGCGATCCACGGGTTCCAGTACCTGTTCAACTGGCATTGGCCATCGATGCTCTACGGCGTCGACATTGTCGCGTGGGACATCTTCTTCGGCCTGGCCCTGCTCTTCGCGGCTCCGGTGTTCCACGCGGCGGGGCATGCGGCGGCACGCAACGGCCTGCTGATCGCCGGCGCGATGTGCCTGGTGGGCGTCATCGGCCCGGCCGTCAATCACATTGCCCTGCGCCAGATCGGGATCATTGGCTACGCGATCGTCTGGCCCATCGTCTGCATCCCGCTCAGCAAGGCATTCTGGCACGCAGGACCGCCCTCCGGCGCGACCGTGCCCGCACCCGGCAAAGACGCGGAGCATGCGCTGCAAACTGCAGACCAAGAGCGCTTGCACCGCGCCTCTTGACTCTCAACTGACCAGATTGTGGTAGCCGTCGCCGCGGTCTACCGTTTCGGCAAGCTCCGGAATCGCAGCCTAGGACCCGCGCTTGCGCTCCGGCCAGGCCGGCGGTCAAGGCGTAGGCCATCCGCAGGGCCAGCGGCGCAGAGCTCCGGGGGAGGCAGCAGCTCGGCGCGCTCGGCGAATATGTCGCGCACGACGTGGGCGACCCGGTACACGGCGCCGAACCCGCTGCCCGGCCCAGGATCCAGTTTGATGCGCCACTGCCGGGCCGCTCGGTACCGGCCCGCCGGGAGTTCGCGGCTGGAACTCCACGATGGACATCTGCACCGCCCAGATCACCGCGGCCAGCTCGGTCACGCACAGCTCGCCGGCCTTCTGGCAAGAAGCTGAACCAGCCGAAACTGCTAGCTCACCAGGTCGACGGGGTCATCTCCCAGCCATGCTGCAGGCCCTTCATCATCGCGAGCATGTCCTCCAGGGCACGCCGGGCGCCCTCTGCCCCCGGGGCCCGGGCCAGGATCGGCTCCATCTGCCATTCGGCGGCCTCGCCACCGTAGAACAGGAACGTGAAGATCACCTGGCGGTCCTCCTCTTCGGCGGCGCGCAGCACCTCCCGGGCGTCCAGGAAGGCCGGGCGGGAACCGGAGGCCGGACAGTGACCAGGCCAGCCCGCAGGCCGCTGCAAGCCCAGCCGGGCGAGCCGGTCATCACCGGCCGCACTTTTCTGTACCAATCACCGAGATCTCCCTGCCGCCGACCGACAGCGGGATGCACCGGCTGAACGCGCGCATGAAGGAACCCGAGCCCGAACCGGAGGCCGGACTGTGAGCGGCGCCGGGCTGCACGGCCGAGACGTGACCGACGACGCGTTCTACGAATGGCTGATGTCAGACCACCTCGGCGCCAGGGCCGAACGGGACCGGCGGCGCTCGCCACCTACCAGGCCGAGACCGAACGGGCCGCAGCCGTCCGAGCCTGGGCCGACAAGATCAACGCCCAGCCAGACGCGCCGCGACACTACGGGACCTCGCCGCCTGGCTGGGCCTGCGGGCCGACCAGGCCGCCGCACGCGCCGAAGCCCGCCACGCCGACCGGACGGGCACCTTCGTCACGCGGCTGCGCACCCAGCACGAGACCCATATACAGGTTTCCCGCTGGCCGACCGGCTGGCCACCTCGGCCGGGTACGGCATCCAAGCTTCATCGTGCACACCCCCGCCCAGCTCCGGGTCCGGTACGGCCCGGACGCCGCCAGGGCGATATGGGCCTGGCCGGGACCAAGATCGTGCTCGGCGGCAAACAGCGACGCCGAGATGGCCGAGGAGATCTCCAAGCTCGCCGGGATGTACCGCGGAGAGATGGCCCTGCCCGTCGTCCTGGTCGCCTACCTGCGGCAGCTGCCCGAATCCCGGGCCCTGGTCCTGGTCCTGGCCACGAACCGCTCACCCCTCGCGGTCAAGGTCCGCCCCGCATGGCGCCGCACCTGGTTCCGGCTGCGGGCCAACCCGCCCGCCTACGTGCCCCCGCCCGAACCCGTCGCACTGCCCCAGATCAAGCCCGGGGCCGAAGGCGAGGCTGCATGACCGAAACCCCCGACCCAACGGTCGCGGCAATGGCCATCCAGCTCGCAGCACTCCGCGGCCAGGTCCGCATACTCACCCGCAGGCTCGACCAGGCAGGGCTGAAAGGTGACCTCGACCTCGCCGGGCGCTTCGAGGCCCTAGCCCGCACGGTGGCTAATGCGCTCGACGCAGCATCCCCCAGAGGTCCGGCCGCGCCGTACTAGCTTGACCTGGACCGCGAGGCATACGCGGCTCAGCTCGCCCCTCTCTGTCAAACTTGAGTGAGACAAGAGACATGTGAGTCTTTTGAGGCGAAGCAGGGCGAGATAGGACCTTCGAGACAGTGACGATGACCCTTGCTGACCAGGCCGCCATGACGACAGGGGGCCGGAAGGTACACCGCGATCTCACCTGCTCGCACAGGTCCCGCCGCCCCGCGATCCAGCCGACAGTGAGCGATCCCGGCCGAGCGAGCCCATGCCTGTCCGCGATGCGATCGCGGAGCACATAGCAAAGCTTGTCGCCGACGCGCCGCAGCTGTCCGCCGATGCGCGGGCTCATCTCGCGGCACTGCTGACCGCTATCACCGACGAAGCATGACCCCGTGCAGGCTGACGCGCTCGCCAGGCGCAACCGCCGTGCAAACGCCGTGCGGTCAACCGGTGCCGCCATGCTCCCGCCAGTCGATCCGCACCGACTCCGGGCGGAAGTGGCGGCCGCGGGGCGCCGGATCAAGGCGGACGGTCATCAGGAACGTGATCACCTCACGCTGCGCGCCGAGTGGTGCCCGGTCAAACGCCGCGACCGGATCGGGCGCGGTGAGCGTTCCGGCGACTTCCGAGCCTGCCATCAGCCGGACTTGCGCTACCTCCGCCATGTCGATCTGGGCCTGCAACTTCGCCGTCTTGGCTTTGTACCGGGCGCCGTCGATCAGGTCGTTGTCATAGTCCAGCCGGGTCTGCTCCAGCCTGCCGCGTAGCCGCCTAATCTCCTCTGCGGCCTTTCGCGCTTCCTTGCCAGCCGGTTTAGCCAGCAGATTTCTCAGGTCAGGTTTCGCCAGCCGGGCGCGTACCGCCCGGAGCACCAGATCATCAATCTGCGCCGCGCTGCGGGTGACATGCCCATCAACGGGGCACCTGTAGCGCAGCCGCTGCCTGCCATTCTGAGTTGACGTGTGCGCTCGGACAGGATGATCACATAGGCCGCACAGGTAGAGGCCAGACCCGAGGTGCTTGCGGTCGGTGCCAACCTGCTTCCGGCGGCGCGGGTCGGACAGCGTGGCCTGCACCGCATCGAACAGCCATTCCTCTACCAGCGGCGGCCATGCCCCCAGCTTGCCGTTGACCTCACCCGGATACTGCCCGTGATAGACGACACGGCCCGCATACCGCGGGTTAGTGAAGATGGTCCGGACGCTGGACGGATTCCACGGCCGACCGGACCTGGTGGGCACTCCCTGCTCGGTCAGCCAGGCGACAATGCCACGCAGCGAGTCGCCCGCGTGGAACCGGGTGAACATCTGCCCTACCACCAGGGCTTCGTGCTCGACTACCACGCCCGCCATCGTGTACCCGGTAAGCCGCACCCCAGCTGGAGGCTGACCGTTCTCTGCCCGATGGAACGCGGCGAGCTGTTGCCGCTCGGCCTTCACCTCGCTTTCCATCGTGTCGAACTCCCCGAGCAGGCCGGCCATGCCTCGGCCGTAGGCGGTGCTCATGTCCAGCGACGGCCCCTTGGTGGCGATGAGGGAGACCCCGGCTTTGCGGAGGATCTCTATCCCCTCGGCCCGCTCCCGTCGGCTACGCCAGAAGCGGGAGGTCTGGAACACGAGGATCACGTCGATCTCACCGCGGGCCGCGGCGGCCATCACCGCCTCGTAGCCTGGCCGGTGCTTGCCGTTCAGGTCGGAGATGTCGTTGTCGATCTCCGTGCAGACGATCACGAAGCCCCTGCTATCGGCTGCGCGCTGCTGGTCTGCCAGCTGGTTGGCGACGCCGTGCTCATCGCCCGTCCTGTCGAGGCTGATCCGGGCGTACCTCGCGCAGCGGACGACCTGAGACTCCATGATGTGTTATCGTATCGTAAACACGTCGGCTTCCGGTTCAACGTCTGACCGCAGCGCCGGCCAGCCGCGCGTTCGGGCGCCCGCGCAGCGGGGAACCTCCGCGTGCGGTCTGGCAACAAGCGCGGCGGGCGCGGTCTGCCCGGGGGCAGTAGCCATCCCCTAGACTGCCCGGCCATGAGCAGCGAGCCGACGAACGGTACCGGCCTGACTTCCGACCCTGCGATTGCGGGCCCGGCGAGCGCCGGCCCGGCGAGGCCGGCCCCGCCGCCGGCTCAGCGGATCCCGGTCGACCGCACTCATCACGGCGACACCGTCGTCGACGAGTATGCCTGGCTGGCCGACAAGCAGAATCCGCTGACGATTGACTTCCTCGAGGCGCAAAACGCCTACACCGAGGCGAGCACGGCGGGCCAGGGTGGGCTGCGCGAGACAGTTTTTGCTGAAATCAAGGCTCGCACGCAGGAGAGCGACCTGTCGGTTCCCGCCCGCAAAGGCGGCTGGTGGTACTACGCCAGGACGCAGCAGGGCAAGCAGTACCCGGTGTTCTGCCGCCGCGCGGTCCGCCCGGACGACGCCGGGCCGCCGATGACACCGGACGGCGCGCCGCTGGCGGGCGAGGACGTGCTCCTCGACGCAAACGAGCTGGCGGGCGACGGGCAGTTCTTCGCGCTCGGCGCCTACGACGTCAGCCCGGACGGGCGGCTGCTCGCCTACTCAACCGACTTCGCCGGCAGCGAGCGATTCACGCTGCGGGTCAAGGACCTGGTGACGGGCCAGACGGCCGCCGACGAGATACCCGACACCTTCTACGGCTGCGCGTGGTCGCGGGACGCGTCCGCGCTGTTCTACCTCACCGTGGATGAGGCCTGGCGGCCCTGCCGGGTCTGGCGGCACCTGATCGGGTCTCCGGCTGCCGACGACGAGATCGTGTTCGAGGAGCCGGACGAGCGCTTCTGGGTTCACGTCCGGCTGACCCGCAGCGAGCGGTACCTCGTCATCTCCGCGTCAAGCAAGCTGACCAGCGAGTCCCGGCTGCTGGACGCGGGCGATCCCGGCGGCGAGTTCGCCGTCGTGCTGCCGCGCCGCCAGGGCGTTGAGTACCAGGTCGATCACCAGATCGCCGCCGACGGCAGCGACCGGCTGCTGATCCTGCACAACGACGAGGCCGAGAACTTCGAGCTGGCCGCCGCGCCCGTGACCGACCCGTCAGCGGCGACGGCGGTGGTGCCGCATCGCGACGACATGCGACTGCTCGGCGTCGACGCCTTCGCCGGCTACCTGGTGGTCTACTTCCGCCGGGACGGCCTGACCGGCCTGCGGATCCTGCGCGCCGACGGCAGCGCGCATGAGGTCGCCTTCGGCGAGCCGGTCTACCTCGTCTCGCCCGGATCCAACCCGGAATATGCGTCGGACACCTACCGGCTCAGCTTCGTGTCCATGATCACCCCTGACTCGGTCTACGACTGCGGCATGGCGACCGGCGAGCTCACGCTGCTGCGCCGCCGGCCGGTGCTGCCGCTGCCTGACGGCCGCGAGTACGACCCGGCCGGCTACGAGCAGTACCGCGAATGGGCGACCGCCGACGACGGCACGAGGATTCCGCTCTCGCTGGTCTGCCGGAAGGGAACGCCGCGTGATGGCAGCTCGCCGTTCCTGCTCTACGGCTACGGCAGCTACGAGATCTCAGCCGATCCCGCCTTCTCCGTGCCGCGGCTGTCCCTGCTCGACCGCGGCTTCGTGTACGCGATCGCGCACATCCGCGGCGGCGGCGAAATGGGCCGCCGCTGGTACGACCACGGGAAGATGCTGCGCAAGATCAACACCTTTACCGATTTCGTCGCGAGCGCACGGCACGTGGTCAGCGGAGGGTGGACATCGCCGGATCGTGTGGTCGCGCGCGGCGGCTCGGCCGGCGGTCTGCTGGTGGGCGCGGCGGCGAACATCGCCCCCGAGGCGTTCGGCGGCGTTGTCGCCCAGGTCCCCTTCGTGGACGCGCTGACTTCCATCCTCGACCCGTCGCTGCCGCTGACGGTGACCGAGTGGGAGGAATGGGGCGACCCGCTGCACGATCCCGAGGTCTACCGGTACATCAAGTCCTACTCGCCGTACGAGAACATTAACACGGGCGCGACGTACCCGCCGATCCTCGCCATCACCAGCCTCAACGACACCAGAGTGCTCTACCGCGAGCCCGCCAAGTGGATCGCTCGGCTGCAGGCGCACGCCCGCGGCGGCCCGTTTCTGCTCAAAACCGAGATGACGGCCGGGCACGGCGGCCGCAGCGGCCGGTACGACGCCTGGCGCGAGGAGGCGTTTGTCTTGGCCTGGATCATCACTGCCGTCGGCCGCACGGCGAACGCCTGACGTGCCTTCCGGAATTTCATAACCATCTGTACAGATTTAGCCTCTCAGGCAGGCAGGCTGTCACAGCGATTGTCACACCTCGCGTCGTCACATGACTGGTGATGGCGTCCTCGCCGCTGCCGGGCCGCGGCGCGGCGCGCCGACGCGCCGGCACGCTCAATGGCCGGTTGGCTGGGCGTTTTGCCGCAGAATGGTGCCCCAGACGGGCAAGGGTGCGCCGCAACACCTTGCTGCGCAGGCGCAGAAGGGCGAGCGGAGGTGCGATGGTGCGCAGGGCGACCCTCGAGCGCGGACAGCCAACGGCTGCAGACGATACGGCCGCAGACGATGAGGCGCTGCCCGGACCGCCGGCGCCATCCAGCCGACTGCTGGGTCCCCTGGCCGGGCAGCGGCAGTCCCGGCAGAATCGCGGTTCGGGCGGCAGGTGGCTGGTCTGGCTCGGGCGCGGGGTGGCATGGACGCTGCTGCTGCTCATCGGCTACCGCGGCGTCACGGCGATGGTGACGGGCCCGCCCGCGACCACCGCCGTGCGCACGTCCGCCGTGCCCGCGAACAGCGGATTCCCTGCGACACTGGCGGAGGCGTACGCGCTGCAGTTCGGCAATGTCTACCTCAACTACAGCCCGGCTACGGCGACGCAGCGCCGGAACGCGCTAGCGGCGTTCCTGCCGCCCGGAAGCGATTCCCAGCTCGGCTGGAATGGTGCCGGATCGCAGAACCTGAAATCCGAGCAGGTCGCGCGAATCCAGGTGCAGAACCCGCATCAGGCGATGGTCACGCTTCTTGCCCTGGTCAACGGCGGCCACCTGCTGGAACTTGGCGTACCGGTGTATTCATCGGGCGGCGGCCTGATCATTTCGGGCGAACCTGCGTTTCTTTCGGCTCCCGCGCGAGCCGCCCCGCCGCAGGCGGCCGCCGTCTCGACTGACGATGCGGCTCAGACGGCGCTGCTGAATCAGCTGCCCGCCTTTTTCCAGGCATTTGCCAGCGGGAACAAGGTGACGCTGGCCCGGTTCCTGGCTCCCGGCGCACAGGTCACCGGCCTGGGCAACGCTGTTACCTTCAGCAGCATCTCGCAGCTCAATGTCCCGAGCGGCGGCCCGACACGGCACATAACCGCCGTGGTGGTATGGCGGGTCCCGCCTGCGCAGGGCTCCGCCGCGGCTTCCTCGGTTGCTGCCGCGCGCGCCAGCCTGGAGATGACCTACGACATGACGGTCATCCGGCGCGGCGGCAGCTGGTATGTCGAGTCGATCGGCACATCGGGCCAGCTGCCGGGGCCGCCATGATGACAGGCTGCCCAACCGCACGGCTGCCCCGATAGCCACGCTCACTACCCCCGGAGAACAGATGTCGTCGCACCTGATCGTTACGACATCCCCCATTGCGCTCAGCACTTCCGGTCTTGTGTCGTACCTTCAGGGCCTGTTCGGACCGCTGTTCCTGGGGATTGTCGGCATCGTTGCCATCTTCTTCCTATTTACTCGCGAGATCATCCGGTTCGTGCAGTTCCTTGTGCTCGCGATCGCAATCGCCGTTATCTTCTATACGCCGAGCATCGTGCAGACGATTGCCACCGGCATTGCGCATGCGCTCGGCGTCCACTGATACCTGCGAATGGGTCCCGCGACTGTAGGGGGAAGGAGAGCAGCAGGGTGGACCTGCCCACCTACACCAACATCTGGCGGATCGAGAAACGGCTGTACAAGCTGTACGATTTCCGGCTGCCCATGCCGCTGCCGGTTGGCCAGATAGCGGTTTTCGCGGCCATTGCTGTGCCGTACGTGCTGGTGCTGACCATGCTTGGCCTGCCGTTCAGCCACACGCTGCTGTGGCTGTATGTGCTGCCGCCAGCAGTGCTCGCCTGGCTCGCGACCCGGCCAGTGCTCGAGAGCAAGCGGCTGCCCGAGCTTGTGCATTCGCAGCTGCGGTATCTCAGCGAGCCGCGGACCTGGTGCCGGCTCGCTCCGCTGGCGGAGCGGGACGAGATCAACGTGACCTGCCGGGTCTGGCGGCAGGCCGCGCCGCCGCCGCTGGCCGCTGCCGCCAGGCCCTGGGCCCTTGCGGCCGCACGGGCGCAGCGACCGCCCGCTGCACTGCCGCCCGCTGCACTGCCGCCCGCTGTGCCGCCGCCCGCTGAGGCGCCGGCGGCTGAGGCGCCGGCTATCGCGGCGGCACATGCTGAGACATCGGCGGCCGCCCAGGTGCCCCGCCGGGTCCCGGTATCGGGCGTCCACGCTGCTGACGTCGTTCTCGGGCCGGGGTTTCCCGAAACGGAAGCGCTGGCGGTCAGCGTCCCGCAGATCACGCAGCACACAGCAGGACAGGCCCGGCGGCCGGTCGTGACTGTCACCGCCGAGCCGTCCCGCCCGCTCAGGGTCGTCGAGCGGGCGCTGAACGGCCGGCGCGCTCAGCGCACCGGCGGCTGGCACGATCAGGTCGTGGTCGTTCCCGGCGGCCACCGGCCCGGCAGGCCCGACCAGCAGCAGCGCGACCGCGCCAGAGCGCGGCTGGCGATGACCGGCCCGCGCCGGATCGTGGTGCTCGGCTGCACCGTAGGCGCGGGCCAGACGGTGACGGCGCTGCTGACCGGGGAGATGCTGGCGGGGCTGCGGGCCGATCCGGTGGCGGTGCTGGACCTCAACCCCGGCAGCGGGTCGCTGGCGCAGCGGGCCAGGACGGTGCCGGCCCTGGATCAGGCACCTCCGCGGGCGGGCCGGCCGGCGGACCAGGGACGAGCGGCCAGCCCGGACCCATCCCGGCTCGAGGTGATCACCGCGAATCCCGCTGACGCGCGCGGCGGCCCGGCGCAGCAGGACCAGGGCGCGCTGTTCGAGCTCGTCTCCGCCCGTTACCCGCTGACGCTCGCCGATCCCGCCGCCCCGGCGGTCCCGCGAGTGCTTGCCGTGGCCGACCAGCTCGTGCTGGTGGCGCCCGTGAGCGCGGACGCGGCCAGCGCGCTGGCGCTGACCCACGAGTGGCTGGAGGCACACGGCCACGGCCTGCTGGCAGCCGGATCGATCACTGTGCTCAACGGCGTCAGCCCGGCCACGATGGCGCACGTCGAGAACGCCGAAACGGTGGCCAGGGGGCGGAGCCGCGCCATTATCCGGGTGCCCTGGGACGATGCGCTGAGAAGACCCGCAGCCAGGCCCGTGATCGCGGCAGCTCCCGCCGCGCTCAGCCTCCCCGCCGTGCACGCCTACACGGCGCTGGCCGGCGTTCTTGTCGCCGGGCTCGCGGATGCGCCGCAGCTGCGGAGCGCGCGGCCATGAGCGCCCGCACCGGCGGACGCAGCCGGCTGGCTGTCCGCTATTTCGATGACCGGATCCTGCTGACGGAGACGCACGCCTGGGCCTACTACCGCGTGCCGACCGTGTCGTATGAGTTCACGACGCCGCAGGAGCGCGAGGGGCTGGCCACCAACATCACCGTCGCGCTCGCCGCGATCCGGATGACCGACGCCGAGGTTCACCTGCGGGTCGTGCACCGGTCCTATCCGGCCGGCGAGTGGGCGACCGGGCTGGATGCCACCTCTGACGGCGGTCCCGGCTGGCTGGAATACCTCGACGAGGCGTACCGCCATGTGTGGGCCAAGGACTTCTGGACCAAGGAGGTCTACCTCGGCGTCCGGCTTGGTCAGCGCGGCATGCGGGCCCAGCTGTCGGGCGGGCTGTTCTCCCAGTTCATCAGTGCCTACCGTGCTGGCGAGCAGGTCATGGGCCTGCAGGACGAGGCCGTGTCAGCGGGGGAGATCTCCCGGTGGTCCGATCAGGCCGAGCGCCTGGGCCGGGCGCTCGGTTCCAGCACGCTGGCGGCCCGGCACGCCACCGCAGACGACATCGCCTGGCTTTTCCGGCACACGCTGATGGGCACGGCCGGCGAGGCGCCGCCGTCCGCGACCAGGCGGCGCACCTGGGGCACGGGAGAGATCGAGGCCCTGCTGGAGGGCCAGGTGCACAACGGGCGCACGTTCCTGCGGCTGGAGCATCCGGAGGGGGAGTCGCATGCGGCGTTCCTGTCCTTCTCCCGGTTCCCCGACGTCATGTACTTTCCCGACGGCGAGCCATGGCTGCATTTCGCTGACGCGCTTCCGTTTCCGGTTGAGGCGAGCCTGCGGATGAAGCTGATCCCGCCGGCCAAGGCAAGCAAGGACGTGAGCCGGCGCCTCGCGCACGCCAGGGACATGGACGCGCACATCAGGGAGGCCGGAGCCGAGCTGCCCATCGCGCTGGCCGAGCAGATCGAGGCGGCCAGGCTGCTGGAGCACGGAATCACCAAGGAGCGGCTGCCGTTCGTTTACGGCTGGCACCGGCTGATAGTCACCGCGCCGTCGCGGGAGCTGTGCATGCGGCGGGCCGAGGCGGTGACCGAGCATTACCGGGACGTCGGCATCGACGTGGTCAATTCCACCGGCGACCAGTTCTCGCTGCTGCGCGAGTCGCTGCCGGGCGACCGGGTCCGGCTCACCTCGTACCTGCAGCGCCAGCCGCTCTACACGATCGCGGGCGGGATGCCGACCGCGACCGTTGACCTGGGCGACCGGCCAGCCGGCGATGCGGGCTGGGTCGGCCCCTACATCGGCGAGACGCTCGGCCGGGCCCGGTCAGTGGTGCATTTCGACCCGCTGGTGGCTGCCGCGCGCAATCGTCCCACCGCGGTCGCGATCACTGGCGAGCCCGGCGGCGGGAAGACGACGCTGGCGTTGCTGCTGATCGTCCAGCTTGCGCTGCGCGGCGTGACTGTTGCCGTGATTGACCCGAAAGGTGACGCCGAGTCGCTGGTCGAGCTGCTGCAGCGGCGCGGCCGTAAAGCCAGGGTGCTGCCGCTGGGCAGCGCGGCGCCCGGCCTGCTTGACCCTTTCTCCTTCGGCGATGAACTGGCCGAACGTCGCACGATGGCCACCGAGACCCTCCGGCTGCTGCTGCCGCGGATGAGCGAGGAGCGGGAGAGCGCGATGATCCAGGCGGTCGGGACGATCGCCGGGCAGGAGCAGCCCAGCCTCGGAAAGGTGGTGGCCTACCTGGAGGACTCGGCCGATCCCGCGTCGGTCAACCTCGGCGCGGTGCTCCGCTCGATGTCGGAGATGCGGCTGGCGAAGCTGTGTTTCGCGCCATCCGGCGGAGAGCGGATCGACGCGGCAGGCTGGACCACGGTGTTCACCCTCGCCGGGCTCACCATGCCGGACGTCGCGGTCAAGCGCGACGACTACTCCTACGAGCAGCGGCTCTCAGTGGCGCTGCTCTACCTCGTGTCGCAGTTTGCCCGCAGGCTGCTCAACGGCATGGACCGGCGGCTGCCTAAGGCGATCATCCTCGACGAGGCCTGGGCGATCACCTCCACGCCGCAGGGGGCCAAGCTGATCCCCGAGGTATCCCGGATGGGCCGGTCGCGCAACACCGCTTTGCTGCTCGTTTCGCAGAACGCGGGTGACCTGCTGAACGAGCAGGTCACCAACTGCCTCTCCAGCGTTTTCGCGTTCCGCTCATCGGAACGCGCGGAGGTCGCGAGCGTGCTGTCCCTGCTCGGCCTGGAGTCATCTGACGAGCACAAGGCCGCGCTGCGCGGACTCGGCAACGGCGAGTGCATCTTCCGTGATCTTGACGGCCGGGCCGGCCGGATCGGCATTGACCTGATTTCCGAAGACCTGCGGCAATGGCTGGATACGAATCCCACCAGGGCCAAGCCCGGTGAGGTTCCGGTACCCGGCCGGGGCGGGCCGGGGGGCCGCGGCGGTGCGCAGGGTGCGCGACCGCCTGCCGGGTAGTCGGCGCGCCAACGACGAGACCCCCGTCAGGAGCTTCCCCGATGCGCAGAATGCGCCGATTGCCGCGCAAGACGGTGCTGGTGCTTGCCGTGCTGGCCGGCCTGCTGTGGGTGCCCCTGGCCGGGCATCCGGCGGCAGCAGCGGCGCAGCCGTCAGGACAGGGCCGCCAGGCACCGTCGGCTGCCGGCGCAGCGGTCGCGGCGGTAAGCCCGGCTACGTCTTCCGGCGGGCCGTGCTCGGTCGCCGGGATCGGTGACATCGGCGGGCTGCTTGGCTTCTGCGCCGCGGGCTCCAGCGGCCTCACCGGTGATCTGAACAACATCTGCCAGCCGTCGCTGCCCGAGCCCGAGCCCGCGGACTCGGGCATCGACTCGCTGGTCCGCCCGCCGGCGTCGGCCGGCGCGGTGATCGCCACCCCTTACAACGAGTACGGCGTGGCCGGCCAGTACTGGGCCGCGACCAACATGCAGTGCTCGGACATGACCTCGCTGATCGGCAACAACGTCGCCGGAATGGTCTTTGACATCGCGAAGTCCCTTGACCGCGTGACGATCACCCTCTACCAGGCAGCTGCCGGCGAGGGCATCCTGTCCTGGCTCCGCAATGTCAGCGACAAACTGATCAGCAGCCTCGGCAGCGCGATTTACTTCCCGTATGTGGCTGTCGTGGTCATTATCGGCGCGATCTGGCTTGCCTGGCAGGGACTGATCCGCAAGCGCGCCACCCGCACCGTCGAGGGCACCGTGTGGATGGTCGTCGCCTGCGCGGCAGCGATCTGGCTGATCGGCAGGCCAGCTGACTTCACCGGCATCGGCAAGGGCGTCTCCGACGGCATTTCGCAGACCCTCGACGTCGCGTTCGCCAAGCTGCCGACCCCTGGCCAGAGCAGCTGCCTGCCGGTGCGCCGCGGCGACCCGCAGATCCGCCCGTCCAGCTACAGCTACACCGCGGGCAGCACGGTGGTGGACCAGAACGCCAACGAGCTGTGGACCGTGCTGGTCTGCAAGCCCTGGCTCGACGGGGAGTTCGGCACCACCAGCTACTCCGCGGCAGGCGCCGCGGGTACCCCCGTCAACAGCTACGGCCGGCAGCTGCTGTGGGCGCAGGCCCTGGCGGTGAACGAGAAACCGGCCACTGGCCTGATCCATGCCAAGCAAGCCACCTACGCGGGGATCGCCAGCAGCATTCAGCAGCACGACCCTGGCGTCTACCCGCTGTTCCAGGGCAGTCAGTGGACGACCCGGCTGGAGATCGCGTTCGCGGCCCTGCTGGCCGCGGTGGTGGCCGGAGTGCTCGTGCTGCTGATCTCGGTGACGCTGATCCTGCTCAAGCTCGGCTTCCTGTTACTGCTGATCGTCGGGCCGTTCTTCCTGCTGATCGGCACGCATCCGGGTTTCGGCCGGGTTGTCGCCCTCCGCTGGGTCGAGATGCTCATCGGCGTCTTGCTCAAGCAGGCCGCGGTGGCCCTGGTGCTGAGCGTGCTGCTGTACTGCTACGCGCTGATCATGGGGACCGGCGACGATGTGCTCCCGTGGGCACTGAAGATCCTGATGATCACCCTGGTAACGGTGGCGGCGTTTATCTACCGCAAGCCGTTCCAGCACTTGTTCTCCGCAGTCGGCTACGGGGTGATCGGCTCGCAGGAGCGGGCGGAGCTCGACCTGAGCCGGGCTGGCGCGGCAGCGCGCGCCAGCACCCGGACTGCCGCGACGGTGGCGGTGCCCGCATTCGCGGGCTACCGGGTCGCCCGCTGGGCGCGGCGCAATCCCGCCCAGGCAGCGGGCCTGGCAGCGGGAGCAGCGACAGCCGGCACGAGCGCCGCGGTCGCCGCCGGCCTGTCCGGAAAGGGCGCCGGATCGGCGGACGGACCGGACGGCAACCCAGCTGCCGAGACCGCGGACGCCGCGGCCGGCGTCGGCGCGGCTGACGGCGGTCAGGCGGCCGGCCGCGCCAGCGTGTCCGCCCGCGCCAGGGCGCGGGCGGCGTCGGCCGGTGACGGCAGCGAGCGGGAGCCGCCGCCGCTGAACCTGCCAGCCCGCCAGGACTCCGCCGGCGTGCCGTCGACCTGGACGCGCAGGAATGAGACCGCCGCCGCCCCAGCCCGTCCGGACGGCCCGGCCGGCCCGCCGCCGGGCGGCCGGCGACAGTCGCCACCCTGGGCGCAGGGTGGCGCGGCCGGCCGCAGCGCGGCTGCTCGTTCCGCTGCCGCCGCGCCGCCCGGGCGAGGCTCCGGCGGGCCGGCCGGCCCGGGCTCGGGTGGTCCGGGCTCGGGTGGGCCGCGGGCCGGTCCTGCCGCCCCCCGCCCGGTCGGCTCCCCGCCGAGGCGGCAGCCAGCAGACCGCGCGCCGGGCCGGCCGGCCAGCGCGCCGCCTGCCCGCCCGGCAGCGCAGCCGCCGGCCCGCCAGTCCGGCCCGTGGGCTGCGCGGTCCGCGTCGCCCGCGCCTTCCCGTCAGGCCGGCCCGGCGCCGGGTCGTCCGGCCGGGCCCGGCGCTGACCATCCGGCGGCCCCGGGCCAGCGCCAGTCCGGCGAGCGGCAGATTGCGCGGTCCGGCGCAGGACGGCAGCCCCGGGCGGGAACGGCCGCCGCGGGCAGTCAGGGCACCGGCGCTGGCGCAGGCTCGCTCCCGGGCGGTCCCGGCAGTGATCAGCCAGAATCGCCCGCTCCCTTCTGGCTCCGGCCGATCTGGCGGCGGAAATAGCGGACGGGGCGCAGATGGAACTGACACCCGTCCAGCGGAAGACCGTTTTCGTGGTTATCGTCCTAACGCTCGCCGGGCTGGGCTGGTACCTCTTCCTGCCCAGCGCGCACGGCACCGGGAGCACCGCGCCTCGGTCAACAGCCCGGCAGGCATCGGCAGGCCGCCCGGCCCTGCCCGCGTCCCCGGCAGGGGGCGGCCCGGCTGCTTCAGGCCCGCCGGGCAAGGCCAGCTCGGCAAAGCCGTCCGCATCGGCACCCGCCAGCATCTTCCAGTGGCTGCCCTTCACCCAGTCGGGACTGTCCGGTGCCGCCAGCGTCGTGATCAAGTTCGGCACCGACTACGGGACGTTCTCCTATGACGAGAACGCGTCCGGCTACCTCGCCCCGATGCTCAGCCTTATCACCGGCCCGCTCGCGAGGCAGCTGTCCAACGCCTACTCCACACCCGGTGTGGCGAGCATGCGGGACGGCAGGAAGCAGGTCTCGACCGGGACGGCGACGATCAGCTCGCTGCGCGCTTTTGGCCCGTCCAGCATTACCTTCATCGTGGCTGTCACCCAGCACATCACCGATACCAGCGGACATAGCCGGCTCACCGTCGACTACGCGG
>DATJZH010000064.1:0-2216 GCA_035499215.1 Streptosporangiaceae bacterium | reverse complement strand
TCAGCTGATGTAACCAGTAATCGTCTCCGGGGTTGCTGCATCTGGCACACTGGGTGCCGTGGCCAGCGAACCGCAGCTGCCGTCGGCAGATGACATCCTGCGCATGCTCATGGAAGCGGAGGCGAACGGCGGGAAGTTCTTCCGGGCCGTTGACCAGGAGACGCTTGTCGGCGGCAAGCGCGTCACGAAGCAGAAAGTGCCGAAACTGCCAGAGAGCGCGGCGACAACGATCCACCAGGTCAAGGTCACCCTGTACGGGTCGAAGCCGCCGATCTGGCGTCGCCTGGAACTCCCCAGCACGATGACGCTCGGGCGGCTTCACCACGTGCTGCAAGCGGCGTTCACCTGGGACGGCTATCACCTGCACGTGTTCGAGACGGTGTGCGGGGAATTCGGCGATCCGCTGCAGGACGACGGATGGGCCGAGCGCCAGGACGAGGAGACGGTCACCATCGCCCAGGTCGCCGCCGCCGAGAAGGCGAAGATCGTCTACGTCTATGACTTCGGGGACGACTGGCGGCACGACATCGCGGTGGAGAAGATCTGGCCTGCCGCTCCCGGGATCGCCTACCCGCGCTGCACCGCGGGCCGCCGGGAGGCACCGCCAGAAGACTGCGGCGGGATCTGGGCATACGACCCCGATCCCCCCGAGTTCGAGCAGTTCGATCCCGACGCCCTCACCGGCGAACTGTCCAGCCTGGCGGAAGTCATTGTCACCGCTTGACAACGCGGAGGCCCGTCCCGCGTCCGCCTAGTTCCTGGAGGCCTACCGTGCCACGCCGCGTGGTGCTCCCTGAGATCATTCCGGTACGCCAGCCGTCCGACGCGGGGCTCGCCGCGGCAGCACGCGCGGCCAGCGCAATGCAAGCAGCCCGTCGGCTCGCCGACTGGTTCGGGGACGTGCCTGTCGACCGGGCAACCGGGTGGGAGGCGCCCGCGGCCCGATCGCGGGCAGCGGCAGCGCTCGGCCTGGTGGCGCCTGGCGGCCCGGTGACCCCGGAAGCGGACCAGGCGCTCCGCTGGGCCTATGAGGTCGCCTACCACGCCAGATACCTGGATACTGACGATGACCGCCAGCTGATCCAGCGTTCGGCGGAACTGTCCGGACACCAGGAACGCGACGACGACGACATCCTGCACGACTGGTTCCACGCCCTTGACGCGCTGTATGCGCACGGCGTGGAGGAAGCGCTTCCCGCCGGCGCGGAGCCGGGTCCGCTGGACTTCCACGGCATCGGCGGTCACCCGCTGTTCACGCTGCTCGAACACCATGGCACCGCGACCGTCGAGGCGGTCTCGGCCGCGATCGCAGACGGCGCCACTGAGAACCTGGCGCCATCGCGCAGCCGGTCCGAGTGGAATCGATGGACGGCCAGGCACGGCGACCCGGTCCAGAGGTACCTGCGGCTGGCCGCGGGGCTCGGCGCGGTCGCCGTGTCCCGGTCGCAGGTGACACTCACCCCGCTTGCCACCTGGGCGCTGCTGAAAGAGCTGAACGCCCGCACCGAACAGCTGCCGCCGTCCGCGGAGCTGACAGCGCGCCAGGTCATCGTGTGCCGGCTCGGCATGACCGGCGGGGATTTCGCCGCCGAGCTGGACGGCTGGCTGGCGGTACGGGATCCGGCGGATGCGGTGGAGGCGCTGCTGGCTGCGGCGCCCGGTCCCGAGGACGTCGCCTACCGGCGGACCGCCGTGCAGATCGCCAGCGGCATCGACGGCGACACCGAACACGCCTGGCGTTCCGCGCTTTCGATTGCCGCGATCCGGCCGTACGTCATCGTGGAGCTGAACCGGCGCGCAGGGCGGGACTTTCAGCGGGACCCGCTTCCCGGCCTCGAACCGCTTGACTGCGACGCGGTAGTCCTGGCGTCCGAGACGATCATGGGCGCCTATGCGCTCAGCATCCGCAACAGTCAGGCCATCGCCGACGCGGTGTCCGCCGCCGTCCACCCGGGCCAGGAACCAGCCGCGCTCTTCGACGCCATGTGGCGCTCCCGGCACTCGGTCGCGCTGCAGGCGCTGAAGGTCATCGGGGAACTGCATCCGGACAAGAAGACCGCCAAGGCAGCGCGAGCCGCCGCTTGGAAGGCGAGCTCAGCCCGCGTGTAGCCGAACCGCTGGCCGGCGATGACAGCCGCGACGCCGGCATGCGGACCTTGCCGACGGGGTGATGGCGCAGCACTGGAGCCGCAGGCATTTGGCGCTGCCATGGACCT
>DATJZH010000063.1:0-4576 GCA_035499215.1 Streptosporangiaceae bacterium | reverse complement strand
CCCAGATCTCCGGCAGTTGCGGTGCTTTAGCTGTTGAATGCTGAGGTGCGGGGGGCGAGCTGGTAGGTGATGGGCCGGGTGTCGCCGGGGAGGCTGGGCGGGGCGGCGTTGATTTCGCCGAGGAGAAGCCGCAGGGCGCGGGTGACGCGGGGGGCGCCGGGCTCGTCGAGTGCGACGGTGATCGCGTCCGGGGCGTAGGTGATGACCCCGGCCAGGCCGCGGATGATGGTCTCGCGGGTGATCGCGCGGTATTCGTCGTCGTCGCACAGGTAGGCGTTGAGGTGCCGGGACAGCCAGTGCTCGGCGTTGCAGGCGAGGAGCCGCAGGATCATCTGCAGGCTGCGTCGGCTGGCGCGCTGCAGCGCCCGCTGGGCTTCGGGGTCGATGGCGCTGGCGGGCAGTTTCGCGGGGATCTTGTCACGGGCGGTCCCGGCGGCGGCCAGGGCCCGTTCTGCCCGGGTGATTTTCTTCTGGGCGGCGGGGATCAGGCGCTCGTTCCTGGCGGCGGCCGGGATGGCGGGGTCGCGGAGCATGGCGGCGAGTTCCTCGCGGGTTGTGGTGAGTGCCTTTTCCGCCTGCCGGACGGCGGCGGTAGCGGTCTTGCGCGCCGGGTTGCCGGTGATCTTGGTGTTGGTCTCGATGGCAGCGGCGTAGTCGCAGATCTTGTCGATGCCGTAGTTCTCCGAGGCGTACCTGAGGAAGTTCTCCTCCCGCCACCGGGACTTCAGCCAGGACAGGATCTCCGCCGGGCAGGCACCGAAGTCGGAGGTCAGGATCTGCGGGGCGACCTGGCCGTGCTCGAACAAGGTGATCTGGCGGGCCTGGCCGTAGTCCTTGATCTGCACGGTCTCGCCGGCCCGGGAGATCGTCCGGCTGCTGCCACCGGGGCGGGTGATGGTGGCCAGGACGGGCAGGCGCGCGGGGACGGCGAGCGGGGCGCGGCGGTAGGTGACCCAGTGCACTTGCTCCTGGCGGCAGTGCCGGAACACTTGGGGGCAGGCGCCGCCGCGGTCGAACCCGAGCATGATCTGCGCGCCGGGCCCGGCGGCTTTCTTCAGTTCCGCCAGCGCGCCGGGCAGGGTCACGGTCAGCCCGGATGGCTCGCCGGTGACGAAGCAGACCGCGCGGCCGTCGCGGGCGGTGACGTGGGTGCCGGCGCGGCCTTTCTCCGCCCGGCCGCGCTTGTTGTTCCAGCCCATGCCCACGGGCCTGGCGCCGGTGCAGGGCACGAAGTGGTCATCGACGTAGGACACCCCGGAGGCGCACGGCCCGGCGGCCAGCATCGCCGCGGCAAACATCGCCTGCAGTTCCGCTGGGTCGGTGGCATCGGCTATCGCGGCGAGCCGGGAGCGCAGGGTGCGCTGGCCGGGCAGGACCGACAGGCCGGCCAGCGGCCCGGCGCGGGAGGCGGTCAGGTGCTTGTGCTGCTCGATCGTCGCGGCGCCGAGCGCGAAGCAGATGCTCACCGCTGACAGCAGCCCGACGTCAGCGAACCGCCGCCCGCCGCCCCCGTCCTGGCCGCCGCCGGCGGCGGCCAGCACCGCGCCGGCACCGGACGCGCTGGCGAACGCGTGCAGCAGCATCGCCCCGGCGTACCGGGACGCGAACACGCCGTCAGTGACCGGCGGCCCGGCCGGCGGCCCGCCTGCGGCCGGCTGCTCTGGGGTACCGGCTGGCTCCGGCTCCAGATGAACAGCGGGAAGCTCGTCCTGGCGCGGCGCCGCGGCGGCCCCGGTTCCCTTCGCCGCGGGCTTGCGCCGCGGGCCGAGGCGCCGGCTGACCGTGGTGTGCGCCACGCCGAGGCGCTGGCCGATCTCGGTGCCGGTCAGCCCCTGGCCCCGCCACGCGGCCGCGTCCGCCCAGTCCGCGTCCGCGAGCTTGCCGGGCCGGCCCGGCCGCGCGTGCCGGATCAGCGCCGCCGACCCGTCCCGTGCCGCCCCGGCGTGCAGCGTCGCGACGTAGTTCTCGGTCAGCCCCAGCAGCGCCGCGACCCGCCGCCCGGTGAACCCCAGCCGCCGCAGCGCCGAGATCGCCAGGTTCCGCATGACCACATCGGCGCCGTCATAGTCGAACAGCACCACCGGGCCGGCGGTGATCACGCACCGGCCGTTCACCTTGTGCAGGCGCAGGTCTGCGGGCTCGGGCATGCCCCCCAGGATCGCCGTAACAGCCGCAGGCATGGCAGCATCGTACCAGAGATTAAACAATTACGCACAATAATAGGCCCCGGGAAACCGCACGTCACGCGACGTGCGGCTCACCTACTGCCGGAGATCTGGGGCCAGCCGGTCAATATCGTAGAAGATCACGCCGTCGATCTTGCCGTCCTCGTAGTCTTCCAGCATTTCCCGGAACTCCGGGCGGATCACCCGCGCCACGCGCTGCGGCCGTTTGGCAGCTTAATCCGCTTCTTCGTGAACGCCGTCGTGTCGTTTTCCTCGGACCACTTGACGATCTGGGGTCGGCAAGACAGCCATGCCGGGTGATAGCACCGCCCATCCAGCCACTGGCCTGCCTGGTTGCCGGGCGATGCGTCCAGCACCAAAAGCCGACAGTCACCAGTGTCGGGCAGCACCGACCGGGCTTTGCGGCAAAGTGCTGACACCCGCAACGAGATGCCGGTCAGGCCGCAGACCGATGGGGCGCGATGATCCGGCCGTCTGGCAGCAGCTCGCCGGTATCCTCGAAGACAACGACGCCGTTGCACAGCAGGCTCCATCCCTGCTCCGGGTGGGAGGCCACAACATGGGCGGCTTCGCAGTCCGGCGCCTCCGCTGGCGGGCAGGGCGGCTGATGCTGACAGTTCATAATCCCTCCCCAGGTTAGCGGTCCAGGTGGAACTCCCTGGCCACTGTATTCTCGGGCCAGCGTCTGTGGCAGGCATGCACACGAAACGCATGCGCCCGCCTGGCCGATCCTTACGCCGCGCAAACGCGATTGTGACCGGCAGGTGCAGCGCATCCGGCCACCCGCGGCTTGTGTGGTCCGTCGCTGTCGCATAGCGATGCCAGCGCTGGCACCAGTCACCAGCGACATCCGTACGGCAAGATCGGTCATCGCCGCTGCCCGCGCGTTCGCCAGGACGCTGGGGTTGAAGCAACGCATTCGGCCGGTGGCGATCCGCCGCCTCGAGAGGAGCGTCACGGAACACCAGTCGACGGACGACACCCGACGGGCGCGGAACTGCCTATCTGGTGAGGAGCCGGCCAACCCCGCCGTCATCGCCGGAATGCTGCTGCGATGGGCCATACGCCGGGCCGGCTGAGCGAGACCGTATCGCAGCAGAAACGCGGATGTAATTAAGCAAACGCATTCTGAAAGCGTGAGTAACTATCCGCCCGAAAATGGCCGCGCCGGCGGGCCGTGGGGCTACCTGCCGATCGAGGAGCACGGCATCGTTGGTGATCTCCGAACGGTGGCCCTGGTGGGCACGAACGGCACCGTCGACTGGTACTGCCCGTCCCGCTTCGATGCACCCGCGCTGTTCGGCTCGCTCCTGGACGCGCGCCGGGGCGGCTATTTCTCGCTGTCGAGCCGTACCGGCGGGCGGCCGAAGCAGCTGTACCTGCCGGACACCAACATCCTGGTAACGCGCTTCCTCGGCTCCGAGGCCGTCGGCGAGGTGATCGACTTCATGGTGCCAGTCACCAGCGGCACCATGAAGGCGCGCGACCTGCTCGTGCGGCAGGCGCGGGCAGTCCGCGGCCGGGCCTCGTTCGAGCTTGCCTGCCACCCGGCGTTCGACTACGGCCGCGCCTCACACTCCGTCGACCTGGTCGCCGGGGTGGGCGCGGTGTTCACCTCCGCGCTCGGCTCCTGCGTGCTGCGCACCAGCGTGCCCCTGAAGATCGAGGACTCCGGCGTCGCCGCGACGTTCACCCTGGAGGAAGGCGAGACCGTCGACGTCGCGCTGGAGTGGCGGGGCGAGGTGCGGCCGCTCGCTCCCGGCGAGACCGACGAGCTTTTCGCTCTGACGTCGGACTTCTGGCAGGCCTGGGTCAGCCATTCCCGCTACCGCGGGCGATGGCGGGAGACGGTGCAGCGCTCTGCCCTGGCCCTCAAGCTGCTGGTCTACCATCCGACCGGGGCGCTGGTCGCGGCACCGACGACCTCGCTGCCCGAGGAAATGGGCGGCAGCCGTAACTGGGACTACCGCTACAGCTGGCTGCGCGATGCGGCGTTCACCGTGTACGCACTGATGAGGCTCGGCTTCCTGGAGGAGGCTGCGTCTTTCATGGACTGGGTCCAGCGCCGCTGCGAGTCCGCGACTCCCGAGCACGATGTCATGATCATGTATGCGGTCGACGGCAGCGCGGACCTCTGCGAGACAGTGCTGGACCACCTGGAGGGCTACTGCGGCTCAGGTCCGGTCCGTATCGGCAACAGCGCAGTGCGGCAGCGTCAGATTGATGTCTACGGCGAGCTGATGGACTCGGTCTATCTGTACAACCGCGAGGTCCCGATCTCCTACGACCTGTGGGTCGGCCTGGCTAAGCGGCTGGACTGGCTGGCCAGGCACTGGCAGGAGCCGGACGAGGGGATCTGGGAGATCCGCGGCCCGCGGCAGCGCTTCACC